>MWEZ01000001.1 GCA_002071335.1 Verrucomicrobia bacterium ADurb.Bin018
TAAGAGCGCGACCCAAAGAACTCGCCAACGCGGTGTCCGTCAAAACGGACCTCTTGACATGCCTTCTCATAAGAGTGTGGAAATTTTTTTCCACAGCGTGGAAAACCTACCGCCGCAAGGCGGCGGAGAGGTCAGGAAACAGCCACCGAACCAAGCAAGAAAACAGGAAATAACAGGAAAACAGGAAAGGGGCATGGAAAGAAAATAGGACGAACGGGACGGCTGGGACTAATTTTTTGCCGCCCCTGAACCCTGAACTCTGAACCCTGAACTCTTCAAAAGTGTCCGCGAGGGGTCGGTCGCGGCGCGCCAGCGCGGAAAAGATGCCGGTTGGTTTTGGCGCCGCCAAAATCCGCAAGAAATCCTCCACCCCAAGCTTCAGCCGTGCCAAGGCCCCAAAAGGTTGATTTTTGCAGCCACCGCCCCCTGCCCTCTGCGCCGCGTTGCGGCGCAGCGGGGCGGCGGGGCTAGGCCAGCACGGCGAGGGCTTCAGCCAGCGCCGCAAGAAACTGCGCGTTCTCCTCCGCCTTGCCCACGCTGACGCGCACATAGTCCGGCAGGCCAAAGCCGGCCATCGGGCGCACAATCACTTTGCGCTTGGTGAGTTCCGCCGTCAGCTCGCCCGCCTTGGCAAAGGGGAACAAAATAAAGTTGGTGACGGATTCCACCGGGTCCAACCCCAACCGACGCATGCCGGCCATCAGTTGGGCGCGGCCTTCTTTCAACATCCGGCGCGAAGCCGCAAGATACTCGTCATCGTCCAGCGCCGCCAGCGCGGCGGCGAGGGCCATGGCGGTGACGTTGAATGGCTGGCGCACCTTGTTGAGCAGGTCAATGCCGTCGGGCTGCGCGATGCCGTAGCCCACGCGCAGCCCGGCAAGACCGTACGCCTTGGAAAACGTGCGCAGGGTGACCACCGGCTTTTTGCCGGCTTTGACGTGCTTGACGGTGTCCACATACATTTCCGGCTCGACCAATTCCATGTAGGCTTCGTCAAAGACCGTGACGACATGGTCCGGCACCTGCTCGATGAACCGGTCCACGGCCGCCTGATCCACCAGCGTGCCGGTGGGGTTGTTGGGATTGGCCACAATGACGAGCTTGGTCCGCGGGGTGATGGCGCGGAGCATGGCGTCGAGGTCGTGCGTCATGCCCTGCATGGGCGCTTCGATGCACTGGCAGCGGTAGAGCGCGGCCACGAGCTTATAGACCACGAACGAGCGGGCAGAACACACAAGGTTGTCACCTTCCTGCATGAAGGCGTGGGCCAGCAACACAATGTGCTCGTTGGAGCCACAGCCCATCATGACCATGTTGTCGGCCACGCCGAACTTTTTGGCGATGGCCTGCCGCAAATAAAACGCGCCGCCGTCGGGATACAGATGCATGTGCGGGATGGCTTCACGCATGGCAGCCATGGCCCGCGGCGAGGGGCCCAGATTATTTTCGTTGGAGGCCAGCTTGACGATGCCCTCGATGCTGGGCAACCCCAGCTCGCGTGCCACTTCTTCCAGTGGACGGCCCGGCTGGTACGGGCGTTGGTTGGCGATCCAGGAATTGGCAATGGGGGTGAACAGGCTCATGCTTCGGTCTCCTCGTCTTCGCCGCCAATGATTTCATCGGCGGACATATCGTCGCGCGCGAAGGTGTCTTCTTCCTCGTCGGAGACCGTGCCTATGGCTTCATCGGCGCTGGGGGTCTCCGGCGCTTCGGCTTCGATGGCCGGCAACTTCAACTGGTTGGGGTCTTCCGGCGGCGGCTCCGCGGCGGCCTGCGGCGCACGGGCGCGCGCCTGGGCGGCTTCCATCCGGCGCAGCTCATCGGTGCCGGGCAGATCCGCGAGGCTTTTCAGGCCGAAGTGCTCCATGAACTTCTGGGTGGTGCCGAACATCCACGGGCGGCCGGGCAATTCGCTGCGGCCCACCACGCGCACCAATTGCATTTCCAGCAGGTTGCGCAAAATGGCATCCACCGCCACGCCGCGCACGGCTTCGATTTCCGAGCGCACGCAGGGCTGGCGGTAGGCAATGATGGCCAGCGTTTCCAGCGCCGGCAGCGAGAGCCGCGCGCCGCGCCCTTTTTGCAGCATCACGCGCAACCATGGGCCGCAGTTGGCATCATTTTCCAGCTTCCAGCCGCCGGCCACTTCCGTCACGTGGAAACCCACCTTGCGGTCGCGCAGGTCGCGGGAGAGCTCGTCCACAGCCTCGCGGATGAGGGCCTCGCCGGCCTTGGCGAAGTCGCTGGTGATCCCGCCGCGCCGTTCCGCGGTGGCTTGCAGCACGCGGCGGATTTCCGCCACGGTCAGCGGCTCCTTGCGCACAAAAAGCATGGCGCCGATGATTTGTTTCAGTTCGGGCAACACAAAATCGTTCATCCGTTCATTCCTTCCCACGCGGCTCCGGCGCGGCCTGGTCCACCACCGGCGGTACCAACTCCACCACGCCTTCGGCTCGCTCGATGAAAATCTCACCGTAGGTCTCGCGCTGCACGGCGCGCGCCTGGCTCAGGCGGATCAGCTCCAGCAGCGCCAAAAAGGTGCAGGCAATCTCCTGCCGCGAGCGCATGGCGGCAAACATGTCCGACAGCGAAAAGCTCCGTTCCCGCGCCAACCGGTCGCTCAACTGCTCGATCTTCTCGGCCACGGTGAAGTGTTCGGCAAAAATCTCGCGCAGCTCCTCGTTCTGGATTTTCTTGAGCGCGTCATTGAAGGCGCTGATCAAATCAAAGAGGCCCACATCGCGCAGGGCGAGATCGGCCTCCTTGGTGAGCACGGCTTCGGCGCCATCGCGCCAGAAAATATCCTCGCGCCGCGCCTCCAGCGATTCCAGATGCAGCGCTGCGTCCTTGAACTTTTTATATTCCACCAACTGGCGCACGAGGTCCCAGCGCGGGTCTTCCTCTTCCTCTTCCAGTTCGGGGCGTTCCTCCACCGGCAGCAGCATGCGGCTCTTGATCATCATCAGCGTGGCGGCCATCACCAGAAACTCCCCGGCGATGTTCAAATCCAGCATCTTCATCAGGTCCAGATATTGGACATATTGCGTGGTGATGCGCTCGATGGGGATGTTGTAGATGTCCAGCTCGTCCTTTTTGATCAGGTAGAGCAGCAGGTCCAGCGGCCCTTCAAACACGTCGAGGCGGACTTTGTATTCTTCCTGCGTCATGCGAATCCGCCTGCCTGCTCCGCGTTCCCAATCATTCCATCCGGCGGCTGCCGGGCTTACTCCAGCCCCACCGCGCGGCGCGCCCGCTGCAAGGTTTCGCGCGCCACTGCGCGCGCCTTGGCCGCCCCCGCTTGCAGCACATCCTCGACATAGCGCGGGTTGGCCGCCAGCTCCGCGCGCTTGGCGCGCATGGGGGCAAAAAAGGTCTCCAGCAAATCGGCCAGCTCTTTCTTGGCGGTGCCGTAGCCCATGCCGCCGGCGCGATAGCGCGCGGCCAGGTCGGCCTGCTGCGCTTCCGTGGCAAACAGCTTGTAGAGCCGGAAGACGTTGCAGGTGTCCGGATCCTTGGGCTCCTCCAGCGTTTTGCTGTCGGTGACGATGCTCATGATCCGCTTGCGCGTGGCTTTTGGGTCGCCAAAAATCTCGATGGTGTTGCCGTAGCTCTTGGACATTTTCTGGCCGTCGAGGCCCGGCACCACGGCCACGGCATCGGCAATCTGCGGTTCGGGGATGGTGAAGGTGTCGCCAAAGGCGAGATTGAACTTGATGGCGAGATCGCGCGTGACTTCCACGTGCTGTTTTTGGTCGCGCCCCACCGGCACCACGTTGGCCTGCACAATCAGGATGTCCGCCGCCATCAGCACCGGGTAGGCCAGCAGGCCGTGGTTGGGCGCGATGCCCTTGGCCAGTTTGTCCTTATACGAATGGCACCGCTCCAGCAGCGCCAGCGGGGTCACGTTCGAGAGCAGCCAGGCCAGCTCGTGCACCTCGGGCAAATCGCTTTGGCGGTAAAATGCGGTGCGCTCGGGATCGAGGCCGCACGCCAGAAAATCCAGCGCCACATCGCGCACGCCCTCGCGCATGGCCGCGGCATCGGCCACGGTGGTCAGCGCGTGGTAGTCGGCAATGAACAAAAACGCCTCGCCGCGCTGCTGCAATTCGATGGCCGGCCGCATCATGCCGAAATAGTTGCCGATATGCAGTTTGCCCGACGGTTGAATGCCCGATAGAATTCTCATCACGCCACTCTGGTTCGTACCTCAAAAAATCCCGCGCATCCTACCCCCCGCCCCGCCCCGCGCAAAGCCAAAAGAACACCCCGCGCAGCATCGCGCGGGGGCTGTCTGGCCCCGTCTGCGGCAGCTATTCGGTGGTGGCGGAATGCTCGCCCGCGAGCGCGCCGCGCAGGGCGTGCCAGCAGAGAATCGCACATTTGACCCGCGCTGGATATTTCCAGATGCCTGCGAACGCCGCCAGTTTGCCCAACCGCGCAATGGCCGCGGGTGACTGTTCGTCGCCACGCACCACGGCATGGAAATCTTGGAACAGCCGCTCAAACTCGTCGCGCGAGTGGCCGATCACGGCATCCAGCAGCAGCGAGCCGGAAGCCTTGGAAATGGCGCAGCCCACGCCCTCGAACGCGCCGTCGCGGATGATGCCGTTTTCATCCACCTGCACGCGGATTTGGTAGCGGTCGCCGCAGAGGGGGTTATCGCCCGCGGCGGTGTGCGTGGCCTGCGGCAACGGCCCGAAATGCCGGGGCGTACGGCTGTGCTGCAAGATCAGCTCCTGATACAGATCGGCGGCGTCGCTCATCCGAGAATCTCCTGGGTGCGCCGGATGCCGGCCAGCAGCGCGGTGATGTCCTCCGGCGTGTTATAGACCGAGAACGACGCGCGTATCGTGGCGGGCAGCCCGAGGTAGTCCATCAGCGGCTGCGCGCAGTGGTGCCCCGCGCGCACGGCGATGCCATTGGTGCCGAGGATGGTGCCGGCATCGTGGGGGTGAATGCCCGCCAACTGGAAGGACACAATGCTGCGGCGGCGGCGCGGCCGCCCCACCAGCTCCACGCCCGGCAGCGCGGCAAGCTGCTCGATGGCGGCGGCCACCAGCGCCGCTTCGTGGGTGGCAATGCGTGGCAGTCCCAGCTCCTCCACCCACTGGATGGCCGCGCCCAGCCCCACCGCGGCGGCAATGGGCGGCGTGCCGGCCTCGAACTTGTAGGGCAAATCATTGTAGGTGGTGCGCTCATACGTCACCGCGCGGATCATATCGCCGCCGCCCTTGAAGGGGTTCATGGCTTCCAGCCGCTCGCGACGACCATACAGCACCCCCACCCCATTTGGCCCAAACAACTTGTGCCCCGAAAACGCCAGAAAATCGCAGCCCCACGCCTGCACATCCACCGGGCAGCACGCCATGGCCTGCGCGGCATCCACCAGCGTGGCGGCGCCCGCGGCGCGGGCCAAGGCCACCAATTCCGCCACCGGCGTTTCCGTGCCCAGCGCATTCGATACCGCCGTGAATGCGGCCAGCCGCGTGCGCGGGCCCAACGCTGCGCGGAAGTCCGTGGGGTCCACCTCGCCCGCCGGCGTGATGGGCACCACCTTCAGCACGATGCCGCGCCGCTCGCGCAGCAATTGCCACGGCACAATGTTGGCGTGATGCTCCAAGCCGGTGATCAAGATTTCGTCGCCCGCTTGCAGCGCGTTGCCGAACCCGTGCGCCACCAGATTGATGGCATCCGTGGTGCCGCTGGTGAAAATGACTTCCTCGCGCGCCGCCGCATTGATGAAACGCCGCACCTGCTCGCGCGCGTTTTCATAGGCGGCGGTGGCGGCTTCGCTCATGGGGTACAGCCCGCGGTGAATGTTGGCGGGTGTCTGGCGGTAATGGTTGGCTACGGCGTCAATCACGCAGTCGGGTTTCAGCGAGGACGACGCGCTGTCCAGATAGACCAGCGGCGCGCCGGCCTGCCGGTAGCAGGCAAACTCGCGGCGGATGGCCACCGGGTCCAGCGGTTGTGGAGCGGGCTTATTCATGGGCGGCAAAATACCGGTCGAGGGCTCCATCCAAATCGGCGCGCAGGCGGTCGTCGCCCTGCTGGAACATAATGTCCTCCACAAAGCCGCGCGCGAGCATGTGGCGCGCCTGCGCCTCGGGTATGCCGCGGCTTTGCAGATAAAACAGCTCCTGCGGGTTGATCTGGCCGATGGTTGCGCCGTGCGAACATTTGACATCGTCGTTGTCTATCAGCAGCTCCGGCTTGCTGAACATTTGCGCCTCGCGGCTCATCAGCAGCGCCTTGTTGAGCTGGTAGCCATCGGTGCCGGACGCGCCGGGAAACACCCGCACCGCGCCGTTGAACACACCGGCTGCTTTCCCCGCCAGAATACCCTTGTACACCTGCCGGCTACTGCAGTTGGGCTGGCGGTGCTCGATCAGCGTATGGAAATCCGCGTGCCGCTTGCCATCCAATGCGTAAAGCCCGTTCAGCTCGACCCGCGCGCCGGATTCCAGCAGCACGGCGGTCAGGTCGTGGCGTGCCAACGCCGCGCCCAGCCCGGCCTCCAGATGGGCCACGTGGGCATCGCGCTGCAGTTCCACGCGGCTGGTGGCCAACTGCCACGACTGTGTGTTCAGCAGTTGCGCCTGGCTAATGGCGAGATTCGATTCGGAATCAGCGCTGACCATCACCCGCGGCAAGTGCAGGCAGGCGGCATCGCTCAACGAGTAGGCCGTGATGACCACCCGCGCCTGCGAGTTGGCGCCCGCAAAAATGGCCACCCACGGCGCCAGCAGCGCGTGCGGGGTCAGGCTGGCATGGAGCAGCAGGATGTGCACCCGTCGCGCCAGTTGCGCATTGGCGGGGATCCGCACCAACACGCCGTCGTGTACAAACGCCGCGTGCAACAGCGCCGCCGGATGCGCCGCAACCGGCGTGGTTTCGGGGTTCTTGCCCAAATCGCCCAAGCGCGCCCACTCGAGCAAGCCGGACTCCAACGCCGGCGAAAGCTCTTGCTGCAATCGGCCATCCACCAGCACAATGTTCAGATCGTCCTCGTGCCACATTGGCAGGCGCGCAGGGTCCACGGCCACAGCGTCGCCCACCGGCGCAGCCGGTGTCTGGCCGGCCAGGAAGGAAATATCCGTGTATTTCCACTCCTCGACATGGCGCGTGGGCAAGCCACTTTGCTGCAGCCGGGCAAAGGCATCGTCACGGCGGCCCGCCAGCCAGGGCGGGTCCAGCACGCCGCCGCGCTGCGCATTGAACAGCGCCGCGTAGCCTTCGCCCAGCCCGACGAAACGGGTCTTCATGCGGTCTCCTTCAGCCAGTCATAGCCGCGGTTTTCCACCTCGTGCGCCAACTGGGCATCGCCGGAGCGCACGAGGCGTCCATCCATCATAATGTGCACAAACTGCGGCGTGATGTAGTTCAGCATGCGCTGGTAGTGCGTGATCATCAGCACCGCGCGGTGCGCCGCGTGGAGCCGGTTGACGCCCTCCGCCACGATGCGCAGCGAATCCACATCCAGCCCGGAGTCCGTTTCGTCCAGCACCGCCAGCGTGGGCTCCAGCACCGCCATTTGCAGGATTTCGTTGCGCTTCTTTTCGCCGCCGGAGAAATCGAGATTCACCGCGCGGTCGAGATAGGACGGGTCCAAATCAATCAGCGCCGCTTTTTCCACCAGCAATTCGCGGAACTCGAACGCATCGGCCTCCGGCTCCTTGCGGGCGCGGCGGATGGCGTTATAGGCCGCCAGCAGGAAGGTGACGTTGCTGACGCCCGCCACATCCACCGGGTACTGAAACGCGAGGAACACGCCCGCCTTGGCGCGCTCGTGCGGCTCCATCCCGAGCAAATCCTGCCATTCGCCGTTCACCTGGAAATGCACATCGCCACCGGTGACTTCGTAGTCCGGGTGACCCGCCAGAATCCGCGCCAGCGTACTTTTGCCGGAGCCGTTCGGCCCCATGATGGCGTGGATTTCGCCGGCGTTCACCGTCAGCGTGATGCCGTGCAAGATTTCCGGGCCGTCCTTGACGCGGGCCTTCAACTTTTTGATGCGCAACATGTCCTGCTCCTTATCCGATGCTGTGTTCCAGTTTCAGCTCCAGCATATTCACGGCCTCCACCATGTATTCCAGCGGCAGCGTCTTGAACACGTCCTTGCAAAAGCCATTGACCAGCAGCGACACCGCGGCCTCCGTGTCCAGCCCGCGCGACTGCAAATAAAAAAGCTGCTCCGCGCTGATCCGGGAGGTGGTCGCCTCGTGCTCCACGATGGCGCTCGGGTTGCTCACCTCCAAATACGGGAAGGTGTTGGCCGCCGCCTTGTCGCCCACCAGCATGGAGTCGCACTGCGAATAGTTGCGCGCGTTCTCCGCGCCCGGCGCAATCCGCACCAACCCGCGGTAGCTGTTCTTCGACTGGTCGCAGGAAATCCCCTTGGCCACGATGGTGCTGCGCGTGTTTTTGCCGATGTGAATCATCTTCGTGCCGGTGTCCGCCTGCATCTGGTTGTTTGTCAGTGCCACCGAATAAAACTCGCCCACGGAATCGTCGCCCAGCAACACCACGCTGGGGTATTTCCAGGTGATGGCAGCGCCCGCCTCCACCTGCGTCCAGGAAATCTTGGAGCGTTTGCCGGCGCACCGCCCGCGCTTGACCACAAAGTTGTAGATGCCGCCGCGTCCCGCCGCATCGCCCCCATACCAGTTTTGCACCGTGGAATATTTGATGGTGGCGTCGTCCAGCGCAATCAGCTCGACAATCGCGGCGTGGAGCTGGTTTTCGGGCCGCGCCGGCGCCGTGCAGCCTTCCACGTAGGACACCTCCGCGCCGACATCGGCAATGATTAGCGTGCGCTCGAACTGCCCCGTTTCGCGCGCGTTGATGCGGAAATAGGTCGAGAGGTCAATCGGGCATTTGACGCCCTTGGGGATGTACACAAATGAGCCGTCGGAAAACACCGCCGAGTTGAGCGCGGCGTAAAAGTTGTCGGTCGGCGGCACAACGCTGCCCAGATATTTCTGCACCAGTTCCGGATGGTTGCGCGCCGCCTCGGAGAACGAGCAGAAAATGATGCCGTGCTCCGCCAGCATTTTCTGGTGGGTGGTGCCGACGGATACGCTGTCAAACACCGCATCCACCGCCACGCCCGTCAGCCGCTCTTGTTCGCGCAGCGGAATGCCCAGCCGCTGGAATGTACGCACCAGAATCGGGTCCACCTCGCCGGCCTCATTGACCGGCCGCGCCATGGATTTGGGCGCGGAAAAGTAGCGGATGTCCTGAAAATCAATTGGCGGGAACTCCACCGCCGCCCATGTGGGCGCGGGCTGTTGCGCCCACCAACGGTAGGCCTTGAGGCGGAACTCGAGCAGATAATCCGGCTCGCCCTTGCGCTGGGAAATCGCCCGGACAATGTCTTCGTTCAGGCCCTTGGGGAAGGTGTCCTGCTCAATGACCGTCTCGAAGCCGTATTTATACTCGCGGCCGCGCTGCTGGAGCTGCTCGGTTTGTATCTTGTTCGCCATGGTTTTAGTTCCGGTGGTTCACGCCAATGTAGGCCCGCGGAGGCCGCCCCGCAAATCACGGGCCGCATTTTTCTGGCGACAGCCCGGCAAAAACAGGGGCGCGGAAGGGGGGCGGGCGGCGGTTATTCCGCCGGCGTGGCCTCGGCAAGCTGGTGGATGGTCTGGAACGGGAAGAAGCCGGTGGCATGTCCATCCGACCACGCAATCCCCAGCGCGTAGTTGCCGATGGTCCACACTTCCTCGGCGTGGATATCCTCCGGCACGGTGTCCGGGTCCAGCAACGGCACGCGGCTCATTTCGTCCACGCACAACGCGCAGCCGCAGGCCAAGCGCAGCTCGCGGTTGGCCACGCGCTCCACGCGGCCATCACTCCAGTGCAGCTCAATGTGGGTCGGCGTGGCAACTGGCTTCGGCCGTTCGGGGCGCGCCATCATTTGCCGGCCGAGGGCGCGCATTACGGCATCCGTGGCGGCGGCGGCCTCGGGCGCAGCGGCCAAATCTTCCAGCCGCCCGCTCAACGCAGTGCGCACTGGCAGCACCGCCAAGTTGTCCAGGCCGAAGCGCTCGCGCAGCAGGTCCGTGCCCGACTTGCCAAAAATCTCGTGCCGCTCGCCGCAGCCCGGACACTGGAAATAGGCCATGTTCTCAATGACGCCCAGCACCGGCACGTTCACCTTGGCGAACATCTGGATGCCCTTGCGCACGTCCGCCAGCGAAAGCTCATGCGGCGTGGTCACAATCACCGCCGCATCCAACTGGACCGACTGCGAAATGGTCAACTGCACATCCCCCGTGCCCGGCGGGAAATCAATGATCAGGTAATCCAACTCGCCCCAGGCCACCTGATGCAAAAATTGCTGCACAAGGCCGGAGACCATCGGCCCGCGCATCACCGCCGGCTCATCGCCTAGCGCAAAGCCGAACGACATCACCTTCAGGTTTTCCCATTCGCGCGGCACAATGTAGTCCTCGTCCGTGGTTTCCACGCCTTTCTCATGCAAGTTGAACAACGTGGGCGCCGAAGGCCCGAAAATATCAACATCCAACAGGCCCGTGCGGAAGCCGCGCCGCGCCAAATTCACCGCCAGCATGGCCGCCACCGTGGACTTGCCCACCCCCCCCTTGCAGGAGGTCACTGCCAAAATACACGTGGTTTTGGCCAGGCCACTGCCCTGCGCCAGCTTGCGCATCGGGCGCTCCTGCGCCGTCATGGTCACGTGTACGCTCGTCACGCCCGGCACAGCTTTGACCACGCGCTCCGCTTCTTCCTTGAATTGATCGCGGATGGGGCACGCCGGCGTGGTCAGTTCAATCTTGAACGACACCACCCCATCGCGAATGGCTAAATCCTTCACAAAGCCCAGCGTCACGATGTCCTTTTCAAAATCGGGATCAATCACCGCGCGCAGCGCGTTCAAAATGGCTTCATTGGTTGGTGTCATGGTGGTCCTTACTGCTTGGCCGCGCCTCCGCGGGCGCGTTCGTCACAACCTAGCCGGATGAACATGATTTGTCAAAAACCACACTCAAATGTAGAGTGGGCGGGATAGGTGGAAAAAGGCCATGAAAACTAATCCCATTTCGCAAAGCACGGATGTCCGCGCCATCGAGGCGTGGATGATGCAGCACTTGCGCCACCTCGTCCCCGAAATTGAAATCCGGGCCAAGGCGGAACTGGCCGCTCAAATCAACCGGCTAAAAACTGAACGCGATGCTGTGATTTTGGGCCACAACTACATGGAACCCGCGCTTTATCACGCCGTTGCCGACATTCGCGGCGATTCGCTCGAACTTTGCCGCGAAGCCCAAAAGGCCGATCGCAGTGTCATCGTGTTTTGCGGGGTGGAATTCATGGCGGAAACCGCCAAGATTCTCAACCCCACGCGCAAAGTCCTCATCCCCTCCACCAAGGCGGGCTGCTCCCTTGCTGAAAGCATCACTGCCGATGACGTCCGCCGCCTCAAAGCCCAATTTCCCGGCGTCCCGGTCGTCGCCTACATCAACACTTACGCTGCCGTTAAGGCCGAGACCGATATCTGCTGTACGTCCAGTAGCGCCGCCAAAATCGTTGCCAGCCTCGACACGGACACGGTGATTTTTATTCCGGATGAATACCTCGCTCGCAACGTCGCGCGCGAAACCGGCAAAACCGTGATCTTCCCCGAACAGGCCGCCGCCGCCTGCCCCGGTGCCAACACCTTCATCGGCTGGCATGGCAAATGCGAAGTCCACGACCTGTTCACCGTGCAGGATGTTGAAAATGTCCGCCGGCAATTCCCGCAAGCCGTCATTCTCGCCCACCCCGAATGCCCCCCTGCCGTGGCGGCTGCCGCCGATTTTTCCGGCAGCACCTCCGCCATGGTGCGTTTTGTGCAAGAGCACCCTGCGCCGCAATACTTCCTGATGACCGAATGCTCGATGGCCGACAACATCGCCGCCGAAAATCCCAACAAGGAGATGATCCGGCTATGCAGCCACCGCTGCCCCTACATGGCCACCATCACCCTCGAGGACACCCTCGCCGCCCTCGAACACCTGCGCTACGAGGTCACCGTCCCCGAGGACATCCGCCTGCGCGCCAAGAAATCCATTGACCGCATGCTCGCCCTCACCACCTAGCGCCACTGCGCGCCATTTGCGAGTTCATCGTTGTTTTCAGTGGTCGGATAGTGCCGCCTAGGGTGAGGAAATAACCGTCGTCAAACCAACCTCTTGGTTTTGTCATTTGAATCATGCCATCCAGAGTTTATAAACTCTGGGCATATGTTGTAATATCCCCATCCCATTTATACACAATTTATTACATCTATTTTTTAGGCAATTTTAAATTGGACATTTTGAGGGTACTGTCCACAGTTTATAAAGTCTGGACATATTTTTGGTGAGTGATTTTTGCGTTTTTATCCGAGTGGTTCCGCATGGGAGGCGCCAAACCCAAGACCCCTACTAAAAATCAGCGAAGGTTCCATTTGCGGCGTTGGCGGCGCTTGCGTTTACTGGTCTTCGGCTGCTGCTATCTTTTTGTCGCGGGATAGTGGGGCAGCCATTTTTTCAAGGCGGCATCCATGGCAGCGGTGCTGTTGCGCAGCACGTTTCGGGTGTGTTGCACGTGCCGGCGGTGCGGGACGCCATGGCTGTAGTTCCATCGCTCGTAATCCCAGCGCACATACGCTGCGATTGGATCGCGCAACGCTTGGATGCGACGCTCAAGCGCATGGTCGGACAACACCGTTTGTCGCAGCGCAAACCATCGTGCGGCCAAGGTGGGCATGTAGTCAGGATTCTCTTGCTCCATGCGACGCATCATGTTGTTGGCCAGCCACTCCCAAGGCCGGGTGTTGGGATGGTCAAAATCCCATGGCACATGGAATAATTGCCCGCGGGTGGCGTCGTACACCAACGCATCGTGCATGGCGAATGGGAATGGATAGCCGTTTCGGTTTTGCATGAGGTTGATGAGAATCTGCAAGTCAATGAGGCTGCTAATGTCGTGCCGCGCCGAAATACGCGGCAACCATTCCGCTTTCGTGAAGTCATTCAGCAGTTGATCAATCGGCTCATGCCAGGAATGCTCGGCGCCTCTGGGCCGGGACACTCGGAAAGGGTGCGCGCGCGGCGGCGCGCTTTCGTGGCGGTACACGAAGATATCGGGAGTCCCCTCCCCATCCCACGGTGTTTCGTCCACGAGGCGCTCGTCAATCCGGGTACACAATTCGTAGAGGCCGTAATAGTGGCCGTTCACAAACACCTCGCTAGGTCGGACGAGCGGCGCGTAGCGCGGCGCGCCAGGCGCAGAAAATTCGCGGAACAGGCCATAGGCCAACCCATTGTTCAAAAACGAAGGATCCTGCCGCGCGTTGATGGTTTTTAGAACCCGGTCCTGCGGGTCACCAAAAACGCCATGGGCGGAATCGGTTTTGATGGAAAGTAATTTCTTTTTGCCCCAATAACTGGTGTTGCCGCGGTGATTGACCCCGGCACGGTGGGCCTGGCTGGCGATCAGGCGGCGGACACCGGATGTGGGATCGGCGAACTCCACCACGGCATCCACCCGGCGATCCTTCGCCAGGATATCCGTGACGGTCAGGAAAACCGCCGGCAAGGTGGTTTCGCGGGGCATCACCCGGAAACGCAGGTCCTTCCGGATGGTTTGTTGGGGATCCTGAATGACGGCGGTCAGAACCACTTCTTTGGGCGCGCCGGATGTGGGCTGATGAACCTTGCCCGTCGTGGAGATCCATTGCGGAGCGGAACTTTCCCACGCCAGTGATGTATCCGCAACTTGATGGACCGACAAATCCAAGTCGCCTTCCAGATAGAACGGCGAGCGGTTGGAGCCGAGTACTAGATACTCATCCAGAAAATCCGCCATATGCTGCGCCGGGGGGCCTGCGGCCCAAGCGGGGTGCATTTGTTCCTGCAAGTCGTAGTAATTCTGCCGGATCTGCTGACCGATCTCGCGGGTGTTCAAAGGACTTTGAAAATCGCGTAACAACAGCGGCCGGCACTCTTTTTTGACCTCTTCAAAAAGCGCGTCCAACAACGCCTGATTGCCGGGCCAAGGGCGCGACTTGATGCGTAGCACGGGCTCGAATGGTTGCGTGTTGAACATCACATTCCACGTGGTTGGAGTTCGGATGAATGGTTCGGCAGCCCGACGGTAGTCGCCGGGCATAATGCCGTTTTGCCGATAATCCGAGTAACGGTAAATTCCGGCCAACGTGTTGTTGATGTAAAGCCGGCAGAGGCCGTCCCTAACCTGTGGCACGCCGAAGTGGCGTTCCAATCGGGAAATAACAAAAGGCGCGAGAAAACCACTTGCCTCGGGCGGTTGCAGCAGGATTTTGGAGCAGCCGTCGAAGGTACAGCCGTCCTCATATTCCAGCACAAACCCAGGGCGGATGAAGTCCGCGTAGGCGGTGTCGCTGCCGTGCAACCAAAGCTGGGCGGAAAGCATGGCACCCTCCGCCAGCGCGTGAACACGGCGCGGCCGGGCAGCTTGCAGCACGCGTCTGCCGGAACGACGGCTTTGCTCGTGGGCGTTGAGGAAATGTTTACGATCCTTGTCGCTCAACACCAGCCGGATGGCCGGCACCCCGGCTATGCTTTTTTCGGTGGCACGCCACAGGCGCGAATCAAAAACATTCTGAACCGTGCAGAATGTCTGCGTTACTGCCAGCCACCGTTTGGCCAGCCGATGACGCCACCGGAGGGCGCGGGGGACGTGAGTCGCAAGCAGGCTCCCCACCCCGCTGCTCAGCTTTTGAATTTCCGCCGCGGATAGCGGGCGGTTCCAGAGCGCGGTTTCCGCAATCATGCCGCTAAACGGCGACCGCACCACGTACCAAGAGGTTTTGCCCGCACACAAGTTGAGGGGCGGCCAGAGAATCTCTTTGACGGGCCCTTCCGCTTTCAATTCGCCGTTTTCATACAAGCTCATGCGGCCGGACGCCATGTCCACAGTGGCCGCAACATGCACAAATTCGCCCGTTCGGGTGAACGGGTAGCTGACGCACTGGCGCTCTTTGGCCGGCACATCGAAAAATATCTGCCCGTTTTCATAACGCAGCCCCGTTTGCAACGTGGCGTATGCGCCGCCGAAAATGTCCTGATCCCGCTCCGGCTCTTCCAGACGAATCCAAGCGGAGAGAGTAAAATTGGACCCCAGCATATCCCATGGCAAGGGCCAGGCCAGCCAGGTCTGTTCACGGCCATCGAACTGACGTGCAGGCCGGCCTTCTTGGACAACAGCCACAGTTCCCGGGCACAGAGCGGCGCTGACTGAAATGAGGTCCCGGGCTTGGGGATCCTCAAATGTAAACAGCGCGGCGATGCCGAGTTCTTCGACAAGATATTGCCTGATCTCCGTTTCGCACTCTGCCACGGCCTCGTTGGCGCATTGGTTGTGCCATCGCGCAGTGGCAACCAACCCGATCATTGCCGCGGCAAGCAGAACACAACCGATGAATGTCACCCAGGTTTTCACCCACGCCGCCGGGTTGATCAACCTGCTACGAGTGGGGAGGGCTCTTGCGCGCCGGGCGAAGGAATCAAAAAAGCTTTGGGGCCGGCTGGAACGAGCGTATTCATGCGTGGCATGGTAGGCGGCACGGAATGCGACCGTCAATGCCGAACGTCTCACAGACCTTCCAGCCTTTCCCGGCAAGAAGGTTTCGTCCCGCAACAAGTCCCGTCCTACAAAAGAGTCCCAATGTGAAGTTCAGAAAGCAGGGCCATTTTTCAAGGTCATGGATTGTGACCTTGATCAGAAGGATGGGCTAATAATTGGTTCCTGAGTAAACCTCAATCGAATTGCCGTGGTGCGATTGGGAGGCTGAGGTTTTACTCGGCGGGTTTGGGCGGGGGTGTGGTGGCGGTCACGCGCTGAAAGTGGGCAAGGAAGGCTTGGGCGATGTCGCGATGGCGCAGGATCAGGACGTTTTCATCGTTGCCGTCGGGCGCGACGAGGCCGGAGATGGTCCAGTTGGCGGCGCCATGCACCACGAACGGGCGGCGTCCGTTGGGGTCAATGATGGCGTATTTGGTGTGGACCAGATCGGGTTCGCCGGAATCCCAGGCATCGCTGATGGCGCTGGCGCGGGCGGGCAGCAGCACGACGCGGTTGGTGCCGGTGTAGTTAGCGGGGTCGGCAAAGTAGCGGGCGGTGGCCTTGGAGGTGGCAAACAGGTTGGTACCGCGATCGCTTTCGGGGATAACGCCAACAACCTTGATGCCGCGGTTGGCGGCAGCGACCAGATCGCGGCGCAGGGGCACGCGGTTGAAGCGGTGCATGGAAAAATAGATTTCTTCTTCGGCGTCGTGAATCAGGCGGCGGATGTCGGTTTCGGCGTTGACGGCGCCGTTGGTGCCTTTGGGGTAGGGACCGAAACGCACCCAGCAGGTGCCCCAACTGTCTTGCAGCCGGAAGTTGGTGCGGTCGTGCTGCTGCTGTTTTTGAGCGCCAAAGCGGCGGGCCTTGAATTCGGCCATTTCAGCGGCGAAGGCGCCGTAGAGTTCCTCGTTGCGGGCCAGCAGGGCGATATTCCATTGGTTCATGTTGGCTGCGCCGGTAAAGTTGCCGGAAGCCACCAGCACCCAGCGGTTGCTTGGGCCGTAGTCGAAGATGGCCACTTTGTGGTGCATGAGCGAGTTACGGGGCGAGACGGACAACACGAGCGGGTTGCGGCGGCGTTTGGAGAGGCGTGTGAGGGAGAGCCCCGGCGTGTATTCCTTGAACCGCTTGACGGCGCTATCCACCACAAAATGGACTTTTGCGCCGCGGTCCAAGGCGTGGTCCAACGCTTGCAGGATAGGCCCGGCGGCGCCGGTTTCGGTGGAGTCGCCGGAAAACGTGAAGGTGGCAATGGCCGCGCTGTTGCCATTGGAGAGGCGGTTGATGCCGGCGAGGAGCATATCGCGGATGACGTATTCGCCTTTGAGGAAAACTTCAGCCGATTGGGTGGGCAGGCTATAGCCGACGGCCCAATCGTTGCTGGTAATCAACTGGGCCCGGGCCGGCCCGGCCAGGAGCGCCCCCAGCAGGAGCAGGCGCCAGACGTACCGCCGGACTGTTTGGAGGCCGGCGCCACGGGGTTGTGCAAGCATCATCCGCATGTGATTCCACCCTTTGCTTGTTTTCATCAGCGCACCGGTGATTCTCCACGGAACCGCGCGGGATGGAAAGGATGAAAATGGCGCGGCGGGGGTCCCGGCGCAAAAACGTTCCACCCGCCGGATGCTTTTGTTTTTTGCGGTTTGCTGTCGAACAGGCTAGGTTGACAGATGCCGTTTTTTTGGTTCCCCTTGCGGCAGGGGTTTGGAGGTAATGGATTATGTCGAACGACAAACAGGCGCTCCCCGGCCACGAAACCCAATCCCATGAAATGAATTGTATCAACTGCGGCCGCTTTGTCGGCGCGGTGAGCAAGTGCCCGTATTGCGGCGCCAAGGTCGAAAAGCGCATGAGCCTGGTGGCCGTGCGCTGGGCGGCGGTGCTGCTGGCCACCATCGGCCTTTTCCTGCTCTATCTCATGGCCAAGTACCGCGAGATTCCGGTGGTCAAGCTGGGCGATGTGACGCCGACCATGAACTTTGCGCAAATCCGCATTGAGGGGCAGGCGCAAAGCGATGCCCGCACCTTCCGCAACGGCGGCATGGGCTTTACGGTGTCCGACGGCACCGGCGTGATCATGGTGTTCATGAGCCCCAAGCAGGCCAAGGATTTGGCGGCCAGCGACCGCGTGCCCAAGGCGGGCGACAAGGTCAACTTCGCCGGCGGGTTGAGCGTGGCGGAGGATGAAGCCTCCGTGCGGCTGATCAGCACCAAGGATTTCCAAATTACGCGAGCGCCGGCTGCGGCGGTGCGCCTGGCCAACATCACTGATGCCATGGTGGGCAAATCCATTGTGATTGCGGGCAAAGTGGTGGATGTGTTCCCGCCGCCGGCCAACACCAAGCGCCCCTACGCGCTCAAGATTCAGGATGACAGCGGCGAGCAAACCGTGAATTTCTGGCAGAGCGAATATGACCAGATTCAGGGCAAGGACGTGCTCAACGGCGCGTATGTGCGGCTGCGCGTTTCGGTGGACACCTACCAGGACAAGATTCAGCTCAAACTAGCCGCGGGGGGGGATCTGGAAATCCTCGATGGCCCGCCGACCGAGGCCTATAGCTCGCCGGGCAAAAAGGCGGCAGCCACCTACGCCAAGAAAAAGGCCACCGCTGCCACTCCGGCGCGCGATTTCTCCCGCGGGCGCTCGGTGCAGTCGAACAGTTTGTCGGTCAGCGAAGTGACCACCGCGCTCGATGGCAAGACCGTCCGCGTGCGCGGGCGGGTGGACTCCGTGAAGCCGCCGCAGGAGGGCACCAAGCAACCGTTCGCGGTAATGCTCAAGGACAAGGATGCCGCGCTGCGCGTGACGTACTGGTCCGCCGTGGACGAAGTCATTCCCGTCAAGCCCACGCCGGGCACGCTGTTTGAAATGGAAGGCGTCGTGGAAGTCTATCAGGACACGCCGCAGCTCAAAGTGAAGAGCGGCTACAAGGTCAAACTGGTGGACGATGCCCCCGCCTCCGCCCCCGCGGTGGATGTCTCCCGCGCGGTGCCGGTGAGTTCCATCACCGCCGCCAACAAGGGCGAAACCCGCGTGGTGCAGGGCACACTGGGCGTGCCGCGCGCGCTGCGCGGCGGCGTGGCCTACACCCTCACCGACGACTCCGGCAGCATTGATCTGGTGCTCTGGGAATCGCTGGTGCCCACCGATGTCCTCGGCGCGCTGGCCGAGGGCGTCAAGGTGGCCGTCAGCGGCGAAGTCGGGGAATATGAAGGCCAGCTGCAACTCAAGGCGGACCGCGGCTATTCCGCCATGGTGATCCCCTAACCGGAGGCCCGACCATGTCCGTTTTTTGGATTGCGCTTTTTGCCACGCTCGCCGGCACGGTGATTGCCAGTTTACTGGCCTGCCTGCCGGGCCTGCACATTTACAACGTGATGGGCGCGCTGGTGCTGGCCATCATTGCCTTGGCTGATACCCAGTGGGCCATCGCCCCGGAAATCTATTTGCCAATGATGGCTGCAATGATCGTGGGCTGGTCCATGGTCAACACCATCCCGGCGGTGTTGCTGGGCACGCCGGACGAATCGGCCATGTTCACCGTGCTGCCGGGCCAGAAATACTTGATGGACGGCCGCGGCTTTGAAGGCACCATGATCACCGCCGTCGGCGGCTTGGCCGGCGCGTTCTTCCTGATCCTGGTGGTGGCGCCGTTTGCGCCGCGCTATCTGCCCGTTTCGCAAGAGGTGCTCAAGGGGCATATGCACTGGGTGCTGTGGATCATCATCACCTTCATGCTGATGAGCGAATGGCCCAAGGGCGGCAACCGCGGGCCCGCGGGTTGGGCCAAGTTCTACGATGCGTGGAAAACCCTGCTGGCCGGGCTGGCCACATTCTTTCTGGCGGGGCTGCTGGGCTTCATCATTCTGACCCGCTCGCCGGTCAGCCACGAAGTGGCCTTCCAGAACATCATGCCTGCGTTCGTGGGCCTGTTTGCGATTCCGTGGTGCCTGCTCAATATCATTTCCGCAGCCGACATGCCGAAGCAAACCGTCACCAAGAGCCTCGCCGTCAATGGCGACATCATTTTGCGTTCGGTTTGGTCGGGCAGCCTGGGCGGCGGGCTGGCGGCCTACTTCCCGATCGTCACCGGCGGCGTGGGCGGGATGCTGGCGGGCCACGCCACGGCGCAGCGCGATGAGCGCATCTTCATCATGGGCCAGGGCGTCTCCAAGTTCATTTACTTCGTGGGCTCCTTCATCCTGATGTTCGTGCCGGGCCTGCACCTGACGCGCGGCGGCGGCGCCTGGATGGCCAAGACCCTTTACACCCCCAGCGGCATCAGCGACTACTATCTCATTCTGGGCAGCATTGCCGTGGCCTCCGCCGTGGCCTATCTGCTGATGGAGCCGCTGACCAAGCTCACGCTAAAGTTCATCAGCCGCTACAACTACCGCCACGTATCCAGCGTGGCCCTCGCCATCATCATTCTGATGGTGTGGGGCATTACCGGCTGGATCGGCGTATTCATCATGGCCGTCGGCACGGGCATCGGCCTGTTGCCGGTGCTGTTCGGCTCGCGGCGGCTCAACTGCCTTGGCATTTTGCTGTTCCCCATTGCTTGCAACATGTCCGGTTTTGGCGAGACCATCACCGGTTGGCTCGGGCTCACCTAACCCCAGGAGAACGCGATGAAAGGATTCTCACACTTCATGTCCGGCGTGGCGGTCGCCTCGTTCGGTCCGTGGGCCATTGAGGCCGCACAGCAAGGCAACCCGATCTTCTTCATCTTGGGCGGCGCGTGCGGTATTTTGCCCGACACCATTGACTTCAAGTTCTACCGCTTCTTTTACGAACATGATGTCTACATCACCCCCGACCCGCTCAACCCTGACCCGCAATACGTGGCCAACGAGTTCGCCCGCGCGGTGGCGCTGGCCGTGGACGAGAAGCGCTACGTCCGCGTCAAGCTGGTGTCCGTGCGCCTCGGCGCCGACTTCTGGCAGCAGTATTCGGTCAAAATTGACAACGAAAAACTGGAAGTGCAAGTCAAGTTCGGCCCGGTGGTCAACACCGGCCAGGTACCCGTGAAGGGCACGGAAGACCGCTACCCCACGGTGGCCACGGCCAAGCTCAAGGCCAAGGTCATCCAGACCTATGATGCCGCGCTGAAGGTGGACATCTTCGACGGCCCGACCATCGGCTTCAAGCCCATGGACAACGGCGACCTGGATTTGGAATTCCTGCCATGGCACCGCGAGTGGTCGCACTCGCTGACGGTTGGCGCGATCCTTGGCGTGCTGCTGGGGGCCGTGGCGTGGTGGGCCTCCGGCTGGACCATGGCTTGGCAGGTGTTTGTGACCATAGCCGCTTGCTACGGCGTGCACGTGGTGGAAGACCAGCTCGGCCACATGGGCTCCAACATCTTTTATCCCCTCACGAAGAACCGCACCCCCGGCCTGCACTGGATGCACTCCGGCGATGGCCTGCCCAACTTCCTCGCCGTGTGGATCAGTTGCCTGTTCATCTTCTGGAACCTGTATCGCGGAGTTCCCAAGCCCACCTATCACTTCAGCTTTATCCATCTGATGATGGTGGGCCTGGTTATTCCCGGGCTGATCTTCTGGGGCCTGCGCAAGCTGCTCACCCTCGGCCAGAACGTCCAGATGAAAAAAGGCGACGACGCCGACGACGAGTGGAACGAGTCCAAGGCCGCGGGCTAGAGCATCCCCCCCCCGTTTAGCCGAACGATTTTGGTTGGAGTGTTGGGCGGGAATGGTCGCCGACCTTCCAGCCTCTTCCGGCGGGGAGGTTACGGGGGTTTGACTTTGGGGGGCGCGGCGGTATGGTTTCCAATGGTATTCACCATGCGTTTTCAGCGCGCCATTTTTTGCCGTTTATGCCTGATGGCCGGCCTGTGGGCGGGCGGGGCTACGCTGACCGTTCACGCAGGCGGCGGGGCCTTCAACACGCTGGTGGTGGTGAACACCAATTCCGCGGAGTCGGTGGAGCTGGGCGAATATTACGCCAGCCAGCACGGCATCCCCACGCACCAGATTTGTTCGGTGGGCATCGCCACAAACACCGCGACGTTGACCCCCACCAATTTTTTCACGTTGCTGCGCGATCCAATCCTGGCGCACATCGCCGCGGAAAACCTGACGGGCCAAATTGATTACGTTGTGTTGTGCGGCGACCTGCCCACACGGGTGCGCGACGTGGAAGGTGTCACCGCTTCCCTGTTTTATGGCTTCCAAAACGCGCCAAGCGTCTGGGAAGTTGGTGCCTGTAACCTGCCGCTCTACACCACCAACAATTACTACCGTGCCGAACGCGCATTCCGTTCCGTCGCCGGCTGGAACAACACCAACGGCTTTGTGGCGTTCCACCTGCTGGGCACCAACCTCGCCAATGCCAAGCTGGTGGCGGATCGCGGCGTCGCCGCACAGTCCACCTTCCCCGCCGGCACCATCTATCTCTACAATCTCGGCGACGGCCCGCGAGGTTGGCGGGAACAACTGTTTGGCGATGCGCAGTTTTCCTTTACTGCGCTGCCGGGTTTGCCGGCGGAATGTTTCATCGCCGCGCCTTGGGCCACGCTGAACAACAAAACCAACGTGATGGGCTATCATGACGGCTGCGCTTATCTGACCGCCGGCGCCAAATCCACCAACAACACTTGGCTGGCTGGCGCTTACGCCGACCACATGACCTCCTATGGCGGGCGGTTGCTGGATACCAATCACAATCAAAACACCGTGTTGGACTGGTTCGGCATTGGCGCCACGGCTTCCTACGGCACCGTGGCCGAACCGTGTTCCTACATCGAAAAATATCCCGACCCCTTCCTGGGCTTCCTGTATGCCCGCGGGTTCACCATTGGCGAAGCCTACGCCATGGCGGTCTTCGCGCCCTACCAAGGGCTGTTCGCGGGCGATCCGCTGGCTGCGCCGTATGCCGCGCCGCCAGTCATCACCGTCAGCCAGCCCACGAACAACCAAATCGTGACCGGCACCGTGACGGTGGCGATTTCGGCCACCGCGCACGCGCGGGGCGTGCCGGCGGCCGGCTTTGATCTGTTTGTGGACAACCGGCTGCGCACCAACTTGGTCACGCTGGCCCCCACCCCCGGCAACCAACTGGCGGTGGCGGTTGCCGGGCGCACCAACAGCGTTACGGTGGCCGCCAATGACACGCTATTTGATGTCGTCAACGCGCTCGCCGATGCCGTCAACAACGACGCCACCCAAACGGTCTATGCCACCGCTTTTGGCGACCGGCTGGAATTGATTCACCGCCAATTTGATCACGCCGGCGACAACGCCGCGGTGAGCGCCACCGTGGCGCAAGGCACGGCCGACTCGCTCACGCTTGGCGTGGGCCTCGCGGCCACCAACATCGCCCCCTCCCCTTATCACGCCCGCAAAATGGTCTGGCTGGCCACGCGCACTGGCAGCGGCGCCAACGCCAACGACAAGCTCACCTGCATCATCACGCTGACCAACGGCGTGGCGATCACCAACACGCTGGTGGCCACGCAAGGCGAGGCGGTCACCAACATTCTGGAGCGCTTGCGGCAGGCCATCAACACCAACTCCACACTGCAAGCCACCAACGGCGTGTCCTACGCCCACAACTCACAATACCCCGTCAACTACGGCTACCTCACCGCCCGCACGCCGGGGCCGGACGGCTACGGGATCGTGGTGGATTACCGCGTCACTGCCGTCAGTAACACCACCGGCCTCGCCACCAACTCTGACATGACCACATTCCTCGACGACAACGCGCGGGACACGCGGGCGCGGGCGTCCATTTTGTTCCACGTGCGGCCGACCAACGGCACACTGGCCGCAGAATATGCGCTGGACACCACCGCGCTGGCCGACGGCCACCACACGCTGGACATCATCGCGCGCGACGGCTCCGCCGTGGCCGCGCAGTCGCGCCAGACGCTCACCATTTTTGTGGCCAACGGCGTCACTTCGCAGGGCACGCCCCACTGGTGGCTGGCGCAGCACGGCTGGACCAACGATTTCGAGAATGCCGCACTGGCCGATACCGACAACGACGGCGTGCCCGCGTGGCAGGAATATCTGGCGGATACCGACCCCACCGATGCCGATTCTTTCCCGTGGCTGGAGTTTCTCGACGTGCTGCAAGACCCGCCGGTGCTGACCTGGCCCGCCTCCCCCGCGCGCGCCTACCAAATCCATTATGCCGATGATCTTTTCAACGGCCCGTGGGTCACGCAGCAACTGCTGCAAGGCGCCAGCGAATGGGCGGACACCAATCCGCCCCCCGCCACCAACCGCTTTTACCGCCTGTTCCCGCACCTGCCCTGAGCGGGCAGGCGCCGCGCGCGACTCAATCGTCTTCGCCCGGCCGCGGCCCGCCAAACACGTAGCGCACGTAGGCCGGGTCCATGGGCTTGGTCACCAACGCCACCACCACCGCGGTCAGCACAGATAGCGGCAACGCCACCACCAGCGGGTCCACCACGGTCCACGTGAGGCTCCAGTGCGTCGGCACGAGGTGATCCTTGCCGAACCACGCCTTGCACAGCCCTAGTCCCGCCGCAGTTTTGCCGTTAACAAACAACAGCCAGAAACCGCTGGTCAGAAATCCCACCAACAACGAGGCCACCGCCGCCGGCTTGGTCATGCGCCGCCAGAACAGTCCGAACACCAGCATCGGCAGGAACGATGACGCACACAGGCCGAAGAAAATCGAAGTGGCCAGCGCAATGATGTTGCCGCGCACATATTTGCCCATCACCAGCGCCACCACAATGCCGGCCACCACGCCCAGTTGCGTGACCCAAATGGATTGACTGCCGCGCTTTTGCGAATACTTGGCGAAGACATCGCGCCCCAGCGCCGTGCCCATGGTGTGGAACTGGCTGGACATGGTGCTCATGGCCGCCGAAAGCAGCGTCAGCAGAAACAGAATGCCGAACCAGCGCGGCATGGCGTGGCGCACGTACGCCGGGATGATGGCATCGGCATTCCCTTGCAGCGTGGTGCCAGGCCCCGCCGAGCGCAGCGCCGCCACCAAGTGCGGGCGCACCACATCCAGCGCGCCATCCGCGCCGCGCTCGATTTCCATCTGGGGCGTCCACAGCACGTAGTTGAGCGGTGCTTCGTCGCTTTCATCCGGCAGGCGGAAGCTGACGAACCGCTTGGCCCGCGCGAGGGTTTCCTCATCGGCGGTGGCCGGCAGGACAACCAGCTTGCCCTTGCCATCCGCGCCGGGGTCCAGCCATGCCGCCTCCTCCACGATCCGGCAGCGGATAGCCTCCTGCTGCGCGAAATAAACGTTGGAGAGCGCGCCCACAGTGAACGCCACGCCGGTCATGAACAAAATAAACACGCCGCCAGCCACCACCGCACGGTTCAATGCCTGCTTGGATTTGACCGTCATGAACCGCACGATCAATTGCGGCTGGGCCAGCACCCCGATGCCCACGCCCATCACGATGGTGCTCACCAGAATCCACCACAGGTGATATTCCACCGCGCCGGGCATGGGAGTTTGCGGCGCGGCGAAGCCGAACTTGGGCATGGCCGTCCAGCCCTGGTGGCCGATCGCCTTCAGGAATGGCGGCACCTGGTCGTGCATGGCGCCCAGCGCCTGGTGCGCCGGGGTCACGCCGCCCAGCCGGCCATAGGTGGCCACCAGCAGGATGATCATCCCCACCAGCATGATGCCGCCTTGGAGGGCATCGGTCATCATGACGCCCTTGAGGCCGCCGGCAATCACATAGGCCGCCACAATCAGCGCAAAAATATAGAGCGCGCTATCGTAGCTGATGTGGAAGATGGGGCCGATGAATTCTGCGCCGCCGACCATCACGGCCATGGCGTAGAGCGGCATGAAGCAGAAGATAATCAGCGCGCACGCCACCTGCAAAAAGCGGCTGTCGTAGCGCTTGGCAATCAGCTCGGGGAACGTGTGCGCATCCACGTGGTGGCCCATGCGGCGCGTCGGGTTGCCCAGAAACACAAACGCCACGAAAATACCCACGCCGATATTCAGCACCGTCAGCCACAGCAGCCCCATGCCGAAGTTGGCCGCCACGCCGCCGAACCCCACAATGGCCGACGTGCTGATGAACGTGGCCCCGTACGACAGCGCCATCACCGCCGGGTGCGCGCTACGCCCCGCCACCAAATAATCCGTGGCATTCTTGGTCTGGATATAGCCCAGATAGCCCAGATAGCCCGTCAGCATCAGATACAAAATCACCAGGACAACGGTCAGCAAATCCATGGCCGCGCTCCTCCCTTACAAATCCACGCCGGTGGGCTCGTCGTCGTCGTCATCCGGCTTGGCCGGCTGCTCGAGGCCCTTGTTCCAATGGATGATGCCATAGCCCACGCACAACGCGGCGCAGGCCAAACTCAGCACATACGCCAGCCAAACTCCGGGATCCTCAATGCCCAAGACCATGTGAACCTCCTTGGCCAAACCGGGGCTTGGCGCCAACCCGGCGCACACCCCGCTCAACCGGACGCCATCTTGCTAACTCCTTCCCGCGCAACGCAACCCTTTTTCCCAACTATTTTCACTTTTTGGACAGGCGGGTGGCGCGCGCGGCCTGCCCCACCACGCGTGGCCGAAATTGGGGCTTCCCTTTTTTCCACAGTGTGGAAAAATCGGCCCCACTTTTTCCACGGTGTGGAAAAATAACGCCAAAGTTTTTCCATTGCGTGGAAAAATCGCGCAAAGTTTTTCCATGGCGTGGAAAAATCCGCGTGGATTTTCCATGGTGTGGAAAACTTTTTTCCACAGTGTGGAAAAAAAGAGCGTAATTTTTCCACGGCGTGGAAAATCCCGCCCGCGCGGGTTGAACTTTTTTCCACAGTGTGGAAAACGGAGATGAGCCAGGAGCCTTTGCCATGATGACAGCCGCCCAGATTCGCCAATCGTTCCTCGACTTTTTTGCGTCGAAGGACCACGAGATTGTGCCGTCGTCGCCCGTGGTGCTGCCGACGGACCCCACGCTGCTGTTTGCCAACGCGGGCATGAACCAGTTCAAGGAGATTTTCCTCGGCGCGCGCAAGTCGTCGTGGAAGCGGGTGGCCAACACGCAAAAGTGCATCCGCGTGTCCGGCAAGCACAACGACTTGGAGGAAGTGGGCCGCGACACCTATCACCACACCTTTTTCGAAATGCTCGGCAACTGGTCGTTTGGCGACTACTACAAGCGCGAGGCCATCACGTGGGCGTGGGAACTGCTGACTGTCGTCTGGAAGCTGCCCAAAAACCGGCTCTGGGCCACGGTGTTCACCACCGATGACGAAGCCGCCGACATCTGGCGCACCTGCACCGATATTGATCCCAGCCACATCCTGCGCTTCGGCGAAAAGGACAACTTCTGGGAAATGGGCGAGACCGGCCCCTGCGGCCCCTGCTCGGAAATCCATTTTGACCTGACCCCCGACGGCTGCACGCCGGACATGATCAACGCCGGCTCGCCGCTGGTGATCGAAATCTGGAACAACGTTTTCATGCAGTACAACCGCAAGTCCGACGGCTCGCTCGACGAGCTGCCGGCCAAGTGCGTGGATACCGGCATGGGTTTCGAGCGCGTGGTGGCGGTCATCCAGGGCAAGACCTCCAACTACGACACGGATGTGTTCATGCCGCTGATCGAGGCCGTGGCCGCGCTTTCCGGCAAGGCCTACACCGAAGGCGAAAACGCCGTGGCCATGCGCGTGATTGCCGACCACCTGCGCGCGCTGTCCTTTGCCATCGCCGATGGCGTCATGCCCGGCAACGAGGGCCGCGGCTACGTGCTGCGCCGGCTGCTGCGCCGCGCCGCGCGCTACGGCCGCAACCTCGGCCTCACCAAGCCGTTCCTGTGCGAGCTGTTCCCCGTGCTGGAAAAACAAATGGGCGGCTTCTTCCCCGAGCTGACCGCGCGCCGCAACGAGATCGTCCGCGCGCTGCGCGCCGAGGAGGAATCCTTTGCCGCCACGCTGGACCGCGGCATTGCGCACTTCAACGAGGTAATCGAAAAACTCGGCTCCGCTGGCAACAAGCTGTTCCCCGGCTCCGAGGCGTTCAAGCTCTACGACACCTACGGCTTCCCGCTCGACCTCACCGTGTTGATGGCGCAGGAAAAGGGCTTCCAAATTGATGCGCCCGCCTTCGAACGCTTCATGGCCGAGCAGCGCGCCCGCGCCCGCGCTGCGCGCAAGGACAACGCCGCCGCCGACAACGACCTGATTGCCCACTTCGTGGAGCAAGGGCTGCAAACCACCTTTACCGGTTATACTTCGCTGACCACCGGCACCTCGCTGGTGGCGCTGCTGGCCGACGGGCAGATTGTGGATACGCTGGCCACCGGCCAAACCGCCGACCTGCTGCTGGCGCAAACCCCGTTCTATGCCGAGGCCGGCGGCCAAGTCGGCGACACGGGCGTGATCACCACCTGCCAGGGCGCGCGGTTTGAAGTCACCGACACCCAAAAGCCCGCGCAGGGCATCATCCTGCACCGCGGCAAGCTGGTGGCCGGCACCCTCGCCAAGGGCGCAGCCGTGGTGGCCACGGTGGATGAGGAACGTCGCGCGGCCATCCGCCGCAACCACACCGCCACCCACCTGCTCAACGCCGCGCTGCGCAAGGTGCTCGCCAACGATTCGCTCAAGCAGGCCGGCTCCTATGTGGATGCCGAGCGGCTGCGCTTCGACTTCACCTCTTTCGAGGCGCTGACCCCGGCGCAGTTGGCAGCCATCGAGCGGCAGGTCACGGAGTTCGTCATCGCCAACCGCGCAGTCAAAACCTACGAAATCCCGCTGAAGGATGTGCCCGGCTCCGGAATCATTGCCGTGTTCGATGAAAAATATGGCGACATCGTGCGCGTGGTGGAAACCGAAGGCATCTCGCGCGAGCTGTGCGGCGGCACCCACGTCGAACGCAGCGGCGACATTGGCCCCTTCCGTATTCTGGCGGAGACCTCCATTGCCGCCGGCATCCGGCGCATCGAGGCGCAGGCCGGCCTGCCCGCCTGCGACCATACCGCGCACGAGCACGGCATCCTGTCCGATTTGGCACACCGCCTCTCCGTGGCCCCCGCCGATCTGCCGCCGCGTCTCGAAGCCCTGCAGCAGCACGCCCACCAGTTGGAAAAAGAATTGAAGGCCCTCGCGCAGAAAAACGCGCTGGAAAAAGGCGCGGCGCTGGCCGCCAAGTTTGCGCCCATCGGCGGCATTCCGGTGCTGATTGAAAGTGTCGGCGAACTGGAAGCTGAGCCGCTGCGCGCGCTGGTGGAAAGCCTGCGCAAGCAAACGCCGGAGAGCGTGATCCTGCTGGCAGCCACCGCCGAGGACAAGGTGACGTTCATCCTCAACGCGGGCCCCGCGGCGCAGGCCAAGGGTGTCCACGCGGGCAAGCTGGTGGGCGCCATCGCCAAGCTGACCGGCGGCGGCGGCGGCGGCAAGCCGGACAAGGCGCAGGCCGGCGGCAAGGACGCGGCGAAGCTGCCCGCGGCCCTCGCCCACGCCCGCGAATTGATCGCCCAAGCGCTGGGCTGAACGCCCGCCCCCGCCGTACCCCCGCCCCCGGCGCGAAAAGTGTTTGCGCGACGGCGCAGGTGGCTATAATGAGCCCGATCATTTTCAAGGAAGGACCGCGCACATGCCCACACCCATTATTGCCGTTGCCAACCAAAAAGGCGGCGTAGGCAAGACCACGACGGCCGTCAATCTGGCCGCCTGCCTCGCGGAACGGCGCAAGAAAATCCTGCTGGTGGATTTGGACCCGCAAGCCAACGCCACCAGCGGCCTCGGCCTGGCCAAAACCGAGGGCGCGAGCATCTACGACAGCCTGCTGGGCGACCGCCCGCTGCAGGAGATCATTCAGCCGTCCGCCGATTCCCGGCTGGATGTGGTGGCGTCCGAGGTGGATTTGGCCGGCGCGGAAATCGAAGTGGCCCGCGCGGAGCACCACCTGCTGCGGCTGGCCATGGCGCTGGCCCCCCTGGCCGCGCAGAATCACTACGACTTTATTTTTGTGGATTGCCCGCCCTCACTGGGCATCCTGACGATGAACGCGCTGCACGCGGCGGATGGACTGCTCATCCCCATGCAGTGCGAATATTACGCGCTGGAAGGCATCAGCGTGATTTTGAACTTGGTCCACAAGCTGCACGATAGCGGCGCGGCGCCACGGTTGGCCGTCGAGGGCATCGTGATGACGATGTATGACATGCGCACCAACCTCTCGCAGCAGGTGGTTGGCGAAATCCGCACCCACTTCCCGGACAAAATTTACGACTCGCTCATCCCGCGCTCGGTGCGGCTGGCGGAAGCGCCGTCGCACGGGCTGCCCATCATTGCCTATGACCCCAACTGCACGGGCGCGGCGGCCTATCGGCAACTGGCCCGCGAATTCCTGAAGCGCCGCAAAACTGCCGTGGAACCCGCCGGCGCGGACGCCCCCCCCGCCCCCGCCCCGGACGCCCCGCCGGCGTAATGGAGGCCGCCCCCACCATCATGGCGGCCACGGGTCATCTGCGGGTGTGCGTGCTGGCGTCGGGCAGCAGCGGCAACTGCATCTATGTGGAAAGCCCCACCACCGCGGTGCTGATTGATGCCGGCCTCTCCGCACGCGAAACCCTGCGCCGCCTCACCGCCATCGGGCGCGAGCCGGCGCGGATTCAAGCCATTTGCATCACGCACGATCACAGCGACCACGTGGCTGGCGTGCCCCGCCTGCACAAACTGCACGGCTGGGAACTCTACGCCAACGGGGACACCGCCCGCGCCGTGGATCCCAAACAGCAATTGCCGTGGCGGCTGTTCACCGCCGGCTCGCGCTTCCAAATCGGCGATATTGAGCTGCTGCCGTTCTCACTGCCGCACGATGCCTACGACCCCGTGGGCTTTGTGCTGACCCACGGCCGCAGCCGGCTGGGCATCGCCACCGATCTCGGCATGGCCACGCAGCTCGCCCGCCACCATCTGCGCGGCTGCCACCTGCTGGTGCTGGAGGCCAACCACGATGAAGTGATGGTGAAAAACTCGTTCCGCCCGTGGGAACTCAAGCGGCGCATTTTGAGCCGGCAGGGGCATCTCTCCAACGAAACCGCCGCCGAGCTGCTGGTGGACGTGGCCGGTGACACCTTGCAGCAGGTGTTCCTGGCGCACTTGAGCAGCGAGTGCAACAACGTTGACCTGGCCCTGCATACCGTGCGCACGCGTCTGACCGCCGCCGGCTTCGGCCACGTGCACGTGCGTCCCACCCACCCCGACCGGCCCAGTGAATTTGGCGAACTCTTTTTTGACAACCCCGCAGGCTGATATGCAAACCATCCAAGACCTCCTTTCCGAACAAGTCCGCGCGGCGTTTGCCGCGGCATTCCCCGGCGCGGACCTCGCCGGTCTGCCGCTGGCCGCCACCCCCGCCGGTGATGAAGCTTTTGGCGATTACCAATCCAACGGCGCAATGGCCGCCGCCAAGGTGCTGCGCCAACCGCCGCGCCAAGTAGCCGAACAGGTGGTCCGCCACCTACCGACCGGCGACCTGCTGGCCAAGGTGGAGATCGCCGGCCCCGGCTTCATCAACATGACGCTGGCGGATGACGCACTGGCGCGGCACGTGGCCGCCATGCAGGATGATCCGCACGTGGGCCTGCCGCAATCCGGCGCCGGCCGGCGGCTCATTCTGGACTATTCCGCCCCCAACGTCGCCAAGCCGATGCACATTGCGCACATCCGCTCCACGGTCATTGGCGATGCACTCAAACGCATCTACCGCGCGCTTGGCTACGAGGTGCTCGGCGACAACCATTTGGGCGACTGGGGTACGCAGTTCGGCATTCTGATCATGGGCTACCGCCACTTTTTGGACAAAGCAGCACTGGCGGCCTCGCCGGTGGATGAGCTGCAACGGGTGTATGTGCTCTCGCACCAGCGTTGCGAAGAGAACCCCGCGTGGCAAGACCAAGCGCGCGCGGAATTGGTCAAGCTACAAGCGGGCGACCCGGAAAACCGCGCGCTGTGGCAAACCTTCATTGATTTGTCGCTGGAGGAATTCAACCGGATTTACGCGCGGCTGGGCGTGTCGTTTGAGTTGATCCGCGGCGAATCCTATTACAACGATGCCCTCCCCGGTGTGGTGCAAAAGCTGCAAGACCTTGGTCTCGTGCGCGAGAGCGAAGGCGCGCTGGTGGCATTTCTGGACGACGAAAAATTGCCGCCGTGCATCGTGCGCAAATCCGACGGCGGCTACAACTACGCCACGACGGACCTCGCCACCGTGTTCTCCCGCGAGCAGGAATTCCAGCCCGCCGCCATTTTGTATGTGACGGATGAACGCCAGCAGTTGCACTTCCGGCAGTTTTTTGCCATCGCCCGCAAGGCGGGCGTGACCACGCCGCTGCGGCATATCTGGTTCGGGCTGATGCGATTGCCGGAGGGTCTGCTCTCCACCCGCAAAGGCACTGCCATCAAGCTGGACCTGCTGCTGGACGAAGCCGAAAAGCGTGCGCTGGAACTGGTGCGACAGGCCTCGCCCGACATGCCCGAAGCCCAACAGCAGGCCGTGGCGCGCGCGGTGGGCATCGGCGCGGTGAAATATGCGGACCTCTCGCAAAACCCGCAGTCCGCCGTCAGCTTCACGTGGGAAAAAGCGCTGGCCATGGACGGCAATTCCGCGCCTTATTTGCAATATGCCTACGCGCGCATCGCCTCGGTGCTGGACAAGCACGCGGAGCGCTTTCCGGGCCACGACTGGTGTGCCGCACCGCTGGTGTTGGACTCGCCCCACGCCCGTCGGCTGGCGCTGCGGCTGGCGCGATATTCCGGTGCGGTGTGCGCCGCTGCCGCGCAGGAAAAACCGTCGCTGCTGGCGGATGCACTCTACGATTTGTCGCAGGCGTATTCCTCGTTCTACCAGAACGTGCCGTTCCTCAAAGCGGAGGCTGGCCTGCGCGAAAGCCGCGTGCGGCTCTGCGCACTGACCGCCAAGGTGCTGCGTCACGGCTTGGGCTTGCTGGGCATCGAGACGCCCGACCGGATTTGAATCGCGGTAGGGCGGGAACGGTTGAGGAACGAAACTTTCCCGCCGAGAAAGCGGCTGGAAGATCTGCAACCGTTCTAGCCCTACAAACCAAACCCGAACACAAACCAAACCCGGCTGCTTTTGTAGGGCGGGAATGGTTGAGGAACGAAACCTTCCCGCCGAGAAAGCGGCTGGAAGATCTGCGACCGTTCCAGCTCTACAAATCAAACCCGGACACAAACCAAACCCGGCTGCTTTTGTAGGGCGGGAATGGTTGAGGAACGAAACCTTCCCGCCGGAAAAGGCTGGAAGGTCTGCGACCATTCCAGCCCTACAAACCAAACGGCATCCGTTGCCGGATGCCGTCAGGGGAAAACCGCTGGTTGGGCGGCTTACTTTTTGTCGTCCTTCTTGGACGTTTTCTTGGAATCCTTTTTGGCTTCCTTCTTGTCGTCCTTCTTGGGCTCCTTGGCATCCTTTTTGCCCTTGGCCTTGGCTTCCGGCGGCACAAAGTCCACCCACTCCAGCAGGCACATTTCGCTGCTGTCGCTCATGCGCTTGCCGAGCTTGATGACGCGGGTATAGCCGCCCTTGCGCTCAGCCATGGCCGGCGCAACGGCGCTGAACAGTTCCTGGACGGCTTTTTCGAGGCGCAGGGTGGCGATCGCCTGCCGGCGAGCCGCCAGCGTGCCCTTCTTGCCCAGCGTGACCATCTTGTCGGCCAGACGCTTGGCAGCGCGGGCCTTGGGCAGGGTGGTCTTGATGCGCTTGGCGAGGATCAGATTGCAGACCAGGCTGGCCATCAGCGCCGAGCGCTGCGCCGTGGTCCGGCCAAGTTTTACGGTGTTCTTGCGATGACGCATGGCGAGTCTCCTGTCTCTCTTATTCCTCGGCGGGCTGGGTCATGTTCAGCAGCTCGGCATCGAAGGTCATGCCCAAGGACAGACCCAGTTCGGCCAGCTTCTGTTTGATTTCGTTCAGCGACTTCTTGCCGAAGTTGCGGTACTTGAGCATTTCGTTCTCGGTCTTCTGCGCCAGCTCGCCGACGGTGGTGATGTTGGCGTTGTTGAGGCAGTTGGCCGCGCGGACGCTCAGTTCGATTTCGTTAACGCTGATGGCCAGCTTGCGGGCCAGCTCTTCGCGGGCGGGGTCCACCGCCTTTTCGCTTTCCTGGAACTCGGCGATATCCTTGTCGAAGTTCACGAACACGTCGAGGTGGTGGCGCAAGATCGCGGCGGAAAGGGTCAGCGCCTCATCGGGGCTGATGCGGCCGTCGGTCCAGATTTCCAGGGTGAGCTTGTCGTAATCGGTGCGGCGACCCACGCGGGTGTCATCCACGGTGTACTTGACGCGGCGCACGGGGGAGAACAGCGAGTCAATCGGAATCAGGCCGATTTCCTGATCGGGCTGTTTGTTCCAGTCGGCGGGGCAATAGCCGCGGCCGATTTTGACTTCGACTTCGGCGTCAAACACGCCGTCACCATCGAGGGTGCAGATGTGCTGGTCGGGATTGAGCACCTCGGCGGTGTTGTCGCACTGGATGTCGCGCGCGGTGACATCGCCCGCGCCTTTGACCTTGATGCGGAACGTGCGCGGCTGGCGGGTGTAGAGCTTGAAGAGCACCTTCTTGAGGTTGAGGATGATGTCGGTGACATCTTCCACGCAGCCCTTCAGGTGGCAGAATTCGTGCTCGGCACCCTGGATGCGCACGGAGGTGATCGCGGCGCCTTCGAGCGACGACAACAGCACGCGACGCAGGGAGTTGCCGAGCGTGCGGCCATAGCCGGCCTCAAACGGCTCGGCGATGAATTGGGCATAGGTCGAGGTGGCCGTGGCTTCGTCCTTGACGACGAACTTGGGCATCTCGAAACGGTTGAGACGCGTAGTCATGTAGTTCTCCTTCCAGTCCCGGGCATTAACCGGAACATATGGCGGTTTGGGTTGTTACTGTTTACTTGGAATACAATTCGACGATCAACTGCTCGTTGACGATCGGCGCGATTTCCTCGCGGCTCGGCACGTGCAGGATTTCGGCCTTGTGTTCGGCCTTATCCACGTTGAGCCAGACCGGCCAGCCGCGGCTTTCTGCTGCGTCGAGGTGGGCCTTGGCGTAGTCGCGGCTGCGCTTGGCCTCGCGGGCCTGGATGACGTCGCCGGGCTTGCACTTGTAGGACGGGATGTTGACCTTCTGGCCGTTGACGCGGATGTGGCCATGGCGCACGAATTGGCGCGCAGAACGGCGCGAGGGCGCGAAACCAATGCGGTAGACGAGGTTGTCCAGACGCATTTCGAGCGCCTGCAGGAGGACTTCGCCGGTGACGCCGCGGGAGCGCAGCGCGCGCTGGAAGAACAACCGGAACTGCCCTTCCTGCATGCCGTACATGTTGCGCAGCCGCTGCTTTTCCTGCAACTGCAAGCCGTAATCCTTCAGGCGCGGGCGGCGGCCGCCGTGCATCCCGGGGATGGAGTGCCCCTGCTCAATCGGGCACTTGGCCATGTAGCAACGGTCGCCCTTCAAAAATAGTTTTACGCCCAGCCGGCGGCAACGCTTGCAGGCGGGTCCAATATATCTGCCCATGAACTCTGTCCTTCCTCTTACTCTTGTTTAGACGCGGCGGCGCTTGCGGGCGCGGCAGCCGTTGTGCGGCACCGGCGTGATATCCTTGATGCCTGTGATCGTCAGGCCGGCGGCCTGCACGGCGCGGATGGCGGATTCGCGGCCGGAGCCGGGCCCCTGCACGCGCACTTCCACTTCGTGCATGCCGAAGCCAACGGCCACCTTGCAGGCTTCCTGGGCGACCACGGTGCCGGCGTAGGCCGTGCTCTTGCGCGAGCCCTTGAAGCCGCAACGTCCGCCGCTGCTCCACGAAATGACGTTGCCGCGCGGATCGGTGATGCTGACGGTGGTGTTGTTGAACGAAGCGAGGATATGCACCACGCCCACGGGAACGTTCTTGGCGCCCTTGACGCGGCGGCGCTTGACTTCGCCTTCGGCGGCGGGGGTTTCGGCGGCTGGCGCAGCTTCGGCGGCGGCAGGAGCCGGGGCGGACTTCACTTCATCTTTGATTTCTTCAGCCATGGTTCAATCCTTATTTGGCGGCGGGGGCAGACTTGGCTGCCGAGCGGGCTTCCTTGCCGCGGACGGCGCCGACGGTCTTGCGTGGCCCCTTGCGGGTGCGGGCATTGGTGCTGGTGCGCTGGCCGCGCACGGGCAGGCCCTTGCGGTGGCGGATGCCCCGGTAGCAGTTGACAGCAATCAACCGGCGGATGTTGCCGGCCACGCCGCGGCGCAGATCGCCTTCCACCACATATTCTTCCTGCAGCATCTTGGAGAGCGTGGCGATTTCTTCGCCCGTCAAGTCGTCAGCCTTCTTGGCCGGATCAATCTTGAGGCGCGCCACCAGTTCCTTGGCGCGGGTGGGACCGACGCCATAAATGTATTGCAGCGCGTACTCCACGCGCTTTTTCCCGGGAATATCTACACCAATCACTCTGGGCATGTTCGTATTTCTCCTGACCTTATCCTTGGCGCTGCTTATGGCGCAAATCGGTGCAAATGACCCGCACCACGCCCTTGCGACGCACAATCTTGCAGCGCTCGCAAATCCGCTTTACCGATGTTCTGACTTTCATCTTCCAACCTCAGCTTTCCACAATCTCCACAATTTCGCCGCGCGACATGTCGAACGGCGACATCCGTACACGCAGCCGCGCGCCGACCGCCGGGCATAGCCCACCGGTCGCGGGCGCATGCTCCCGCGGAACGAACGCCATACATTCATGTCCGTTCCCTAATCTGGCACGGAAAACGCGATGGTTTACCACAGCCACGATCTCCGCGTCCAGCTCAATTATTTCGCGGCCACGCATGTGAGGATTTCCGCGGGCCCCTGCTCCACCACCAGCACGGTGTGCTCATAGTGGGCCGAGCGGCGGCGGTCCCGGGTGCGCACCGTCCAGCGGTTGGGCAGCACCTCGACCTGCCACGTGCCCGAGTTGATCATCGGCTCGATGGCCAGCGTCATGCCCGGCTGCAGGCGGGGGCCACGCCCCGGTTCACCGTAGTTGGGAATCTGCGGATCCTCGTGCAGTTTGCGGCCAACGCCGTGCCCGCAAAAATCGCGCACCACGCTGAAGCCGGCGGCTTCGGTCACCGCCTGCACGGCGTGGCCGATATCGCCCACGCGGTTGCCCGCCTGCGCGGCGGCAATGCCCGCAGCCAAGGCGGCCTCGCCCACGCGGCAGAGCCGGTCGGATTCTTCATCCACCGCGCCAACGCGCACCGTGATGGCGTTGTCGCCGATGAAACCTTCGGCCACAATGCCGAGGTCCACGCTGACCAAATCGCCGGCGTTGATCACCCGCCGGCCCGGGATCCCGTGCACCACCTCGTCATTGAGCGAGATGCACGTGTGCCCCGGAAATCCTCCATATCCAAAGAACGCACTTTTGACGCCCAGCTCCCGCATCCGCCGCGCGGCGAACTCATCGAGCTCGCCCGTGGTGATGCCGGGAACGACTTGGGCCGCCATCTCCGCCAAGACTTGCGCGGAGAGTCGGCACGCCACGCGCATGCTCGCCAGTTCCGCTCGCGTCTTGATGGGAATCATGCTGCCGGCGTCAAGCCAGTTTGGCCAATAATTCCGCGGTCGCCGCCTGCGGATTGGTCCCGGCGTTGATGCGGATCAAGATGCCCTTCTGGTCGTAATAATCAATCAAGCTGGCGGTTTGGCGCTGGTACACATCCAGGCGGTTCAGCACGGTGGCCTCTTCGTCATCGGGCCGTTGATACAGGGGGCCGCCGCACTGGTCACAGATGCCCTCTTTTTTCGGGGGGATATTGGTGACGTGATAGACCGCGCCGCAGGTCTTGCAAATCCGTCGGCCGCTCAAGCGGCTGACGATGACCGGCGTGGGCACTTCCAACAGAAACACCTGATTCACGGCGGAGCCCAACTTGGCCAGCACCTCGTCCAGTTGGCGGGCCTGCTCCAGCGTGCGCGGGAAGCCGTCGAACATGTATTTATCCGTCGGCTGCCCCTGGGCCAGCCGCTCGCTGACAATGCGCATGATGACGCTATCGGGCACCAGTTCGCCCTTGTCCATGAACGCCTTGGCTTCCAGCCCGGTCTGGCTGCCGGCCTTGATGGCCGCGCGCAGCATGTCGCCGGTGGAGACGTGGATGTAATCCGTGGCGTTGCGCACGCCTTCCGCCAAGGTTCCTTTGCCCGCGCCGGGCGCCCCAAGAAGAATAATGGCTTGCATGCGGTGTCTCCTATCGTTGCCGGTTAGCGGCGGCCGCGCAACTGTCCCTTGCGCAAGAAGCCGTCATAGTGGCGGGTCACCAGGTGCGATTCCACCTGGCGCATGGTGTCGAGTATCACGCCCACGATGATCAGCAGGCTGGTGCCGCCGAAGAATTGGGCCACCATCCACGGAATGTGGAACGAGTTGCCCAGAATCATGGGCAGCACAGCGATGATCGTCAGGAACACTGCGCCGGCCAGCGTGATGCGGGTCATGACCCGGTCCAGAAATTCCGCAGTGGGCTTGCCGGGGCGAATGCCGGGCACATAGCCGCCGTACTTCTTGAGATCATCCGCGATTTGCACCGGGTGGAACTGCGTGGCCACCCAGAAGTAGGAGAAGAACAGGATCATCAGCCCGTAGAGGGTGATGTAGGTCGGCCCGGCATAGCGCAGGTGGACGGCGGCAAAGTTTTTCACCGCGTCAACCGGGATCATCATCAGCAACCGCTGCGGGAACATCAGGATGGCCTGCGCAAAGATGATGGGCATGACGCCCGAATAGTTCACGCGCAGGGGCATGTAGGTGCTTTGGCCGCCATAGGTCTTGCGGCCAACCACGCGCTTGGCATATTGCACCGGAATCTTGCGCTGGGCCTGGGTCACCGCGATCACGCCGGCAATCACCAGGAACGCCAGCGCCAGCATGGCCACCAGCATGAAGATGTTGGCCGAACCGGTGCGGAACATGGCCACAGCCTGGCTGATCGCGCCCGGCAGGCGGCTGACGATGCTGATCGTGATGATCAGCGAAATGCCGTTGCCGATGCCGCGGGCGGTGATTTGCTCGCCCAGCCACATCAGCGTCATCGTGCCGGTGGTCATGGTCAAAATGGCCAGCAGCAGGAAGGGCACGCGCGACATGGTCACGATGGTTTCACCAGGCATGATTTGCAGGCCGAGCGCCTCGGGGCGCAGCAGCACCGCGGCCATGGCGTAGCCCTGCACCAGGCAGAGCGCCACGGTCAGGTAGCGGCCGTATTGGATGATCTGCTGCCGGCCGGCATCGCCCTCGCGCGCCAATTTTTCCAGCGCGGGGACCACCGCCGTCAACAGTTGCAGGATGATCGAAGCGCTGATGCTGGGCATGATGCCCAGCGCGCCAATCGCCGCTTGCGTCAGCGCGCCGCCGCTGAACAGGTCCAGCAGCCCCATGAAGCCCATGTTGCCGCTTTGCGAGGCCATCCGGTCCATGATGCCGCGGAGCATCTCCGTATCCACGCCGGGCACCGGAATCACCGACAACAGGCGGCACACAAAGATGAGCGCGAGGGTGAAGAAGATGCGCTGGCGCAGCTCGGGGATCTTCAGGCTGTTGGAAAAAGCGGAAAGCATCGGGGAGCCTCGTGGGGTTCAGGGCGCTAGACAATCACTTCACAGGTGCCGCCGGCTTGCTCAATCTTGGCCTTGGCCGTGGCGCTAAACGCATGGGCCTTGACCTGGCGGGCCGCGGTGATTTCGCCACCGCCCAGCACCTTGATCCGGCTCTTGGGGCTGACGCGCCCGGCGGCCACGAGCGCTTCCGGCGTGATTTCGCCGGGGAGCAACTTGGCCAGCTCGCCGATGTTGAGCGCGGCATATTCCACGCGGTTGGGGCTGGTGAAGCCGCGCTTGGGCACGCGCCGGATCAGCGGCATCTGGCCGCCTTCAAACAGCGGCTTGTGCTTGTGCCCGGTGCGGCTCATCTGGCCCTTGTTGCCCTTGCCGGCCGTCCGGCCTTTGCCGGAGGACTCGCCCCGGCCCACGCGCATCCGGCGCTTTTTCGCGCCGGGGGTGTTCTTCAACGAATGCAAATTCATGGTGCTCTACCCTTTCCTGTGCCTACTGGCGCAGCGCCGCGGTTTCCTCGCGGGAACGCAGTTGCTGCAGGCCGTTCATTGTGGCCTTGACGACGTTGAGCGCGGAACCCGAACCCAGCGACTTGGCCAGCACATCGCGAATGCCGGCCAAATCCAGCACCGCGCGCGCGCCACCGCCGGCGATCACGCCCGTTCCCTTGGTGGCGGGCCGCAGCATCACGCGCGACGCGCCATAGCGCCCGATCACTTCATGCGGGATGGTCCGGTCCAGCATGGTCACCTTGACCATGTTGCGCCGGGCGGCTTCCGTGGCTTTGCGGATGGCATCGGCATTTTCGCGGGCCTTGCCCAGCGCGTAGCCAACCTGGCCATTGCGGTCGCCCACCACCACCAACGCGGAAAAGCTGAAGCGCCGCCCGCCCTTGACCACCTTGGCGCAGCGATTGACCTCCACCACGCGCTCCAGCGCTTCGGCGGGGCTCTTCTGCTGAAATTCCTCGTTCTTCTTCGCTTCTCGTTTCATCATAACCGATTTTCCTTACATTACCGGCTCTAGAACTTCAGGCCGCCTTCGCGGGCGGCATCGGCCAGCGCCTGCAGGCGCCCGCGGTAGGCAAAGCCACCGCGGTCGAACACGACTTCGGCGATTCCCTTTTCCTTGGCGACCTGCGCAGCCAGCGCGCCAAGCTGCTTGGCGGTGGCCACATTGAGTTTCTGGCCCTTGACCGGTCCGGCCAGGGTCGAAACCGCCGCCAGCGTCTTGCCGGCGAGGTCGTCGATGAACTGCACATACATATGCACATTGGAGACAAACACGCTCATGCGCGGCCGCTCCGCGGTGCCCTGCACTTTTTGCCGCAGGCGCCGGTGCCGGCGCACGCGATAATCTTTCAACGTCTTCATTCTCATGGTTACGCCACCGTCTTGCCCGCTTTCCGGCGCACGCGTTCGTCCTTGTAGCGCACACCCTTGCCCTTGTAGGGCTCGGGGGGCCGGAAGGAGCGGATGCGGGCGCTCACTTGTCCCACCAATTGCTTGTCAACGCCGCTGACCTTGAGCTGGGTGCCGTCGGTCACGGTCACGGTGATGCCTTCCGGCACCGTGTATTCCACCGGGTGGGAGTAGCCCACGTTCAGAGTCAACTGCTTGCCGGCAATGCTGGCCTTGAAGCCCACGCCCTGGATTTCCAGCTCGCGGCTATAGCCATCCTTGACGCCGACCGCCATGTTCGCCAACAGCGCGCGGATGGTGCCGTGTCCGGCCCGGCTTTGCTTGCTATCGTCCGTCCGGCTGACGAGGAGCTTGTCGCCTTCCTGGACCACGTTGATGTAGTCCGGGAATTTCTGGGTCAGCTCGCCTTTGGGCCCTTTGAGGGTCACGGCGTCGCCGGCCACTTGGGCGGTCACGCCCGCAGGCAGGACCACCGGTAGTTTTCCGATTCTCGACATAGTGTTTCTCCCTCCGCCCCTACCAGACCTGGCAGAGCACTTCGCCACCGACGCGGGCGGCCCGCGCCTCGCGGTCGGACATCACGCCGCGGCTGGTGCTCAGCACCGCCGTGCCCATGCCGCCGCGCACGCGCGGAATCTCCGCCGCGCCCACATAGCGCCGCAGCCCCGGACGGCTCACCCGCCGCAACTGCTGGATGATGGGCTTCTCGTTGTAATCATACTTCAGCGTCACGCGCAGCACCTTCTTGCCGTCGCGCTCGGCGGTGGCCACATCGGCGATATAGCCTTCCTTCTTCAGGATCCGGGCGACCTCCGCCTTCAGGCGGGAGTGGCCCATTTCCGTGGCCGGCAATCCGGCCCTGCTTGCGTTGCGGATGCACGTCAGCATGTCCGCAATGGGATCTGAACAGCTCATTCTACTCCTCCCGTCCTACCAGCTTGCTTTCACGACGCCGGGGATCTTGCCCTCGGACGCCAGTTCGCGGAAGCAAATGCGGCACAATTGAAACTTCCGAATATAGGCCCGCGCCCGGCCGCAACGCCGGCAGCGGCTATAGCCCCGCACCGCGAACTTGGGTTCGCGCGAAGCCTTTACCATCCATGATATCTTAGCCAAGGTATTCCTCCGTTTTCCAAATGCTTACGTTGCGAACGGCATGCCGAGGAGCTGCAGCAGCTCTTTGGCATCCGCATTGTTTTGCGCGGTGGTCACAATCGTGATGTCCATGCCCTGCACGCGCTTGACCTTGTCGGACTCGATTTCCGGGAACAGGGTCTGCTCCTTGAGGCCCAGCGTGTAGTTGCCACGGCCGTCAAAGGCCTTGGCCGGTACGCCGCGGAAGTCGCGGATACGCGGCAGCGTGGCGTGGATCAACCGCTCCAGGAATTCATACATCCGCCGGCCGCGCAGGGTGACCTTGGCGCCGATGGGCATGCCTTCGCGCAGCTTGAAGTTCGAAATGCTCTTCGTGGCCTTGCGCTGCGTGGGCCGCTGGCCGGTGATCTTGGCCAGGTCGTCCGAGACGGCCTTGAGCATGTCGCGATCCACCAACGCGTTCACCGACATGTTCACCACCACCTTGACCACGCGCGGCACATCCATCGTGGAGGGATACTTGCCGGTGGCCTTCAGCGCCTTGACGACATCTTTTTGATATTTTTCTTTCAGTTGGGACATGGTCTTATTCCTTTCCCGTCTTCTTGCCGCCGCGGGTGACCACCACCAGCTTCGAGGCCGCCATGGGCGCCTCGCGCGTGACGATCCCGCCGTTGGGGTTGTCCTGCGACTTGCGCAGGTGCTTCTTCACAAAATTGAAGCCTTCCACCAGCACCCGGCCGGTCTTGGGATACACCCGCAACACCTTGCCGGTCTTCTTGCCATCCGCGTCCTCGCCGGAAATCGCCCGGACGATATCGTCGCGGCGCACATGCATTTTGGGCTTTTTCATCACAGCACCTCGGGGGCCAAAGAGATGACCTTCATGAAGTTCAGCTCGCGCAGCTCGCGGGCCACGGGCCCGAAAATGCGGCTGCCGCGCGGGTTTTTCTGTTCATCAATCAGGATCACGGCGTTGTTGTCGAAGGACAGCGTGGAGCCGTCCGGGCGGTGGATCGGTGCGGCGGTGCGCACGATCAGCGCGAGGGCCTTGTCGCCCTTCTTGACCATGCCCGCCGGCTGCGCTTCGCGAATCGAAACGCGGATGATGTCGCCAATGCCGGCGACCGTCTTGCGCTGGCCGAGCACCTTGATGCACTTGGCCGTGCGCGCGCCGGTGTTATCCGCCACCGGCAACAGGGATTCCATCTGGATCATGATTACACCTCGCTCTTGGCGGCGCGGGTCACCACGCGCACCAGCCGCCACCGCTTCAACTTGCTCAACGGGCGGGTCTCGGCGATCAGCACCTGATCGCCGCGCCGGGCCTCGTTCTGCTCGTCATGCGCGTAATACTTTTTGCTGCGGCGCAGGATCTTGCCATACACCGGGTGCGCGATGCGCCGTTCGGCCTGCACCACCACCGTCTTGTTCATCGCGTCGCTCACCACGACGCCCATGCGCTCCTTGCGCAGATTGCGTGTTTCCGTCGCCATATTCGTTTACCTCGCGGCTTGCGCCTGGTTGATGACCGTTTTGATGCGCGCAATGTCCCGGCGCACCAGCCGGACGCGGTCGGGTTTCTCCAACTGGCCGGCCGTCTGCTGGATTCGCAGATTGAACAGTTCTTTTTCCATCTCCGCCAATTTCGCCAACCGTTCTTCGGGCGACAGGTCGCGGATATCTCTTGCCTTCATCGCGTACGCTCCTTACGTGGTTACAGGACAACCCCGCGCCGCACGAACGTCGTGCGGATCGGCAACTTTGTCGCCGCCAGCCGCAGGCATTCCAGCGCCATGGCCTCGGACACGCCGTCCATCTCGAACAGGATGCGGCCGGGGCGAATCACCGCCACCCAGCCCTCGATGGCGCCCTTGCCCTTGCCCATGCGGACTTCGAGCGGCTTCTTGGAATAGGACTTGTCGGGGAACACCCGGATCCAGAGCTTGCCTTTGCGCTTCATGGCGCGGTTCATCGCCACGCGCGCGGCTTCGATCTGGATGTTGGTCAGCCAGCAGCGCTCCATGGCGCGCAGGCCGTATTCGCCGAACGCCAGACTGTTGCCGGATTGCGCCATGCCCTTGCGCGAGCCGCGCTGGCTTTGGCGGTACTTCACACGTTTAGGCATAAGGGGCATAGGACTTCTCCTTATTCGTCACACTCTTTGCCGCGGTGTCTTCCGGCTTCACGCAGATCCAGCACTTCACGCCGATCTTGCCGGCCATGGTGTTGGCTTCCGCAAAGCCGTACTGCACGTCCGCGCGCAGCGTCTGCAGCGGCACCTTGCCCACCATGTAATGCTCCGTGCGGGCCAATTCCGCGCCGCCCAAACGACCGCAGGCCTGCACGCGGATGCCCAGCGCGCCCATGTCCATGGTCAGTTGCAGCGCGCGCTTCATCGCCCGGCGGAACGCCACGCGGCGCTCCAACTGCAGCGCGATGCTCTCGGCCACCAACTGCGCGTTGGTGTCGGGATTGCGCACTTCCTTGATCTCGACATAGATTTCCTTGCCGGTCTTGGCGCTCAATTCCTCGCGCAGCTTGTCAATGCCCTCGCCCTTGCGCCCGATCACCACGCCCGGCCGCGCCGTGAACACCGTCACCCGCGCGCGCTGCGCATAGCGTTCGATCACAATGTCGGCCACGGCGGCATCCTTCAGGCGGGTGCGCACCAGGTCGCGGATCTCCAGATCCTCGTTCAACAGATTGCCGAATTCTTTTCTTTCCGCGAACCAGCGGCTCTTCCACTGCTTGTGGACCGCCGTACGGAACCCGATCGGATTGACTTTTTGGCCCAAAATGCGCCTCCTTCTTCTCGTCTACTTCTTCTTGCGCGGCTTCTTGTCCGTCAACGTGATTCGGACATGGGCCGTCTTTTTGCGAATCGGCGAGGCTGAACCGCGCGCCCGCGCCCAGTACCGCCGCAGCGTCGGGCCGTTCTCAATGACCGCCCGCGCCACATACAGCTTGTCCGCCGACAGCTCCGCGTTGTTTTCCGCGTTGGCAATCGCCGACTTCAGCGTCTTGCCGATGGCCACCGCCGCCTTGCGCTTGTTCAATTCGACCACCTGCAGCGCTTCGCCCACGCTCTTGCCGGTAATGGCCCGCGTCAGGTCCCGCGCCTTGGTCGGCGTCAACCGTACATACTTTGTTACTGCTATGATTTCCATGTCTCGTTCCTCAAGGACCTTCCGGCCGAATCAGCACCGCTCGGTCCCCTGTTTGGGGGTAATCGCCACGCGCGGTCTCCTCAACCGCCGCGCCGGCAATTCTCTCTCTCACATCCACCACCCGGATCCGCGCCACCCGCCGGCGGTCCCGCAGAACCGTCAAGGGCAACCCGTAACGGACACCCTGCCGGGCGCCCTGATCCAGGATCACCAGACCCAGTTCCGCGTTCACGTCCACCAGCCGCACTTCGCGCGGCGCATCCAACGGCTCTACCGCTGGGGCGCCCGCCGCCGCCGCCCGCCGTGCTTCCTGCACATCCAAGGCGGCCTGCGCTTCGGCCAGGGCCGTGCTCAACTGGCGAATCCGCCGGGTCAGTTCGGCCACGGCGCGCCGCATCTCGGCATTTTCCTGCGCCAGCCGGACGGTCACCAAGCGGGCTTCGCTCGTCACCAGGTCCAATACTTCATCATGATGGCCATCCGCCGCGCCGCCCATGGCCGCTGCTGCCGGCCCGTCCGTGCGGATGGGAATGTTCGCTTCATCCTGCGCGGACTGCACCGAAAGCTCGGCCGTCTCCGCCTCAACCGGAGCCTCCGGGACTGGCCCGGGCTCCATCTCAAGACGCGCCGGCGCGGACGCCGGCCCTGTCGTCAAAGAACTATTTTGCGCTTGCCGCGTGCCGAACCACCAGCCCGCCGCCAGCGCGGCTCCCACCACCGGCACGGCCCAGATCAGCCGCCAGCCTCGACGGAAGCCCATCATCCAAAAATCTCTTACTTCAGCGCGATCGTCTTATCCGTCGCCGCGCCGTGCTTGCGGAACGTCCGGGTGGGCGCAAACTCGCCCAGGCGGTGTCCCACCATGTTTTCCGTCACGAACACGCTCGTGAACACCTTGCCGTTGTGCACCGTGAACGTATGGCCCACGAATTCCGGCAGGATCATGCTGCGGCGCGACCAGGTCTTGATCGGACGCTTGGCGCCACTGGCGTTCAGCGCTTCCACCTTCTTCAGCAGGTGGTCTTCCACATACGGTCCCTTTTTGATTGAGCGCGTCATGTTACTTCTTTCTCCGTTCCACGATAAACTTGCTCGACGGCTTGCGGCCGCTGCGGGTCTTCTTGCCCTTGGTCAACTGGCCCCACGGGGTCACCGGGTGCCCGCCGCCGGAGGTCCGGCCTTCGCCACCGCCCATCGGGTGGTCCACCGGGTTCATCGCCACGCCGCGCACCGTCGGGCGGATGCCCTTCCAGCGCTTGCGCCCGGCCTTGCCGAGGGAAATGTTTTCGTGCTCGAGGTTGCCCACCTGGCCGATGGTGGCATAGCATTCGCCGCGCACCTTGCGCAGCTCGCCGGAGGGCAGCTTGACCTGCACATAACCCGCGTCGCGCGCCGTCACCCGGGCCACCATGCCCGCGCTACGCACCATCTTGGCGCCGGCGCCGGGGGTCAGCTCCAGGGCGTGGATCGGCATTCCGATCGGAATGCTCGCCAGCGGCAGCGCATTGCCGTCCGTTGGTTCCGCTTCCGGCCCGGCCATGACGGTGGCGCCCACTTGCAGCCCGTTCGGCGCCAGGATGTAGCGCTTTTCACCGTCGGCATAGGCCAGCAACGCCAACCGCGCCGTGCGGTTCGGGTCATATTCCAACGCCTGCACCTTCGCGGGAATGTCCCGCTTGTCGTGCCGCATGAAATCCACCTGCCGCAAAAACTTTTTATGCCCGCCGCCGCGGTGCCGCACCGTGATTCGGCCCGCCGCGTTGCGCCCGGCCTTGCTCTTCTTGATTTTGATCAGCCGGCGTTCGGGGCGCTTCTTGCTCAGGCCTTCGAAATCCGAAAGCGTGGTGAAGCGCAATGCCGCCGTGGCTGGCTTGTATTTTTTCAAACCCATGTTCGATCCTCGCTTATGCCATCTCGATGGTGTGTCCGGCCTGCAGCGTCACCACCGCGCGCTTCCAGTCCGGGGTCCGGCCATACGCCGCCGTCCGCAGCCGCTTGGCCTTGCCCGGGCGGACCATCGTATTCACATCCTTGACCTTCACGTTGAACCGCTGTTCCACCTCGCGGCGGATTTCCAGCTTGTTCGCGGCGCGGGCCACCGCAAAAATGTATTGGTTGCCGGTTTCTTTCAGGCGCGTGCCCTTTTCCGTCACCAGCAGCTTTTTGACAATCAGGTTCTTCATGGTTTACTTCGCCCCTTCTGCCAGCCGCGCCTGCAGCGCCGTCAAGCCGGCCGCGTCCGTCACGATGACCGGATAACGCATGATCTGGTACGTGTTGGCCTGCGCCGCCGTGGTCACTTCCACCCGCGGCATGTTGCGTGCCGCGCGCACGAGATTCTGATTCGGCGCACCGGTCACGAACAGCGTGGCTTGCTTCCCCGCCGCCTTCTGCAGCAGGCCCGCCAGCGCCTTGGTCTTGCCTTCCACGCTCTCCAGCCCGTTGGCCACCACCACGCCGCCGGCCTTGATCTTCTCGCTCAGGGCTCGCCGGAACGCCAGCGCCACAACCTTCTTGTTGACTTTCTTGTCGTAGCTGCGCGGATGCGGACCGAACACCACGCCGCCGCCTTTCAGCAGCGGGGAGCGGATGGACCCCTGCCGCGCGCGCCCGGATCCCTTTTGCTTGAAAGGCTTACGGCCGCCGCCGCTGACTTCGCCGCGCTTCTTGGTGGAAGCCGTGCCCTTGCGGAGGCCCGCCCGGTACGCCGTCACCACATCCAGCACCGCTTGGCCGCCGCGCTTGGTTTCCAGCAGGTCCGCCGCAAACTCCTGTTCGCCGGCGGCCTCGCCGTTCAAATTGTAGATGGCAATTTTGCTCATGACTCGTCCTACGCCTTCTTGATCGCCTTGCGCACCAGCACAATGCCGCCCACCGGGCCCGGCACCGCGCCTTCCAGCAGCAGCGCGTGGTCGTCGGCCAACACCTTGACCACCCGCAGGTTCTGCGTGGTGACGTTCACCGAGCCCATGTGGCCCGGCAGCTTCTTGTTGCGGAAAATCCGGCCCGGCTCTTCACGCCCGCCGATGGACCCCGGCCGGCGCATCCAGCCGCCGCCGTGGCTCGCCCGGCCACCGCCGAGCTTGAAGCGCTTCACAACGCCCTGGAACCCGCGGCCTTTGGTGTGGCCCAGCACGTCCACAAACTTCACGCCTTCAAAAATCTTCGCGGTCAGCACATCACCGGCCTTGGCTTCCTCACCCGCCGCCAGGCGCACTTCGCGCAGCACTTTTGCCGGCTTGGCGCCCGCCTTCTTGAAATGCCCCTGTTGCGGCTTGGTCAGGCGCGATTCCTTCTGCTCTTCAAAGCCCAATTGCACCGCTTCGTAGCCGTCCGGCTGCGCGCTCTTGCGCTGCACCACCGTGCACGGACCCACCTGCACCACCGTCACCGGCACCTGCACGCCCGCGTCATCATACACGCGCGTCATGCCGATCTTTCTGCCAATCAATGCTTGCATGGCTGTCCTCCCCCTCAAATCTTGATCTGGATGTCCACGCCCGCCGGCAGGTTCAGCTTCTTCAGCTCATCCACCGTCTTCGCTGTGGGGTCAATAATGTCCAGCAACCGCTTGTGGGTGCGGATCTCAAATTGTTCCATGGACTTCTTGTCCGCGTGGACGCTGCGATTCACCGTATAGCGCTCGATGCGCGTGGGCATCGGGATCGGGCCCGCCACGCGGGCGCCCGTGCGCTTGGTCGTCTCGACAATTTCGCTGGCCGATTGGTCCAGCATCCGGTGGTCGAAAGCCCTCAGCCGTATTCTGATTCGTTGTCCGCTCATGTTCTCTATTCTTTCAACGGTTCATCAACTCTCGGCACAGGCTTTCCGGCACCACATCGAACCGGGTGGGTTCCATGGTGTACCCGGCGCGTCCACGTGTCAAAGAACGCAATGTCGTGGCGTATCCAAACAACTCCGCCAAGGGCACGGAGGCCTCGATTGCCCGCGTTCCATCCCGCTGCGCCACGTCTCTCACCTGGCCGCGGCGCATGTTCAGGTCGCCCAGCACGTCGCCGAGGTGTTCCTCGGGCAACTCAATCTCGAGCGCCATGATGGGCTCCAGAAGGACCGGGCGCGCTGCCAGCGCCGCCTCACGCAGCGACATTGAAGCCGCCGACCGAAAGGCGATTTCCGACGAGTCAACCGGATGCCATTGGCCACTAACCACCGACACCCGCACGTCAACCAGCGGGAAACTTCCTAGCACGCCTGTGCTCAACCCATCGCGGATTCCTTCCTCCACAACAGGTCGAAAATCGTGCGGGATTATGTCGGAAGAAATTTTGAAGTCAATACTATTTCCGCTTCCCCGTTCATTTTTTTCCAGCAGCAGTCCCACCATCGCAAAATGGTGCTTCCCGGCCAGTTCCCGGTCAAATGTGTATTCCGCCCGCGCCGACTCTGTAATCGTTTCGCGATACGCCACCATCGGCCGCCCCGCGTTGGCCTGTACCTTGAACTCCCGCAGCATCCGGTCGCGCAAAATTTCCAGGTGCAGTTCGCCCATGCCCTTGATGATCATCTGCCCCGTTTCGACATTCTGCCCCACTTGGAATGTCGGGTCCTCGTCTGACAGATCCGCCAGCACCTCTTGCAGTTTTTCCTTGTCCGCCTGCGTGCGCGGTTCAATCGCCATCGAAATCACTGGCTCCGGGAAATGAATGCGCTCCAGCACAATCGGTTTTTGCTCGGCGCACAGCGTGTCGCCCGTGCCCACACCCTTGATGCCCGCAATCGCGCCGATTTCGCCCGAATAGAGAACATCCACTTCTTCGCGCTGGTTCGCGTGCAGCCGGATCAGCCGCAGCACCCGCTCGCGCTTTTGCGTGCGCGGGTTGTACACGTTCGCGCCTTTTTTCAGCTCGCCCGAATACACACGCACAAACACCAGCCGCCCCACAAACGGGTCCGTCGCCACTTTGAACGCCAGCGAACACAACGGCTCGAAGTCGCTGGTCTCGCGCACCTGTTCCGCTTCGGTTTTCGGATGCCGTCCCTTCACCGCCGGCACATCCAATGGCGACGGCAAATAATCCACCACCGCGTCCAGCAGCGGCTGAATCCCCTTGTTGCGCAAACTGGTCCCGCATAGCACCGGCACCATCTTGCCGGCCACCGTCGCGCGGCGAATCCCCGCCCGCAGCATCGCTTCCGGCAGATCGCCTTCCTCTAGATAAGTCGTCAGCAGTTCTTCATCCGTCTCTGCCACCGCCTCCAGCAGATGCTCGCGCGCCTTTTGCGCCGCCATCGTCAACTCTGCGGGGATCGCCTGCGTTTGCACTTTGGCCCCCAGCTCTGCATCGGCAAACGTCAGCGCCTGCATTCGCACCAAATCCACCACCCCGCGGAATCCTTCTTCCTGGCCCCACGGAATCTGTACCGGCACCGCCGGCGAATTCAATTGCTCACGAATCTCCCCCACCACCCGGACAAAATTCGCCCCCGTGCGGTCCATTTTATTGATGAAAGCAATTCGCGGTACCGCATACTTGTTCGCCTGCCGCCACACTGTCTCCGACTGCGGCTGCACCCCGCCCACCGCGCACAGCACCCCCACCGCCCCGTCCAGCACCCGCAGCGACCGCTCCACTTCCGCCGTAAAATCCACGTGCCCCGGGGTGTCAATAATGTTGATTTGCTGGTCCCGCCAAAAACAAGTCGTCGCCGCGCTGGTGATGGTGATTCCCCGCTCTTGCTCCTGTACCATCCAGTCCATGACCGTATTGCCGTCATGCACCTCGCCCATCTTGTGCACCCGCCCCGTGTAATACAGCATCCGTTCCGTCGTGGTCGTTTTCCCCGCGTCAATATGCGCCACGATCCCGATATTCCGGATCGTCGCCAGCGGATGCGCCCGGCCCGCCGCTTCCAATTTGACCTCTTTCGCCACGTTCCTGTGTTTCCTTATATATGAATAAAGGGCCGCAACCTACCATGCCCCCCCGCCCGCCGCAAGACCGAACCCCCTGCTCCAATTCGCGCCAGCGGTACGCTCACTGCGGGGCGTCGCCGCCCGCCCCCGCGGTGTTTTGCCCGCGGTTTTGACTTTGCAACGCGGGGGCGCTCTTTCTATGATGGCGCGGAATACGAGCTTATGAAAGCGGTTGTTTTACTGACCATTTCCAATATATTCATGACTGTGGCTTGGTACGGGCACTTGAAGTACCTGCCGGCCGCCAAGTGGCCCCTGCTAGGGGTCATTTTGATTAGCTGGGGCATCGCGTTTTTCGAATACTGCTTCCAAGTGCCGGCCAACCGCATCGGCTACGCCACCTTTTCCGCCATGCAGCTCAAAATCCTGCAAGAAGTCATTTCGATCAGCATCTTCGTGGTGTTTGCGATTGCCGTGCTCGGCGAAAAACTGCGCTGGAATCACGCCATCTCATTCCTGCTGGTGTTGGGCGCGGTGTATTTCGCTTTTCTAAAACCCGCCGCGGAGGGCTCCTGACATGTGCGGGCGAATGGCATTGTGGGGCTGGCTGCTGGTTTGCTTCTTGGCCTCCGCGCCGTTGGCGCGTGCGTACGAACCGCTGCTGCTGGGCGATGATGAGCGCTTGCTGGTGTTGGCCCCGCATCCGGACGATGAAGTCCTCGCCGCCGGTGGCGTTATCCAAGAAGCGCTCGATCTCGATGTGCCCGTGCAGATTTGTTTTTTCACGCTGGGCGAGAATAACGAGATCGCCGCGCTGTTTACCCGGCGACATCCCGCGTTCCGACCGGGGCCGGAGCAGGCGTTCGGCGGCCAACGCCATCGCGAAGCCCTGGCCGCGGCCACCCAATTGGGCCTGCAAGAGGAAGACATTGTCTTCCTGGGCTACCCGGATCCCGGCACGCTCGACATCTGGAATCACCATTGGCGCACCGTGCCGCCATATCGCTCGCCGGTGACGCGCGAAAACACCGTGCCCTACGATTTCGCCCTGACGCCCGGCTCCGCTTTCGCCGGCGAAGATATTCTGGACGATTTGCAAGAGGTGATCCGCGAGTTTCAACCCACCCATGTCCTGCTGCCGCACCCGGCCGACCAAAACACCGACCACCGCGCGCTCTACTTTTTCGCGCGGGTTGCATTGTGGGAATTGATGACGGAGGGCATCCGCCCGCAAGTCCTCACGTGCCCCGTGCATTTGGCGCGCTGGCCGGAAGCCAACGGTTTTCAACCGCAACAGCCGGCCGAGCCCCCCCCCTTCCTCGCCAAGGACGGGCAGTGGTGGGAGTATTCGCTCGCGCCGTTCCAGGTGTCCAACAAGTTGGCCGCGCTGCGGCGCTACCACAGCCAATTTCTCCCGGCGCAAGCCTATTTGGAATTGTTCGTGCGCAAGACGGAGCTCTTCCACGAGCTAGCGGATTGGTCCTTCTCGCGCGGGCAAGGCCGCCGCGAGGTGCCGGCGCTGGATACCGCACAGTATCGGCCCAATCTTGCGCTTTTCCAAACGCTCGCCCAAACCGCCGGCACGTGGCGCGAAATCGCACAGCAAACCGCCACGGAACAAAATGCGCTGGCCAACGCGGAAAACATGTTGGGCGCTTGCGCGCTGGATGGCGATGGCGCCAATCTCACGCTGACGTTCCACACCCAGCGCCCAATCGAGAGGCCCGCCGAGCTGGTTGTGCGGCTCTATGGCTACCGCCCCGACACTCCGTTTGGCGACATGCCGAAGATCAAGCTCCGGGCCGGCGCGGATGGCTGGCTGGATGTTCAGGATTTGGACCGCAAAATCGCACACGGCGCTACCGTCACGGCCGACATGCAAAACGAGCTCATTTTGCGCGTGCCGTACGCGCTGCTGGGCAATCCGGAAAAATTGTTCATCACCGCCAAGCTCATGAAGGGGAATCTGCCGATTGACGGTCTGCCTGCCATGACGCTGGATTTGGGCGATATGCCGGCCCTCGCGCTGATACCAGCCGCACCGGCAGAACCCGCTGCTCCGCCAGAACTTCCCCCCGCCAAACCAAGCAAGCCCACAAAACCCGCCAGACCTGCCAAAGCAACTAAGCCTGCTCCGACTCCTTCTCCCCCGCCTGCCGTTGCGCCGCCGACTGCCCTTGCGCCACGCGTGAGCTTGCCGACCAAAGCCGTCCCGGCCCATACCGAGGCCAACGAGCCGGTGCAGTGGTGACCCCCACCGGCCACAACCGCCCCGCGGAATTGGCCCCGCGCGTGTTTCTACATGTGGACATGGATGCTTTTTATGCCGCGATCGAACAACGCGATCATCCAGAATATCGCGGCAAACCGCTGGTGGTCGGCTCGCCGCCGAACGAGCGCGGCGTGGTCTCCACCGCATCCTATGAGGCGCGTCAATTCGGCATTCATTCCGCCATGCCTTCGCGTGAGGCCGGCCGCCGCTGCCCGCACGCCATCTTCGTGCCGCCGGACATGCCGCGCTACAAAATGGTGTCCACCCAAGTCTTCGCCATCTTCGGGCGCTACACGCCCTATGTGGAAGGGCTTTCCATTGATGAGGCGTTTTTGGATGTCACCAGCTCGCAGCGCCTCTACGGTTCCGGCGAAACCATCGCTCGGCGAATCAAGGACGACATCCGCAACGAGCTCGCGCTGACCTGTTCCGTCGGCGTGGCGCCCAACAAGTTTCTGGCCAAGCTCGGCTCGGAGTTCAAGAAGCCCGATGGCCTCACCGTGCTGCCGTTCGACCGGCCCGGCATTCTGGCTTTTTTGCGGCCGCTGCCGGTCACGCGGCTCTGGGGCGTGGGCCGCGTGACGCAACAGGCGTTTGACCGCGCCGGGTTGTACACCATCGGCGATGTGCAGGATGCTTCGCCCGCATTACTCCAACGCGTGGTTGGCGCGCACGGCGCAAGCCACCTGCGCGCGCTGGCCTGCGGCGAAGACCCGCGCGAAATCGAGCTGGATATCCGCGAAAAAACCATTTCCCGCGAGCACACGTTTTTGCGCGACGAAAAATCTCGCGCCACGCTCGACAGTGTGCTGTTTGAACTGGTGGAGGACGTGACCCGGCGACTGCGGGCCGATGGCCGGCTGGCCACCGGCGGGCGGCTCAAAGTGCGCTGGAAGGATTTCGACACCTTCACCCGCCAACGCCCATTCCCCCAGCCCACGCGCAGCGAACAGGATTTGCAGACGCTTGCGCGCGCGCTGTTTCAGGATATTGTTCTCCAACAGCCCGTGCGCCTGATCGGCTTCGGCGTGACCGGCTTGGTGACGACCACGGCCCCCCGCCAACTGGATTTATTTGATTTGCCCATTGAAACTCGCACCAAAAAGGAGAAACTGGACAACGCCGTAGATCAAATCCGCGCGCGTCACGGGCCGGCGGCCATCCGCCGGGCCCGCGCATTGCGCCAGCCTCCCGGCCCGGCCTCCGGCAAAAACCAGCGTAAGGAGAAACCAACATGACCGCCCCCGCCCCCCGCGCCCCCCTCCCCACGGATGTCTCCATCATCACCACTTACCGCTGCTGCATGAAGTGCAAGATGTGCAACATCTGGCGCTACCCGACCGAAATCGCCCAAGAAATCCGCGCGGAAGAATTGGAGATTCTGCCACAGTTGAAGTTCGTCAACATCACCGGCGGCGAGCCGTTCGTCCGGCGCGATCTGGACGAAATCGTGGAGGTCAGCTTCCGCAAAGCGCCACGCGTGGTGATTTCCACCTCGGGCTATCAGGTGGATGAAATCCTCGCCCTGGCGGAAAAGTTTCCGCGCATTGGCATCCGGGTCAGCATCGAGGGCCTCTCCACCATCAATGACTACCTGCGCGGGCGCGACAGCGGCTTTGACCGCGGGCTCAAAACGCTGTTGGGCTTGCGCCGGTTGGGCATCAAGGACATCGGTTTCGGCATCACGGTCTCCAACAACAACAGCGCCGATATGCTCGAGTTGTATGAGCTGTCCAAAAATCTCAAGATGGAGTTCGCCACCGCCGCCTACCATAACTCGTACTACTTCCACAAAGACGACAACGTCATCACCAACCAGGACGAAGTCTGCAACAATTTCTACGAGTTGATTGATCGGCTGCTGGAAGAACGGAATCCCAAGAGCTGGTTTCGGGCGTTTTTCAATCTGGGGTTGATCAACTACATCAAGGGCAACCGGCGGCTCCTGCCCTGCGAGGCAGGCACCGTCAATTTCTTCATCGAACCTTACGGCGATGTCTATCCGTGCAACGGGCTGGAAGAGCGCTACTGGAAGGAAAGTTTCGGCAACATCCGGCAAGTCAAATCGTTCGAAGACATTTGGTATGGCCCGCAGGCCGACAAAGTGCGGTCGTTGGTCCGCACCTGCCCCAAGAATTGCTGGATGGTCGGCACCGCCGCGCCCGTCATGAAAAAATATCTGCGCCATCCCGCCACGTGGGTGCTCAAAAACAAGCTGCGCAGTATGGCCGGCCGCAAGATCGAACGCGGCAAGTTGCCACTGCCCTTCGATGTCGGCCAAGACCCGCGGCAAGGCGATCTGCGCGAACCCGAGCACACCGGCGAAGTGGAAACTTTCGACAACTACAGCGAAAGCGCCGATACCGACCGCCGCCATACCGTCACCGTGGTGGCGGTGGAGCCGCTCGCCGGCGAGGCTTTCCTGCTGCGCACCACGCGCGGCGGCTACGACTTCATCCCCGGCCAAAATGTTAGCATCGCGCTGCATCTGGACTATGCGCGCAGCAAGGATTTTTCCATCTGCTCGGGGCAGGCGGATGATTTTTTGGAGTTCATGATCAAGGGCAACCGCGCGGGGACCATCACGCCGCTATTGCGGACTCTTGAACCCGGCGCCAAGCTCGACTTGACCGGCCCCTACGGCGAGTTTTTCTACCGCGCCGACGAAAAATGCCGGCACGTGTTTCTGGCCACCGGGATTGGCATCGGCCCCTTCCGCTCATTCCTGCGCAGCTTTACCATCCCAGACTATCTCGTGGTGCACGGGGTTCGCCGCAAGGCCGATTTGGCGCTGGCCGCCGGGATTGATCCCACGCGGCTGGTCACCTGCGTCTCGCGCGAGGATGGCGGCACCCTCCGCGGCCGCATTACCGATTATCTGCGCAACACCGAGCTTGGCGTGCGTGATTTCTACTACCTCAGCGGCAATCCGTTCGCCGTCAAGGATGTGTTCGACATCCTGAGTCAGCGCGGCGTGCCACGCGAGCGCATCGTGCGCGAGTTCTACTACACGTATTAGAGCATCAGAAGAACTAAGGCTGGCAGGTCTGCGACCGTTCCAGCCCCACAATCCAACCGGCTGCTTTTGTCGGGCGGGAATGGTTGAGGAACGCAACCTTCTCGCATTGCTGAAAATGCTCTAGCCAATGAAAAAGCCCCCGCGGCAAGCGCGGGGGCCGATCGCCGACCGGCGGTTAGCGATGGAGGAATTTCTCCAGCAGCGGCGTGGTCTTGACCAGCATCGGCGCAATCACCAACGCCACCACGCTCATCAGCTTCATCAGGATGTTCAGCGACGGCCCGGCGGTGTCCTTGAAGGGGTCACCCACGGTGTCGCCCACCACGGCCGCCTTGTGCGCCGGGCTGCCCTTGCCGCCATGTGAACCGCCTTCGATGTGCTTCTTGGCGTTATCCCACGAGCCACCCGCGTTGGCCATGAACAGGGCCATCATCACGCCCGACACCGTCACGCCCGCCAGCAACCCGCCGAGCATCTTGGTGCCGAACACAAAGCCGATGATTACCGGCGTCAACACGCCCAACAGCGCCGGCACCGTCATCTTCTTGATGGCGGCGGCGGTGGAAATATCCACGCAACGCGCGTAGTCGGCGCGCGCACCTTCCTTGCCTTCCAGCAGGCCGGGGATCTCCTTGAACTGGCGGCGGACTTCTTCCACCATGGCAAACGCGGCCTGACCCACCGCTTGCATGGCGAACGCGGAGAACAGGAACGGCATCATCGCGCCGATCAACAGGCCGGCGGTCACGTTCGGATCCATCACGTCAATCTTGTCGAGCTTGACGGTCTGGCCGAAAGCCGCAAACAACGCGAGGGCCGTCAGCGCAGCGGAACCGATGGCAAAACCCTTGCCGATGGCCGCGGTCGTGTTGCCGCAGGCATCCAGCTTGTCGGTACGCTGGCGCACTTCCTTTTCGAGGTGCGCCATTTCGGCGAGGCCGCCCGCGTTATCCGCGATGGGCCCATAAGCATCCACCGCCAGTTGAATCCCGGTGGTGGCCAGCATGCCGAGGCCGGCGATGGCGATGCCGTAGAGGCCCGCCGTCATGTAGGAAATCATGGTGGCCGCCGCCAGCACAATCACCGGCAGCGCGGTGGACATCATGCCGTTGCCGAGGCCGGCGATGATATTGGTCGCCGCGCCGGTGGAGGAAGCATCCGCAATGCGGTTCGAGGGGCCCTTGCCTTCCGCGGTGTAGTATTCCGACAGGAAGCCAATCGCCACGCCCGAAGCCAAACCGGCCAGCGTGGCCCAAAAAATGCCATTGGCGTTGTACACCTTGGCCGCCATGCCCGGTAGCGCGGCCACGCTAAAGGCCGACGGCGCAAACTTGGCAATCACCACATACGACGCTGCGGCCGTCAGCACCGCCGCGCTCAGCGAGCCCGCGTTCAGCGCGTTTTGCGGGTTGCCGCCTTCGCGGGTGCGCACCATGAATGTGCCTAGAATCGAAAACAGAATGCCCACGCCCGCCAACAGCAGCGGCAGCATCACCAGATTCATTTCCGAACCCTTGGCGCCCGCCGGAATGGAGGACACCGCCGCCAGCACCATGGCCGCCACGATGGCACCCACATAGGACTCGAACAAGTCGGCGCCCATGCCGGCCACATCGCCGACGTTGTCGCCCACGTTGTCGGCGATCACGGCCGGGTTGCGCGGATCGTCTTCAGGGATGCCCGCTTCGACTTTGCCTACCAAGTCCGCGCCGACATCCGCCGCCTTGGTATAGATGCCGCCGCCCACGCGCGCGAACAGCGCAATCGAGCTGGCGCCCATCGAGAAGCCGGTCAGAATCGGCAGCACCGTGCCATTGAGCATCTCATTTTCGGTGCCAAACATCTTGAAATACACCAGCGTCAGGCCGGTCAGGCCCAGCAGGCCCAGGCCCACCACGCACATTCCCATGACCGAGCCGCCGGCAAACGCCACGGCCAAGGCCTCGGGCAGACCCTTGCGGGCCGCGTTCGTGGTGCGCATATTGGCCGCCGTGGCCACGCGCATTCCGAAATAGCCGGACAGCACCGAACAAAGCGCGCCGACCACAAACGATAGCGCCACCAGCGACAGATTCTTCTGCCCCGTCACCTTGACGTTCAGGTAGGCCAGCAGGCCCGCCACCACAATGACGAAAATGGCCAGCACCTTGTATTCACGCCGCAGAAAAGCCATGGCGCCTTCGCGAACCGCCGCGCCGATTTCCTGCATCCGTGCCGTGCCTGGATCTTGTTTGTTGATCCATTGCGTACGCCACCAAGCGAACGCCAACGCCAATACCGCCGAACCCAAAGCCGCAAAAAGAAGTGTGCTTTCGTTCATAGTAAAACGTTTCTCCTTGTTTCTTTTCTAACTATCGAACGTCGGGAGCCTAGGGGATTCACCGCCCCCTGTCAAACATGAACCCGCCAAAATCGCATGATTTCCGCCCCCCCCCCGCGGGCCCAGACTCAATGGGACAACAGTTCGCCGATGCGCCCCCCGAACAGAATGTCCAGCCCGATCCGCAACGACGGTCGCGGCTCATACTGGTCTTCCTTCGGGAACTGAAGCTGCGGAATAATAGTGTAATAGATCCACTTGCGATACAGCGCATCGCGCCAAGCCACATTGATCAACGAGTCATCCCAATACCAGTCAGAGCTTTCCAGATGGGGGAACACGCTCGCCTGCGCCACCCACCCGCGCCCCCGCCCGCTCCTCAACCACGCAAAGCGCAGGCTTTGCTCGAACTCCACGCCGTCCATGTTCTCCGCCGACCGCTCACCCAGCCGCACCTGGAAAATCTTGCGCTCGCCGACCTGCCGCGTCCACGTCATGATCGCCTGCTGGGCAAACCCATCATCGGTGTAGTACACCACGCGGGGCGTAAAAGCGTACACCGCGTCGCCCACCGGCCGCGCGTAGCGCCAATCCACTCCCGCATAAGCCACCGGATGCGAGCGCCGCCAGCGCAAACCGCCATTGGCGGATAGCTCGCTGTTCTTCAGGGTCTTGAGCATCGCGCGAATCCCCAGCCGCGTATTGGAGTCTTGTTGCATGGGGTCTTTACCGGGCAGCGATTCGCGCCCCACGTTGTCCAGAAATACGTGCAGCCGGTGGGACAACGCCGGCAATGCGAAATCGCCGCGGAAGCGGACCTTGATGTCAAATTCCTTTTCGCTGCTGCGCCCGCCCACGCGCGTCATCGTGGAAAGCCGGAAGGTGGAAAGCTCCGGATCATAGGCCCGCTTTTCGCCCAGCCAAGCCATGTCCACCCAGCGCACGCGGTTGTCCAGCCAGCGGAATAGCCGGCCATGCTGCCGGTCCAGCCACGAGGTCACGTTGTTCTCGCGGGTGATTACGGCATGCTCGTGGCTGGATTGCTCCTCCAGTTCCAAGCCCTGCAAATAGTAAATTTCTTCGAGGTTCAACCGCAGGATGCGCGACCGTTCCGGCTTTGCTATTGCGGGGGGTGTGGTATCGGCGATTTCCTCCGCGCGCGCTGCAACAGCCAGCAGGCAAAGCAGACCCATCACCGCTCCCCGGCGGCGCCAACAACTGACCCGGTTCACGGCATCACCTGCCGCGCGCGGCAATCATAGACATCGGTGTGCACAATTTGGGCCGTCACAAAATCACCGGCCTGCAACCCGCGCCGGCTTCCAACCAACGTGGTGTGGCCATCCACCTCCGGCGCCTGCCATGGTGTACGCCCGCGCCAGCCGCGTTTGATTTTTTCCTCCAGTAGCAGGCGCGTTTCCCGTCCCAGCCGCGCCCGCAGGCGTCGGGCGGAAACCGCGGCCTGCGCGGTTAGCAAAGCTGCGCGGCGTTCTTCGGCTACCTCCGGCGGCACGCGCTCGCGCATGGCCGTGGAGGCGGTGCCCGGTTCCGGCGACCAGCAAAATACGCCCACATGATCAAAATGCCCCTGCTCCACAAACTCCAGCAGCTCGCAAAACTCGGCATCGCCTTCGCCCGGATGGCCGACAATGAACGTGGTCCGCAGCGCCGCGTTGGGCAGCGCGTGGCCGATCATCCGCAACACATCATCCACGCGCCCGCGGTCATAACCACGCGCCATCCGTCGCAACATCCGGTCATGGACGTGCTGCAACGGTAAATCCAAATAAGGGCACACCCGCGCGTCGCCGGCCATCACCGCGAGAACCTCCGCCGAGAGATGCTTGGGGTGCGCATACAGAATGCGGAACCACACATCGTCCGGCATGGCCAGCAGCTCACGCAACAGCCGCGCCAGTTGCGGCCGGCCCGCCCAATCCACGCCATAGGCCGTGGTGTCTTGCGCAATCAGGTTCAGTTCCTTCGCGCCGCTGGCCACCAGTTCTCGCGCCTCTTTCACCACCGCGGCCAATGGCCGGCTGGCCCGCCGGCCGCGGATCAGCGGAATCGAACAATACGCGCAGCAATTCGAGCAACCTTCGCCCACCTTCAAGTAAGCCGCGGCCACGGAGCCGATGCGCAGGCGCGGACGATCCAACCACGCCAGATACGTCTTGGGCAACGTGCGCCCGGTGTAACCGCGGGCGCGCGCTGCTGCTCTCTTCCCCGCCAGCAGGTTGCGGCAAATCTCTGGCAACTTCACATAATCGGCAAAGCCCACCCGCGCGTCTGCTGCCGCCAACCCGTCTGCCAGCGTCGGCGCCCCCCCCGCCCGCTCCACCATGCACCCCAACGCCACCAGCAGCGGGCGGCGCCGGCGACCGCGCTGCGCTGCCAATTCCGCCAACACCCCCGCGGCCTCCTGCCGCGACGCCGCCAAAAATCCGCACGTGTTCACCAGGCAGATGTCGGCCGTCGCCGGATCATCCACCAACTGAAATCCCGCCAAAACCATGCTGCCGAGAATCCCCTCGGAATCCACTGTATTCTTTGGGCAACCAAGGTTCACCAAACTGAAACGAGGCGCGCGGCTAGCCATGTTCCGCTCCCGGCGCTTGATCCCAAATGCCATCCCAGCAGGCCACTTCATGCCCCCCGCCCAACTCGCGCAGTGCCGGCGCGTGCTGCCGGCACACCGCGCGCGCCAGCGGACAACGCGGCGCAAACCGGCAGCCCGGCGGCGGATTCCGCAGCGACGGCAACTGGCCGGGAATATCTGGCAACCGCTCCGCTCGGCCATGCAAGCGCGGCATGGCCGCCAACAGCCCCCGCGTGTACGGATGCGCCGACGTCGAAAACAGTTGCTCACGCGTGCCCTTTTCCGCCAGCCGCGCGGCATACATCACGTGCACCCGGTCGCACACCTCCCACACCACGCCCATGTCGTGCGTAATCAGCAGCACCGCCGTCTCGCCACCGCGCAACTTCAGCAACAAATCAAAAATCTGGTCTTGGATCGTCACATCCAGCGCGGTGGTCGGCTCATCCGCAATGATCAACTCCGGCTCCGGCAACATCGTCATCGCCAACATCACCCGCTGGCGCATCCCGCCGGAAAGCTGGTGCGGATAATCCTTCATCCGCTGCGCGGCATCCGGCAGGCCCACGCGCTTGAGCCACTCCAGCCCCAGCGCCCACGCCTCCGCCGCGGATAGCCTGCGGTGCAGCCGCGCGGTTTCCGCCAACTGGTCGCCGATGCGGTGCAATGGCGAGAGCGCCGTCATCGGCTCCTGAAAAATCATCCCGATTTTACCGCCACGGATCGTCCGCAATTCTTCGGTGGGCATCGTCAGCAAATCCCGCCCGTGGAACAACGCCTGCCCGCCTTCGATCACCGCCGGCGGGCGCGGCAGCAGCCGCAGCAATGTCAGCGCCGTCACCGTTTTGCCGCAGCCCGATTCTCCCACCAGCCCCAGCACTTCGCCACGGCGAATCTCAAACGACACCCCATCCACGGCCCGCACAAAACCTTCCGGCGTCGCGAACCCCGCACGCAAATCTTTCACTTCTAGGAGACGCTCCGCCATTTGTCCCGCATCATCCTTGCCGCCCGCGCCCAACGCAAGCGTTTTGGGATTCTACAACCAAGAAAAGCCCCAAGTCGCCGCTGATGTATTTTTCTACAGCCCGACGGATTTATGAACAATCTTTGCAAAACAATTATCTCCTATTTTAACGAAATCCTAATGTTGATTATCTTGCAAAATCAAATTCTTTTGCCCACAACTATTGCATGATTTTGGGCATCTCGGCATCTCGGCATCTCGGCATCTCGGCATCTCGGCATCTCGGCATCTCGCAAGCCGTATAGCGCGGCATGTTTCTTTCCTAATCACCTCCCTGCTTCTTCCAATTTCTTCTCTTGCCGCGACGGCTCTGGATGTCCGCGGCGTCTCGGTCACCTTCTCCCCTCAGGGGGATTCTCTTTCTGAAATTATCCGAACGCTCCATTCCGCCAAGCGGCGCATAGATGTCGCGCCATTTTTCCTAAGCCATACCAATCTGATCGACACCCTCTGCTTCCTGTCGGCCAAGCAAAAGCTCAAGGTCCGCTGCTTCATGGACCCCGCCTCCACCGCTCCCGCTGAATGTCATGTTCTGGACCGGCTTGCCCAAAACGGCGTCGAGGTCTACGTGGTCCAAGTGCCCGACGGCAAAATGCACCTCAAGTGCGCCGTCGTGGACGACGGCGTTGTCATCACCGGAGCAGCCAATTGGACGGTTCGCGGATTCGAAAACAATGTCGAGGATTCTCTCTTTCTGCAATCCCCGGCCCTTGCTCAAGCCTATCGTGCGCGTATGGATCGTTTGCTGCCAATTTCCGAACTTTATCATGCCCCCCGCCTTGACGACTCCGAACGCTTCGAGTCCAAGCCCAGCAAGCTTTCCCAAAGTAAACCCCCGACGCTGACATATGCCGCCCCGCGGCTCCAGCGCTTCAGCTCCGTCCGATCCGCCCGCGTCTTCTTCTCCTCTGATTCCGAACCCGACAACGGATTGTTGGCATCCGAAACCATTCTATCCCGCATTCACGCCGCCCAGAAGCGGGTGGATGTCGCCATGTATCTGCTGGTTGAACCTACGCTTGTCGAGGCCCTCGCCCAAAAAGCAACCGAGGGCAAAGTGCCCGTTCGCCTGCTTGTCGATTCCGGAATGCTCGACTCTTCTTCGCGAACCGTGCTGGAAACACTCGTGGCCGCCGGGGTGCAGGTGAATTGGCTGGGCAACGAGAAGTTCAGTATGCATCTTAAGACGCTTGTCCTGGACGAAGCGCAGGTCTGGACCGGCTCCGCCAACTGGTCTCAATCCGCCTTCGCGCACAACATCGAGGATTTGGTTCTCATTGAGTCCGCCGATCTGGCGCGCGCCTATACCCGGCACTTCGACACCCTCCATGCCGCCGCAACCCCTTTCCAACCCGCTTCTCTTTCGGTTTCAGCACCATCCAATGCCCCGGCCTCCGCCGAATTCCCCATCGGCTTGCCACCCACCGGTCCCCGCACCAACTGGCCGTCTGGCCTTCAAGACGTCGCCAGCGAAGACCTCCTTCTTTCCGCCTCCGCCCGCTATCTCGCCGACGAAGAATACCTCCCCGCCTTGCTGGACCTGATCCGAAATGCCCATCAATCGGTCCTTGCCTCCATGTATGTCATGGGCGAGCCCCAAAAGGACCAACCCAACCTCAACCAACTCACCGCCGCTCTGGCGCAGGCTGTTCAACGCGGAGTCTATGTCCATCTGGTCCTCCACATGCCCCTGTCCGAAGCCGTCACCATGAACCAAATCCATCTGGACTGGGCCGAAAATCTCCGCGCCAAAGGCGTGGATGTCCGCTTGCATATCCCCACCATCCCCCTGCATGAAAAAGTCGTTGTCGTGGACCTTGCCAAAGTCCTGATCGGCTCCCACAATTGGTCCGAAGGCGCCCTCTCCAGCCAAAAAGTCACTGAATCCGGCGTCCTGCTCGTCCTGCCCCAACAGGATCGGCGGCTGGCCGACCATATCCTAAACCGCGAATCCATCCGCGACATGCGCACCCCTGCGCTTTGGCAGGAGGAGTTGCGCACCCTCCGGCAACTGGGAAACACTTCCGGCAAGGAACGCGACACCCTCCTCGATCAGCTCGAACCGGAGGAAATGCCGTGAGCCTCCGCTATTCCCTCCTTTCACTCCTCTTGTTGGCTCGGGCGACCTTCGGCCTAGCCCAAACCAACCCTTCCGACCTGATTCTCCTCCGCAACGGACGCGAGCTTTCCGGTCGCCTCATTCAGGAAACCTCCGCCGGATATGTTCTCATCCCGGCGGGGGCCCCCACCCAAATCCAGCGCATTCCCCGCGAAGCCACTGCTTACGTCCTCTATGCCGATCCAGCCCAGGCCGCCAAACTCCTCGGCCTCGACTCCGTCGCCCGAAATCTCTCCAAAGCCCCCGCCCCCGCCGAAGTTCGCCTCCTCGCCGCCGAACCCTTCGGCAAAGCCCTCCTCGAAGCCGCCCGTTCGGCCACTAACTCCATCTGGATTTCCGCCTACTACTTCAGCGACAGCCGCGCCGCTCCCATCAAAGATTTCTACGCTACCCTCCGCGAAAAAGCCGCTGCCGGCGTCGAGGTTGTCATCCTCGTCGAAAATAGCACCGCCTCGCCGCCCGCCATGCGCCGCGCCAATGCCAATTTCGCCGCCCAACTCTCCGGCGACGGCATCCAAACCCTCCTCTGGAGCGGCACCAACAAAGCCCTCCATAAAAAACTCGTCATCATCGACGGACGAATCCTTTTGCTCGGCAGCTCCAACCTCTCCCTTTCCGGCACCTACGGCAGCATCGAAATGAACATCCTCACCGAGGCCCCCCACCTCGTTCAACCCGCCATTGCCGACTTCCAGCGCCTCTGCACCCAACTCAAGCAACGACAGGCTGCCCCATGACCTCCCTGCGCACAACTGGCTACGCTTTGTTTACCCTCTTGACTCTGCTCCAACCGCTCTCTGCCGCCCCAAAACTGATCATCAATCCCGAGACGTTCGATTTCGGCGAGGTACCCTCCGGTGAATCCGTTCAGGCCACCTTTACCCTCCGCAACGCTGGCGATGAACCCCTCCACATCAACCATGTCCGCACCAGTTGCGGTTGCACCACCTCTCGCCTGGACAAACGCGAACTTGCTCCCGGAGAAGAAACCCCGCTAACCGCCACCCTTTCCCTCAGAAACCGCAGCGGCCCCCAACACCAGCGCGTCACCATCGCCTCCAACGATCCGGATGCCCCCTCCAGGCAGGCCCACATCCAGGGAACCGCCGTCCAATACCTCACGTTGACCCCCTCCGCCGTCCTACTTTTCTCCGCCCCCCAAGGGCAATCCATTACCCGAACTCTTTCGCTCCATTCCGAAAATCAGACCCCCTTCCAACTTCTCTCCATCGAGGTCACCCATCCCAATCTTACCGTCGCGGTCACGCCGGTCTCCCCCAGCTCCTACCGCCTCGCCCTCACCATCCCCGCCACCTGGCCCGCCGGACGCATCAACGAATCCTTACGCATCCACACCGACCATCCCCACGCCCCGATGCTGACTTGCTCCATCACCGGAACCCTGCAAACTGGAGACAACCCATGATCCCGCATCGCCCATGGCCGCTATTATTCCTGACACTCGCCCTCTGGACAGGGGCCTCCTCCGCCCAGACTTGGACCACCGTCTGGACGCCCGGCTCCGCCCCCGCCCCCACCCACACGAAGATGGAACAAGAAATGGAACCAGAAAAAGACCACAAATCACCGACCAACTGCTATCCCTGCAAGGAGTGGGAAGCCTACGGCGACGGCACCGGCAAGTGGGTGCATTATCCTGAAGGCACAGAACCCATCCAATGTGATGGCGATGAAACCGATTATGCCTGTAAAGAATGCGACGACAAGGGAGAAGTACGAAATAAAGAGAATGGCACCGACTGTTCAACAAGCTCCATCAACGCGGGATGCTGCAAGGATGGCGTATGTACAACAGGACGCCCTCTTACTGATTGGGCGGATTTACAAGCGTGTCCCAAGTTGATTACACGGCCAGATTATACGCCCGGCCACACAACACCTGCTTGCAGCGTGCCAGACAACTTACAACCGATTGTCGGCAACGACCCCGATCATCCGGGTGGCTTTGATTTTACAGATTGTTGTATTGAACATGATGTAAATTACAGAACTTGCCAGATGCCCAAGAATGAATGCGACGATGTGCTTGAAGCCTGCTTAGGTGATGTGTGTAATGCTGCGCCGTGGTGGGATCGTATGAATTGTAGGTTCTATGCCGACGCATATGTTTTGGGAGTGCGGCTTGGTGGGGGCGACGCATATCATGACGCACAGGTCGAAGGATGCTACTGTTGTGATTGATATATGCGGGTGTAATCTTGGAGAATGAAATGAAAATACTAGTAATTTTGCTGATCGTCAGTTTTGCTTGGTTATCACTTGCTCAGGATATGGTTCAGCCTCTTTCTGTGCCCTGGAAAAGAATAATCGTTGATGCCGCTGTCTGGCCTCGAAGCGTTGTATTAGCTTCGTCGGCTGACAACCATATCTGGCTTGCAATCAATTGGAAGTCAACGGCACGGAATGCAAGAGTTAATAAATGGACTATTCACGACGTCGCAAATGACGGCTCTATTTCGCAGATTGCGGATAAATCCCAAGCATTTGGAAGCGCTTTTCCGTCAAATATATCGTCGCCACTTACGGATATCGAAGAAATATCCGCTATTGCAGGATCCTCTAACGGCAGTTTGACCATGATCGGCCTCGGTCGTAATTATCGGCCCCAGATTATAAATTTAAGTCGAAACGGTCAGATCATTTCGAGCGCGGATTTAGAGTCCCAAATAGAAAATCAAGTGGATAATACAAATAGTGTCCAAACGGTGAGTACGCCGTGGTATCCATCTGCATTGTTTGTCGAAGGTATTCTTCCTGTCCCGGGTGGTAATACTCTAATTTTCGGAAGCATAAAGAAGGAGGTGGCGAATATCGATAACATCAACAACGAAGACGGCTGGATGATGATGGTGGATGAAGACTGCAAACGCATATGGGCCCGTGAATACGATTTTGGAACCAACGAGGCAATAGGCTCTGCAACGCTATTGGATAATGGGGAAATCATTGTATCATTGGCGCTGGGAAAAGAGCCGCGTTTGGATATCATGGGGGGGGCCTCGCAAATATGTATACTTAAATGTACCTATACTGGGGATATAATAAACAAAATATCGATGCAGGGTCGCAAAGCAACTGTTCTAAATCTCAAGGGAGGGAATATCGCTGTGCTCTACGATAGGGCACAGGGCTTCGACATAGATACATGGATCGAAGTACGTAACGCAGAACTTGCTATTTTGTCTGAAAAGCGCATAGAAAACGCCCGGCAACAGACCACGTCAAGCGGTATTGTCCCCACGTTAACAAAATTCAATGCTGCCAGATTGGAGTCCGGCGATATATTGACAACCGGCTGGTTGCTTAAAGATGTGCGAGAAAGCGAAAGGATCTGGGACTTTGCAATGATAATCAATCGGTATAATGAGAATGGTGATAAATGTGGACATTTAGAATACGCCCCGGGCTTCCCACTGCGGCCAGTTCAGATTGCTAGCGTGCATAATTGGGCATGCTTGTCATGGATTACCGGGATAGCAGACCCTGATACTCCTGAAAAAGATCGCCAGGAGGTAAACATCATAAGAGTTGATATGCACGATGGAGGCGAAGATAAGAACTGAATCTTATAATAAATGGGGCGACTTGCCCTAACTCATAACGTGAAGGAATCTGGAAACAACCTGACAAAATATTCGCCTTGCGTTCGGGACACAAAGACATGAACAAGCGCCTCAGAATCGTCACGTTTGTTCTTCTGGCATTGGTTGGTCTCCCGACCGTCTATTTCATGGCAAAAAGCATCTCTCGCGCCCAAGGCACATCGCTTCGAATCGAGGCTCCGTTTTCCGATGTTGTCTTGTACTTGTCTGGTGCGTTCCAAACCGATTTAACCAAGCTTGGGTTCCATGGTTCCGTGCGCGGTGTCCCATTTCTTTCAATAGGAGAAATGTACTACGTCGAAGTCTACGACTGGGTTCCCGGGAAAGAATTATCTTTTCAAGCGCGGATGGGCCAGATTGGGAACGAATACAACACTTTTCTAATCCGGCGCATATCACCAGAAGAAACAGATGTTTTCGTCAACAAGTTTGCAGAACTTCTTTTCCTGTTCACCTCCTGTCACGGCACCGAACATAAGATGCTGGATGCAATTAAAACGGGAGTCGCGGAACAGAATGGCACTCTCAAGATCTTGAGCCGTCCGCATATTGGGCTGAAGGATTATGCCTGAAAGAGTTGCTTTCACAAATCCAACACATGGGAACCGATCAGAATTGTCCCTGAATATCATAGGAGACACAATATGCACACATTTACGATTATTTTCCCTTTTCTTTTGGTAGTATCGAGTTGCTTTGCAGAATATCCACAAGACATTCTGTCTGTTAGTCAGGCATCCAATTCATACGAAGAGTCAATACTTGCGGACATACATCTTGCCACCGCGATTGTGACCAATACATCTGCCCCGTTCTACCATCGAGCTCTTGCCATGTCTAACATAACAAATCATCCATATCAGAACGAAGAGCTTTTGCGAGTTCTGGCGAGTGATGCTGATCTCGACATCCGTATAATGGCGGCGGAGGCCTTGGAGGAAGTCGATCCAGACACAGCCAAATGGGCAGCCAAACAGATCATTGAAGCGTTATCTGGTGCCGCTTCGGGCCCCACCGTCAGGCATTCACCGGGCCTTCGTTCCGCTGTATTGCTGGCACGTCTAGGCGATCCCTCTGGATTTCAATATGTCGTTGAACAACTCTTTAATGCCAATTGGCCGAGCGACCAGTATATGGCGCTGGTAAGTCTTTCTGAGTTTGGCCGTTTCCCTGAACTGCAACCTCGCGAAATATTCATCAAATACATAGAGAAGGTTCTTCCTCTGTTACAGGTTGAAGAGCAGAGAAAACGCACCGAACGGCATCTGACCGAAGCCTTCAATGGTCTTTACAAACTTCGGGCTGTGGATGCGCTGCCCCGAATGAAACAGTGGGAACCCGCCTTAACTCCCCAGTCGCTGTGGAGCCTGCAATACTACATACGGGGTCTGGAACAAATGGGGCCAGAGATAACACTGTGAAGGATCAGCCGTAGAGAGAAGGAGAAGAGGGCAGTTTTAGGAGAGGAAATAGAGAAAGGGTTGCGTATTTCAATATTTATCAAGCATGACCTTTGGCCCTTCACATCCTCATCCACACCGACCATCCCCACGCCCCGATTCTGACTTGCCCCATCACCGGAACCCTGCAACCTGGAAACAACCCATGACCCCGCACCGCCCATGGCCGCTATTCGTCCTGTCACTCGCCCTCTGGACCGGAACCTCCTCCGCCCAGACTTGGACCACCGTCTGGACGCCCGGCTCCGCCCCCGCCCCCACCCACACGAAGATGGAACAAGAAATGGAACCAGAAAAAGACCACCACTCTGAAACTAACTGCTACCCATGCAAGGAGTGGGAAGCCTATGGCGACGGCGGGGGAAAGTGGGTAGATTATCCGGACGGTACCGAATGCGATGCCGGCGATGACAAACCCGGCAAATGTTGTGATGGCATATGCGTGGAAGTTCCGCCCAAAGGGACCGACCCATGCGAATGGGCAATAGGAAATGATGATTTCCGCAAAAAACATCCACGCCAATTCCATCCGGTTTTCGGACCCGAAGGTTTCATCGTCTGTATTTTCGAGGAAACTTATCCCTGCGTCCCCCCAGACAATATTCCACAAGCTTGGAAAAATGCTGGCATCGACAAATGCGTCCAACGACACGAGCAATACCACAAAGACCATTCACCCATCCAATGCCCTCCCTGCGGCACCGGCATCGGCGACTTTGCGGATGCCGAAACTCAAAGGAAGGAAGAATGCTGCGCTTATTATGACACGCTCCTATGCCTGAACGATCTGTTGAATGCGGCTTCTGACAACCATAAGGCGACGATCCAAAAAGCAATAGATGATGCCACAGACAAGATGCTCCACGAATACCATTGTTGGGGCGGAATAGACGATCAAGGGATACAATACGAAAGGGTACAAATGCCATGCAATTGAAACACTACTGCTACTATTCACTAGTGGCGGTTTTCTTGGCCACCTCCATCGCTTCTGCCGAAATCCTCATCATACACGGGCGGCTACTTCCGGAAACCGACAGCCGGAGGGGAGAGCAGCTTAAACCAATATCGAGGGGCTATGTAAGATATGAAATCATCGAAATCGGCCGTGGCAAGCTTGACTCGGCAATCTCCAATACGAGCAAGAACGAAAACGGGCAGGTTATCTCCACCAACGCCATACCAATTAGTTTCCTTCTTCGCACGGCGCAGGGGCCTTTGCCCCCCGACGCCATTCTGATTCTGGACAATGGGTTCTGGGAGCAGTTCGTGCCGCAACATTCCTATCGGGTGTTGGGCGAAGAATCCTGGCGGGGCATCCTGCCCTATTCTCCCGAGGCGTGGAAGGCCATCCTTGAAAAGAGCAACGTGGAATTGGCGGAAGTCCCGCCGGCCGACCGACTCACTCGCGACGAAATATATGCGGTGCTGGCAAAATCTCTTGCGGAGAGGGGCATAACGGAGCAAGACATCTATATCTGGTTCCTGCGGCGAATCCCATTTCAGTGGGTTGTCAATGCCTGCTTCCTCAAAGACGGCCAGCTTTACGATTACACCGTGACGGTTAACGATCGTGGAAATATACTCATCGATTACGAGCCAAAGCCCAACCGTTATTACCACGACGGCGAAGGAGTCGCCGCCTTTTTTTCTCGCGAACGTCCCGATTTTAAGCCTTTACGAAGGCATGAACAACCCGAGTAAACCGGCCAAGTCAAAGGTGTGCAGCACGTCCCGATTCTGACTTGCTCTATCACCGGAACCCTGCAAACTGGAAACAACCCATGATCCCGCACCGCCCATGGCCGCTATTCGCCCTGTCACTCGCCCTCTGGACCGGAGTCTCCTCCGCCCAGACGTGGACCACGGTCTGGACACTCGACTCCGCCCCCGCCACAAAAGTGATCGTCAAGGCTGGCAACCACAAATCACCAACCAACTGCTATCCCTGCAAAGAGTGGGAAGACTACGGCGACGGCACCGGCAAGTGGGTTCTCTATCCTCGTGGTACCACGCCGAATAGATGCGCCGGCGACACCACGGACTACACCTGCAAGGAATGCGACGGCAAGGGAGAAGTACGAAATAAAGAGGATTATACACCCTGCGGCACATGCGGGTGTTGCGAAGGCGGCAACTGTGTCGAATACACCAACAATTGTCCCCACCCGATTCCCGATCCTTTAGTAATATTGAATAAAGTCGGACCATGCCCACTCTGTGACATTCCTGGGATATTTGGATGCGTGTCTCCCGATGTTTTCTCGCCAATGCCAGATGTCACAATATGCCTGCAGAATTGTACATGGAAGATTGTGGTCAACTCCATTGCGATTAACTATTTTGAAGGTTTGTGTCCGGACAATTGCGAATTTACCATCGACTCCATAGATGATATCCATGTCGGCAACTACTGTGACATTATTGCCGCCATACATGACAGGATCAATCGAGGCCCTCCTTCACTACACCCTTTGCCGCCGGACGAAGGCGATAAGCCACCTTTCTGCTTTGCAGAGTGCCTATCCACTCATGAAAACGTTCATGTCGAACAACTGCGCCAAGAATGGGATATTCTTTGGCCACAAGTCGTTGATGAAATCAGAAACAACTCCGTCGAATTCGATTGTCAGTCAGTGCGCCAGGAAAGCCAAGCCCGGGCTCAATTCCTAGTTTCTGTCGCTTCTACCATGGTGAATTTTTATAGGCTGTTTATTGACAGGTGGAATATTCCGGGTCGAGGTGAGATTCCCGCAGAAATTGCAGAGAAAGACTGCTTGAATAATTTCTTGGCCCTAATCGAACAAAAAGCATCTGATAATGGTTGGCCTTGGCCTTGCCCATAATAATACATGGAGTTTGACATGAAATATACCGGTTGTCTTTTCACAGCTCTTGTTCTGTCGATCACCGCTCTACCTGGTTATGGTCATGACCTGTCCGGCTTTGTCGAGCGAAATGGCAGGCTATACATCGCGTTAGATCCGGCCATTTCCGAGGACGTACATGCCGCTGCTTCCGTCGCAACCAATATGTCGGCCAGTCCTCATGTACGCGCCATGGCGATACAAGTCCTAACCAACAATCCATCAGCTCATATCGACGTCCTTCGAATGGCCACCCGCGATCCGTCTTTACTCTGCCGTATGAATGCGGCAGAAGCCCTAACCGGATATGACCCCACCATTGCCGCAGAGACCGCCCGGGAGGTTCTCAGGCAATTAATGTCCTCTCCTCCTGCTCGATCCAGTGAGTACTACAACGGTTACAGGGCCGCAATATTGCTTGCACAGACTGGAGACCCATCTGGGTTCAATTTCATAACAGATAGGCTGACTCACGCCAAATACCTCTCGGAAAAGGTTAGTTCCTTAGATGCTCTGCCGGAATTTCGGCTATTTCCTGAGGTAGCCGCCTCTCAAGTAGTCCTGCAATTCATTGAAAATACAATTCCCGTTTTAGCCCAAGGTGATCCCGCATCTCGACAAGAAGCCAACATTCTGCTGTCACGATCATTCCTTGCCCTATTTCGGTTGCATGCGGTAGATGCCATCCCTCAAATGCGAACTTGGGGAACCAGATTGCCTGATAATCTCCAAAAGGAGTTGGACTACATAATTCGCCGAATTGAAGCTAATGGAGATTTGGACTAATTTGCTTAGGTTTTATTCCGAAATAGGGGCCAGCCTCATATTTTAATATTTTGTACGCATACCGTATTGCCTTTTCCCCGCTGCTTATTCAGTCATACCCTCTCTGCTGCCCCCCCCCCCCCCCCCCCCC
>MWEZ01000002.1 GCA_002071335.1 Verrucomicrobia bacterium ADurb.Bin018
AGACCACAAATCACCGACCAACTGCTATCCCTGCAAGGAGTGGGAAGCCTACGGCGACGGCACCGGCAAGTGGGTTCTCTATCCTCGTGGTACCACACCGAATAGATGCGCCGGCGACACCACGGACTACACCTGCAAGGAATGCGACGGCAAGGGAGAAGTGGGAAGTAAAAAGGATGGTACCCAAGAACTAGGAAAGGCGCCTTCTGGCGCGAACTGGAAGTGTTGTGGGGGACAGCCCATAGATCCCAACTGGTATGACTGTTGCAACGGAAAGCCCCGGCATTTATACACTGAGAAATGTTGTTGTGATAAAGAAGTGTACGATCCAACAAAACAGGGATGCTGCAAGACTGAGAATACAACCCCAAGTCAGCTGTGTAGACTCACTAACAACCCGGAAGAAGATGCCGATCCCTGTTCTTCGTTTGAGCCCCGATCTTCATTAACGGTGGGTCATGTCATCTGCTATAATGGGCAACCGTATGCTTGCACCTTTCCGCAGAATTATCCACAAGGCTGGCCCGCATCCGTCATGGATACTTGCATAACACGACATGAAGAAACACACAAAAGTGACCCCCGCAGGACGAAATGCTACAAATGTACGACTTATGCTGCCGGCGCGCCCCCCAGCAATCACGATGCCTCAGAATGCGATGCACATAAAGAGGAACTGGAATGCGCCCAAGGATATCCAGATGACATTCCCGGTATCAAAGAATATATAGAAAGCATTGAGATAGGTATTTCTAAGTACTGCCGGTAAATCTATTTCATCAACACCAGTAAAAGGCCTGAATCTAATGAAAACATCTTTCTTACTCATCACCTTTTCGGCGCTGTACTGCATTGTCACTACGGGGCAGGAGATAAAGTCGGAAATCGGCATAAAAGACATCTCTAAGCCTCACTCTGAATTATCTGTGGCACGCGGCAAACTGGTTTCTTTTAAAATCCAAGAAAACCCCAGACTCTTTTCGTATGCGATCTACGATCTGTTGTCCATAAATCGAGGTCCGTTGAATGGCAATACCGTTATGGCACATTTTTATGCCTCCACCCTCCAAGAACCCTTGCCGGAAGATGCCATACTCATTCTACATACACTCCACTATAATGACATTCAGAACACACGCACCTATTGCGCCGCCGGATTGGAAGCATGGCGGGGCGTTCTGCCATTCTCAGAGGAAAAATGGAGCGAAATATGTGAGACGCCATCCTCAGTTCTTGGTCAATCATCTCCCGAAGACCGCCTCCCACTGGACCGCGCAATCCAAATTGCGAGCCAAGCGGCGAGGCGTCATTATGAACAAGACGGCCTCTCTGTCCAACAAACCCAATTGGATGACAAGGCATTGCGAAACAACTTTTCATGGGTGATTCCTATCGCAGTGACTGTCCTTGATAGAAAGCACATGGGCATTTACTGGCGAATCATCGCCCTTGTTAAAATTTCCGACACAGGCGTCCTTCTCGATTATTACCCTGGGCGAGAAGCTGAAGAAGTGTACGAGGATGGAGCATCCACAGACGAAAAACTCGCTTTGCTCAATAAATATACAATCGAACCGGCAGAGGCCAAAGGGCTCACCGCACATAAGGTGATCTGCAAAAATGCTTCTTTTTCCATTCCTGAAATCAATCTGGAAGACAACTATGACGCTGTGTCCGAATGGGGTCTCATGGAGGAGGAAGTGTCTCCCCTGGCCCAAAACTGCCCTTATATCCAATGGGTTCGTTCGTTGGATCCCGAAAAAGACTTTGTGCTTTTTATCGGAATTCTTGATGGGCCAGAGTCTCCTTGGCAATATTTGGACGCCGCCACGGCAAGGAACGGTATTCGAATTGGCTATTCATTGCAGAAAAGCAGCGTAGTCCCATAAGAATAAATAGGGACATCAATGTGGGATGCGGCAAGGATGGCGGATGTTCAACAGGGCGGCCCTTGACAGATTGCGCGCATAGGCATAATTGCTCAAAACTGATTGGCGATCGCAATACCAGCCCATTTGTCCCGCATCATCCTTGCCGCGCACGCTCAACGCAAGCGTGGCGAATTACAAGCAAAATGGATCAGCGATTTAGGCAACGGCAAGAAAAGCTTCATGAGCGGTTGCTCCTTGTAAGATTTGACGGGGGATAGAGTTGATAAAGTTCTGAAGCGCTCGTATGGCCTGGACCGAGACACGACGGAAGTCAGTCCCCTTCGGGTACCAGCGGCGAACATGCCGATTGGCGTTTTCAACGGAGCCCTTTTCCCAAGCGGCATAGGCATGGGTGTAATAGACTTTCAAACAGGCATTGATCTTGGAAAAGAGGGTCTCGATCTGGCGAGCGTCGAGGAACTCGCAACCATTGTCCGTCGTGATGGAAAGGACCTTCTTCATCTGTCCGCTGCGGATTAGGTAACGCAAGGCCCGCAAGACTTCGAGCTGGCTGATGCGACGTAATTTGACAATGAGATAGAAGCGGGTCTTGCGTTCGATCAGGACCAGTAGGCCGCCTTTGCCATGAACGCCGGAGACCATGGTATCCATCTCCCAATGACCGAATTCGTCGCGGAGGGAAAGGTCAGGCCGGTCTTCAATGGACAGGTGGTACGGTTTTTTCCAGGCTCGCCGGACAGTCACGCATCGTTTAGTTCGCCGCTTGGGATGGTAGGGCGTTTCGCCGTGAAGAATCCCGATATCGCCATGATTAATATGGGCATAGATGGTGCTGAGGGCGGGGACAAAAGGCAGCCCTTCGGCGAGCAGCTCCTTGCGTGCATGGGCCGGAGATTTTCGTTCGTTTTTGATTTTGATGGCCAAAAGACTCGCGATGAGGTTCGTGATGCGCATGCCCCGGCCCTTATTCTGAGCTCCGGCACGAATGTGGTCTTGGGCGATATGTTCCGAGTACTCCCAGTACTCCTTGTCCTGATGCAGAACCGGTTGAGCGATGCGGCCGCGGAGGATCTCCCTGTGTAACGTGCTGTACGGCAGACCGATCCGGCTGGCCAGTTCGCGGAGAGAAAGACGTTTATAGGCCGGCTGTCGAAGGTTCTGATTGTAGATCATGGCGATCTGCTCGCGATCCTTGAACGTCAAATGCTGGCCGGGGACGTGGTGGAGGGTGTATGGTCTAGTCATTGGGAGTTCCTTTCCTTTTGTCGGTTGGTTTTGTGTTCACTTGACATATAGGGATTGGACTCCCTTTTTTCGCGCCAAAATTTTGCCGCCCCCCTAGGGGGGCGCCTCGGCTCTTTGGCCAGGGCTTGGGCACCGTCAGGCGCCCCTGTTCAGACCATGGCCGGACTGATCCATCTCTTTGTGGAATTATCCCTCAACGCAAGCGTTTTGAATATGGTGGCGCAATTGGCTGGCGGGCGGTATGGTGAGGCGCATGAGTTTCCAGTACGAATCCTATCCGCCGCGCGCCACGGGCTTCTTCGACCGTCTGCCACCGGTTTGCGCGTGGCTGATCAAAGTCAACGTGGCTGTCGCGCTGGTTTTCTTTTTGCTGCCGGGGTTGCGCAATCTGGAAACGCTCTTGGCGCTCTCGCGCGCCGGCCTGCGCCACGGCTATCTCTGGCAACCGGTCACCTATATGTTTTTGCATGGCGGCTTCACCCATCTGCTCTTTAACATGTTCACGCTTTATTTTCTGGGCCCGGAAACCGAGCGCGCCATGGGCTCCAAGCATTTTCTGGCCATGTATCTCATCAGCGGCGTGCTTGGCGGCCTTGGCTGGCTTTGGCTCATGCCCATCCCGTGGGCGGAATGCGTCGGCGCATCTGGCGCCATCTTCGGCGTGCTCGCCGCGTTCGCCACGCTTTATCCGCGTCGCCAGCTCACCCTCCTGATCTTTTTTATTTTTCCAGTCACCATGATGGCCTGGCAACTGGTCGCGGGCCTGGCCTTGATTGAGTTCATTCTGGCTAACAACGACAACTCCGGCGTGGCCCATACCGCACACTTGGCCGGTGCGTTCGCGGGATTCCTCTATATTGACCAGCTTTTCGAGAATGCCCACCTGCGCCGCCTTTGGGCCCGCCTGCGCGATTACGTCGCCCAGCGCCCCCACACTCCCCGCGCTGGCCCCCCGCCCCCCGACCAAGCCGAAGTGGGCCGCATCCTCGACAAAATCTCCGCCCAAGGCATCCAATCGCTGACCAAGGCCGAGCGCCAAACCCTGCACCGCGCTTCCCGCACGTTTTAGGCGCCGCCACCGCGCGTCGACGACCTCTTTCTTGCACTTTGCCCCCTCGTGGAGCATATTCCCTCCACTTGAAAAACGGAGCCCCTCATGACCCTCAAACTTGAAAAACGCGCCAACTACACCCCGCCCAAAGGGCCGGTCGTCCTCATCATCATGGATGGCGTCGGCATTGGCAAATACACGGAGGGCGACTTTGTCCGCGCCGCCTGGAAACCCAATCTCGACTGGCTAATGGCCAACTGCCCCCACACCACGCTCAAAGCCCACGGCCGGGCCGTCGGCATGCCGACGGACGAAGACATGGGCAACTCCGAAATCGGCCACAACGCCATCGGCTGCGGCCGTGTGTATGATCAGGGCGCCTCGCTCGTCGCCAAAGCCGTCACCTCTGGGTCCCTCTTTGCCGGCGCGACCTGGCGCAACATGATTGCCAACGTCAAAGAGCACAACTCCACGCTGCACTTCATCGGCCTATTTTCCGATGGCAACGTCCACGCGCACATTGACCACCTCAAAGGGATGCTCGGGCAGGCCAAGCAGGAAGGCGTCAAACGCGCCCGCATCCATCCACTGCTGGACGGCCGGGATGTCCCGCCCACCTCCGCGCTCGATTACATTATCCCCTTCGAGGAATTTCTCGCCGGCCTCAATGCCGATGGCACCGTGGACTATGCCATTGCCTCCGGCGGCGGCCGCATGAAGGTCACCATGGACCGCTACGAAGCCGACTGGCGCATCGTGGAACGCGGCTGGAAAACCCACGTCCTCGGCCAAGGCACGCTCTACCCCTCCGCGCAGGCGGCCATCGAAGCCCTGCGTCGCGAAAACCCCGGCATCCTCGACCAAGACCTCCCGCCGTTTGTCATCGGCAAGGATGGCCAGCCCATCGGCCCCATCGAGGACAACGACTCCGTCATCCTCTACAACTTCCGCGGCGACCGCGCCATCGAGCTGACCCGCGCGTTTGAGGAAGACGACTTCGCGCACTTCGACCGCCAGCGCCGCCCCAAGGTGCTCTTTGCCGGCATGATGCAGTACGATGGCGACGCCAACATCCCGAAATCGTTTCTCGTCGAGCCCCCGCGCATCACCCGCACCATGGGCGAATATCTCGCCGACACCGGCGTCCGCCAGCTCGCCATCAGCGAGACGCAAAAATTCGGCCACGTCACCTACTTCTTCAACGGCAACCGCGCCGAAAAATTCAGCGAAGAACTCGAGGACTACGTCGAAGTCCCCTCCGACCGCGTCCCCTTCGAGCAGCGCCCGTGGATGAAGGCCGCTGAAATCACCGACAACGTCATCGAGGCCATGAACTCCGGCAAGTACCGCTTCATCCGCGTCAACTTTGCCAACGGCGACATGGTCGGTCACACCGGCGTTTTCCCCGCCGTGCAAATCGCCGTGGAAACCGTGGACCTCTGCCTGGGCCGCCTGATTCCCGCCGCCCAGGCCGCCGGCGCCATCCTCGTCATCAGCGCCGACCACGGCAACTCCGACGACATGTACGAGCACGCCAAAGATGGTTCTGTCATCAAGGACAAAGCCACTGGCCGGCCCAAGGCCCGCACCGCGCACTCTTTAAACCCCGTACCCGCCATCATCTACGACCCCAGCAACGCCGCCGGCGTCAAACTGACGGACAAAAAAGGCTTGGGCATCTCGTCGCTCGCCGCCACCTGCCTCAACCTCATCGGTTACCAGACTCCGGAAGGCTACGACCCTTCGCTCCTCGAAATCGGCAGCTAGCCCCCCCATGCGGCAACGCGCGGCCCATCCCTTTTCCATGGCGTGGAAAAAATATTTCCACACTGTGGAAAAATCGGTCCAAAGTTGTTCCATTGTGTGGAAAAATCGCCAAAACTTTTTCCATTGCGTGGAAAAATCGCCAAAACTTTTTCCATTGCGTGGAAAAATATCACCCCATTTTTCCACACTGTGGAAAAAAGATTTCCACACTGTGGAAAAGTGCGAGGCCCGCCCGTGAGCTGGCTGACGGACACCCCCGCCGGCGCGGTGCTGACCCTGCGCATTGTGCCGCGCGCCGCCAAAAACGCCATCGTGGGCGAACATGGCGACGCCCTCAAAATCCGCCTTTGCGCCCCGCCCGTGGATGGTGCCGCCAACGCCGCGCTAATTGAGTTTCTGGCCGACGCCCTCGCCCTCCCGCGCGCGCGCATCCAAATCCTTTCCGGCGCCACCTCGCGCCATAAGCGGGTTCTCCTTGCCCAAGCGCCCGCTGCCGCTATCCGCTCTCAACTCCAACCCTGACTTCTGACCTCTGACTTCTGACCTCTTTACTGAACCCTGAACCCCGAACCCTGAACTCTTTACTGACCTCTGAACTCTGACCTCTGACCTCCTTCTAATGCTCCACCTCACCGAATACTCCAACTCCGCCACCATCCGCGGCCTTGCCGCGGAGATCGCGCGCATCTCCCGGCGACCCGCGCGCATCATGGAAGTCTGCGGCGGCCAAACCCACGCCATTTTGCGCCACGCGCTGGACACGCTGCTGCCGCCGCACGTCCATCTGCTCCACGGCCCCGGCTGCCCGGTGTGCGTCACCCCCGGTGATTACCTCGACCACGCCATCGCCATCGCGCGCCAGCCTGGAACCATCATCACCACCTTCGGCGATTTGCTCCGCGTACCTTCGGCCACCCACGGCGACCTCTTCGCCGCCAAGGCCCGCGGCGCGGATATCCGCATGATCACCTCCCCGCTGCAAGCCTTGGACTTCGCCCGCGAGCAGCCGGAAAAACAAGTGGTGCATCTCGCCATTGGTTTTGAAACCACCGCGCCCGCCAACGCCATGCTCGCTTATCTGGCGCGCGAGCGCGGCCAACGCAATGTCTCCCTGCTCGTCTCGCAGTTTCTGGTGCCCCCCATCCTGCGCCACATCAGCGCCGATCCGGCCAACACCCCCGATGCTTTTTTGGCCGCCGGCCACGTCTGCGCCATCATGGGCTCCGCTCCCTACGAACCGCTCGCCCGCGAACTGCGCCGCCCCATCGCCATTACCGGTTTTGAACCCGCCGATATTCTCCTCGGTGTCCTCGCCGTCATCCGCCAACTGGAAGCTGGCGAAGCCCGCATGGAAAACATGTACCCCCGCGTGGTTCATCCCGCCGGCAATCCCGCCGCGCAAAAAATCATGGATACGGTATTCCAGATCGCCGACCGCGAATGGCGCGGCCTGGGCATGGTCCCGCAGAGCGGCCTCGCCCTCCGCCCCGAATATGCCGACCTCGACGCTGCCCAACGTTTCCCTGTCTCTTCATCGCCAGTCGCCGTCGCCAGCAATGCCGACTGCCCCGCCGCCGATGTCCTTTTGGGCAAACTCGAACCCTGCGATTGCCCGCACTTCGGCACGCGCTGCACCCCCGACCACCCCCTCGGCGCTCCCATGGTCTCCCCCGAAGGCCCCTGCGCCGCCTACTACCTCCACCGCCACGGCTGACTCTCCACACGCCACGCCGCAGGCGCGCGTGGCGCTGCTTGGGCCCGCCCCAGCAGATGGCCAGCGCATATTTTTTGCTGTTCATTTGCTGGCTATTGCCGAAAATGGGGGTTCATTTGAAAGAAGGCACACCTATGTTCCAAGGCGCATATACCGCATTGATCACCCCCTTCCAAGCTGACGGGAAGGTGGATTTTGGCAAGCTCCGCGAGCTGGTTGAGCTGCAGGTGGCGGGGGGCATTGATGGCTTGGTGCCGGTGGGCACCACGGGCGAGTCCCCCACGCTGGACATTGATGAGCATTTGGAGGTCATCCGCGTGGTGACGGAAGCGGCCGCCGGCCGGGTGAAGATCATCGCCGGCACCGGCGCCAACTCCACCGATGAGGCGCTGGAACTGACGCGCCACGCCAAGGATTTTGGCGTGGACGGCACGCTGCAAGTGACCCCGTACTACAATAAGCCGACGCAAGCCGGATTGGTCCGCCATTTTTCAGCAGTAGCCGATCTCGGCCTGCCGGTGGTGTTGTACAACGTGCCCGGCCGCTGCTCATGCGAGATTGCCGTGGGTACCATTGCCGAGCTGGCCAAACACCCCCATGTGGTTTGCGTGAAAGAGGCGGGCGGCAGCGTGGACCGCGTGAGCAAAATCCGCGCGGCATGCGACATCGAGATTCTATCGGGTGATGACGCGCTGACCCTGCCCATGATGGCCGTCGGCGCAAGCGGGGTCATTAGCGTGGCGTCCAACGTGGCGCCACGCGCAGTGGCCGACTTGGTCCACGCGGCGGCGGCCGGCAACTGGGACGAAGCTCGCCGGCTGCACTACCAGTACTACGCGCTGTTCACCGATTTGTTCATCGAGACCAACCCCATCCCCGTGAAGGCCGCGGCGGAGATGATGGGGCTGGCGCCGGCGTTGTATCGCCTGCCGTTATGCGCAATGGCTCCGGCCAACCGCGACAAACTGCGCGCGACTCTCCAACAATGCGGCTTGGTGCGCGCATGAGCACGCCCATCAAGATTCTGTTGGTGGGCGCGGCAGGGCGCATGGGGCAGAGCATCACGCGGCTGCTGGCTGCGGGCACGGTGCCCGGCTTGGAACTGGTGGCCGCGGTGGACCGTGCGGACTCGCCATTGGCCGGCCAAGATGCCGGCACGGCGGCCGGCACGCGCGCGCTGGGGGTGAAGATCACCAGCGATTTGGCTGCGGCCCTTGCGGCAAAACCGGCGGTGGCCATTGATTTTTCGGCGCACACGCTGACGGCGGCTGCCGCGCCCTTGCTGGCGGCGGCGGGCGTGGCGTGGGTGAACGGCACCACCGGACTCGAAGCCGCCGACAACGCCGCGGTGGCGCAGGCCGCCCAGCGGATCCCCGTGGTACGCTCGGCCAACATGAGCCTCGGGGTCAACCTGCTGTACGCCTTGGTGGAACAAGCCGCCCGCGCCTTGCGCGGCAAGGATTACGATTGCGAAATCATCGAGCGCCATCACCGGCGCAAGAAAGATGCGCCGTCCGGCACCGCGCTCTATTTGGGCGAAGCGGCGGCCCAAGGCTACGACTGGCCGCTGCGCGACGTGGCCGTGGACGGCCGCTCGGGTCTGACCGGCGCGCGCCCCGCCAAGCAAATCGGGTTCCACGCGGTGCGTGGGGGCGATATTGTCGGCGACCACACCGTCCTGTTTGCCGCCGATGGCGAATGCGTTGAGCTGGCGCACCGCGCGACCTCGCGCGACACCTTTGCGCTCGGCGCGCTGCGCGCCGCCTCGTGGCTTGCCGGCCGCGCGCCGGGGCTCTATTCCATGCGCGATGTTCTTGGCCTCAACCCCGGTTCGTCATGAATGGCATTGAAGTTGGTCTGAGCCTCGGCGCGAATCTCGACGACAAGCTGGCCAACTTGCGCGCCGCCCGCACGGCCATTGCGGCTATTCCGTATGTGTCGGTGCTGGCCTCCGCGCCGCTCTACGAAACCGAGCCCGTGGGCGTACCCGAAGAATTTGCCAATCTCAAGTTTTTCAACACGGTGGTGATCATCGGCACCTCGCTCGATGCGCACCGGTTGTTTGCCGAATTGCAGAAGGTGGAGCTGGCCCTCGGCCGCAAGCGCACCCTGCGCCCCAATACGCCGCGCGTGATTGATATTGATATGATTTACTACAACGGCCAGACCATCCGCAGCGGCGGGCTGGTGATCCCCCACCCCCGCTGGACCAAGCGCCGTTTTGTGCTGCAACCGCTGGCCGATGTGCGCGGCTATCTTGTGCTGCCCGGCCACGACCGCCGCGTGCGCGACATTCTCGCCGCGCTGCCGCCCGGGCAGGATATCAAAAAGATCATGGTGGAGTGGTGAGCATGCGCCTGACCCCCCGTTCGATCACCGCGATGAAGGGCCGCGAGAAAATTGCGGCGCTCACGGCCTATGACTACCGCACGGCGCAACTGCTCGATGCCGCCGGCATCCCGCTGCTGCTGGTGGGCGATTCGCTCGGCACCACGCTGCTGGGCTACGAGAACACCCTGCCGGTGACGCTGCTCGATATGCTCCGCCACACTGCCGCCGTGGTGCGCGGCGTGAAAAACGCGGTGGTGGTGGTGGACATGCCGTTCATGACCTACCAGGCCTCCATCGAGCAGGCGCTGCGCAACTGCGGCCGCGCCATTCAGAAAACAGGCTGCCACGCCGTCAAGATTGAAGGCGGCGAGTTCCGCGCCCCCACCGTCGCCGCGCTCGTCCAAAATGGGATTCCGGTGCTGGGGCACATCGGCCTCACCCCGCAGAGCGTGCAAACGCTGGGCCTGCGCGTGCAGGGCCGCGGCACAGAAGCCGCGCGGCAGCTGGTGGCCGATGCCCAGGCCATCGCCGCCGCCGGCGCTTTCGCCATTGTGCTGGAGGCCGTGCCGAGCGCGCTCGGCGCGGAGGTCACCGCCGCCGTACCGGTGCCGGTGATCGGCATTGGCGCCGGCCCCGGATGCGACGGGCAGATTCTGGTGATCAACGATTTGCTCGGTCTCTCCGGCGATTTCAAACCCAAGTTTGTGAAACAATATGCCAACCTTGGCGCGCAAATCAGCGCGGCGGCCAGCGCCTACAAATCCGAGGTGGCCGGCGCCGTGTTCCCCGGCCCGGAGCATGGCTACGATTAACCGCGGCTGCGGCCGCGCCTGCTGATGCCATGAAGGTCATCACCCACTCCCCGGAAATGCAACAGACCGCGCTCGCCTTGCGCGCGGCGGGCCGGCGGCTGGCGCTCGTGCCCACCATGGGCAACCTGCACGCGGGACACCTCGCCCTGGTGCGGCTGGCCAAACAGCACGCGGATGTGGTGATTGTCTCCATTTTTGTGAATCCCACCCAGTTCGGCCCCAACGAGGATTTTCAAACGTACCCGCGCACGTTCGAGGCCGACCGCGCCCAATGCGCCGCAGCCGGGGTGGATATTATTTTTTATCCGGCGGACGTCAGCGAAATCTATCCCGCCGATGCCAGCATCACGGTGGTGGAATCGGCGCTTTCGCAAACCTTGTGCGGGGCATCGCGTCCGGGACATTTCACTGGCGTTTGCACCGTGGTGGCCAAGCTGTTCAACCTGACGCTGCCGCATGTGGCAGTCTTTGGCGAAAAAGATGGCCAGCAACTGCGCATCATGCGCCGCATGGCCCGCGACTTGCACTTCCCGGTGGAAATCATCGCGGGCCCCACGGTGCGGGAGCAGGACGGCCTCGCGCTGTCCTCACGTAACCAGTATCTCACCCCCGCCCAGCGCGCGCAGGCCACCTGCCTGCGCCGCGCATTGACCGAAGCCGAGCAGCGTTTTGCCGCCGGTGAACGCAATCCGCAATGCCTCATTACGGCCATGTGGAATCTGATTGCCGCCGAGCCCGACACCCGGATTGACTACATTGCCATTGTGGATGATGAAACCCTCGCACCGGTGTTGGAGCCCATCACCCGCCCGGCGCTGGTGGCGCTGGCGGTTTGGGTGGGCCAGCCGCGGCTGATTGACAACACCGTTCTGCGACCTTGATACTTGGAAGGTCGGCGACCATTCCAGCCCGACAATCCGACCCGGCTGCTTTTGTAGGGCGGGAATGGTTGAGGGACGATACCTTCCCGCCGGAAAAGGCTGGAAGGTCTGCGACCGTTCCAGCCCTACAATCCAATCTGGATGTGATGATTACAAAATTTCGACTCGGACGTCCTCGGCGGACTTTTGGTCAATCGCCTTGGTTTCGATGGGCTGGTAGGTGGGCAGGAAGCGGTAATACACTTGCAGCGTCAAGGCGGCCAAGGTGGTGGCATAGACTTGGCTGTTGATGCTTTCGCCGCGGAACTCACGCGTGACGCCATCGCCGGTGAGCGCATGGCCGGGGGAGGTCCAACTGCCGTCCGAGCTTTGATTGTGGATCAGCGTGGGCGCAAATTTGTTGTTCCATGCCGTCCAGTGGGCGCCACCTTGGTGAAACTTGGCCTGGCTGACGTAGTACCATGAATAGATGGGCGCCTGCTCCGGTTTTTTCCAGTTGCAGTCGGCATCCTTCAGGAAGCTCAAGCCGGATTTGGTCGCGCTGTGGTTGCCGTAGCCCAGTAGTTGCAGGCACAACACCGACACCGCCGTCATGTTGGGCTGGCGGCCCGAGTTGGCGGCGGAATACGGGAAGCTGCCATCCTGCTGTTGCCGTTGTACAAGAAATTCCGACGCTTTATCCATGGAGGCCTTGAGCCCTTGGTTGTCCGCACCGGCGATATACGCCGCTTTGAGCGCCTGCATGCAGAAACCGGAAAGCGAGACGTCCCAGCGGGCCGCATCGCCGGTCTTGCCGAACGAATACATCACCCAGCCACCATGGTTGCGCTGGCCATCCAGGATAACCTGCACCGCTTTTTCCATGACTTGGCGCAGCGAGGGGATGCGGGTCATGCCATAAGCTTCGCTGAGGGCATAGGTGCAAATGGCGTGGCCATAGGCGCCACCGGAGCCTTCGGTTTTCAGGAATTCGCCCTGCTCATTCTGCCGGGCCACCAAGAAGCGGATGGCGCGTTCGACGGTGGCCCCATATTTTTCGGAGGCCGTGGTTTCACCATGGGCCAGATAGGTCAGGATGGCCAAGCCGGTATAGGCCTCCTTGTCGTTGTTGCCCCAGGAGCCGTCCGCATTCTGATGGATGCGCAGCCACTCAAGGGCGCGCAGCACGGCGATTTCGGCACGTTCCCCCCATGGGCCAGCGTAGTTGCCGAGGGCCCCGATGCGGCTCTCGCCGATGCGGTTGCCCATCGCCCCCGGGGGGAGCCCCCGCAAAATGATGGGGCTGATGGCATTGTCAATGTACAACTCCGTAAGGGTGTCGGCCGGCGCCTGGGCAAAATCACTAATCTCCGGCGGCGGGGGCATGTCTATGCTCACTTCCGGCGGGGTAACGGTCGGCACCGTCTCCGGTGGCAATTCTGTCCGCGGATCCTGCGGGACCAAGGTATCGAGTTTCAGCGGGTCAATTTCGACCACCTGCACTTCGATTTCGCTGGTTTTCTCCTTGGTGGTCTGGCTGGCAAACAGGAAGAGCAGGACAATGGCCAGCACGTGCAGTGTAATGGAGCCAGTGGGGCCGGCGACCCATTCCATGAAGTTCTTATATAGCGCGTTGTGCGATACGTTCATGACTTCCTCCAGCTTTATAGTCGCAGGTCATCCTTAGACGGCATCTGGCGAACAGGCACCGGTTTCTATCCTACTTATACATCTTTTTTGCGCGTGAGTCACGCAATTATTTCAAGCCGGTTCAGGGCGCGGCAGCGCCCGCCAGAAGCCGCTGATAAAGATCTAACAGCTTCTGGGCGCTGGCGGGCCATGTATGGCGGGCCAACACCAGATCGCGCCCGGCCGCGCCAAGGCGCTGGCGCAAGGCCGGATTGTCCGCCAGCTTGGTCAGGCCTGCCGCCAGTGCCGTCGCATCGCCCACCGGCACCACGATGCCCGCGCCATCGGCCACCAGCCGCGGCACCCAGGCGCAATCGGTGGTCAACACCGGCAGGCCGGCGGACATTCCCTCGATGGCCGCAAAGCAGAAGGATTCGTAATCGCTGGCGATGACCTTGATATCGGCGGCGGCATACACCGCCGGCAGTTCGGCAAATGGCACCTCGCCCAGGAACAACACCTGCTTGCTGATGCCCAGCGTCGCGGCCTGCTGCTCCGTTCGCTCGCGCAACGGCCCGCTGCCCACCAGCACCAGCCGCGCTGCCGGATGGGTTTTGGCAAATTCGGCAAACGCGTCCAGCAACAGCGCATGGTTTTTGAACGCTTGAAAACGCGCTACATACAACGCCACGAATTCATCGCGGCAAATGCCGTGTTGGGCGCGAAAAGCGGAGGGCTGTGGGCGAAACAAATCGGCATCCACCGCGTTGGGGATATTGGTCGGCGCCGGGAGCGGAGACGCGGAGTCCGCGCCGCCGCGGGCCCGAAGTTTTTCGATGGTGGTGCCGCTGGCAATGAGCGCATCGGCCAACGGCGCGCCGCTGCGCGGGTCATAAAAGTTGGGCGCGGTGAGGCGCATCACCAGCGGGGTGGCCACCCCCCGTTTTTTCAGCCAATAGACCAGATTGGGCAGCTCGCAAATTTGAATGATGTCCCACTCGGCAGCGCGACGCGCAATCCAGCGTGCGGCACGCCATTCAAACCATTCAAACTCCAGTTGGCGGATACGCCAACCGCCTTTGACCTTGTCCCATGGGAATCTCTTGAGCCAAGGGGTGTGCAGCACCTTCGCGCCGGGCAGCGGCAGCAGCGGCGGGCCGCAGAGTGGCGCGCCACTCAACAACGTAATCTCCACGCCCAGACGGGCCAGATGCCGCGAAATTTCGAGATCAAACGTCTCCCCCCCGCCCCGCTCCAGACAGGCCATCCGATTGACAAACAAAACTTTCATGTCCGGCCGGCCATGTCACCCAGACAAGAGGGTGGCCCCGAAACAATCGTATGGCACGCGCACATGCTGCCTGCCTGCTGGATCGGCATTACCATGCCGCGCAATTTGCCCGAATCGCCGGTTGAAGGCGACAGAAATCCAGTCCCACCGCGAGGATTAGAGGATTTCGATTTGGACGTCCTCGGAGGACTTTTGGTCAATGGTCTTGGTTTCGATGGGCTGGTAGGTGGGCAGGAAGCGGTAATACACCTGCAGCGTCAGGGCGGCCAACGTGGTGGCATAAACCTGGCTGTTGATGCCTTCGCCGCGGAACTCGCGCGTGACGCCATCGCCGGTGAGCGCGTGGCCGGGGGAGGTCCAACTACCATCGGGGCTTTGGTTGCGGATCAGCGTGGGCGCGAACTTGTTGTTCCACGATGACCAGTGGGCGCCACCCTGGTGGAACTTGGCTTGGCTGACGTAGTACCACGAGTAGATGGGCGCCTGCTCCGGTTTGTTCCAGTTGCAGTCGGCATCCTTCAGGAAACTCAGGCCTGCTTTGGTGGCGTTGTGATTGCCGTAGCCCAGCAGTTGCAGGCACAGCACCGACACGGCCGTAATGTTGGGTTGGCGGCCCGGGTTGGCAGCCGAATAAGGGAAGCCGCCATCCTGCCGTTGCCGCTTGATCAGAAAGTCAGCGGCCTTATCCATCGAATCTTTGAGCCCCGGATTGTCGGCGCCGGCGATATACGCCGCTTTGAGCGCCTGCATACAGAAACCGGAAAGCGAGACGTCCCAGCGGGCCACATCGCCGGATTTGCCAAAGGAGTACATCACCCAGCCGCCATGGTTGCGCTGGCCATCAATGATGACCTGTACCGCTTTTTCCATGACTTGGCGCAGCGAAGGAATACGCGTCATGCCGTAGGCTTCGCTGAGCGCATAGGTGCAAATGGCGTGACCATAGACGCCGCCGGAGCCTTCGGTTTTCAGGAATTCGCCCTGTTCATTCTGGCGGGCCACCAAATAGCGGATGGCCCGTTCGACGGTGGGGCCGTATTTTTCGGAGGCCGTGGTTTCGCCATGGGCCAGATAGGTCAAGATGGCCAAGCCGGCATACGCCTCCTTGTCATTCGTGCCCCAGGAGCCGTCCGGATTCTGATTGATGCGCAGCCACTCGAGGGCGCGCAGCACGGCGGCTTCGGCATATTGCCCCCACTGGCCGCCATAGTTGCCGATGGCCGCATTGCGACCGGCGCCGGAACGGTTGGACATCTGCCCGGGGGCGAGGCCCTTCATGATGATGGGGCTGATGGCATCGGAGGCAATATCCAATTCTGTGACCGTGTCGGCCACCGGCGCCGCGGCAAAATCCTGAATGTCCGGCGGCGGAGTCATGTCCATGTTCACGTCCGGCGGCGTGACGGTGTCCACCATGTCCGGCAGTTCTTCGGGTGGACGGTCTTCGAGCAAGTCGTCCAGTTCCTGCTGGTCAATTTCGACCATCTGCACTTCGATTTCGCTGGTTTTCTCCTTGGTGGCCTGGCTGGCAAACAGGAAGAGCAGAACAATGGCCACCACGTGCAGCGTGATGGAGCCGGTGGGACCGGCCGCCCATTCCATGAAGTTCTTATATAGCGCTCTGTGCGATACGTTCATGACTTTCTCCAGCTATATCGTCGCAGGTTCTCGTTCAGTTGGATGCGCTGACCACCGACAGGCTTCGCAAATTGTTTTTGGCGCACAGGTCCAGCACCTTCACCAGCATGCCGTGCTTGGACACCGCAGACACCGTGATCATGATGGTTTGGCCGGTATCAATGGAGGCCACCTTGCCCAACGCCGCGTCCAGCTTGTCCAGCGTGACGGGGATGTCGTTGACGGTGTAGCCGTCCTGATACACGCCCACGCGTACAAGGTTGGGCGGCTTCTGATCTTCCTTGGCGGTTTTGTCCGGCGCGGGCCGGAAGACGTCCAAGTTGGTCATCACGTCAATCGGCTTGGTGGTGACGATGAAGTAGATCAGGAGCTGGAACACCACGTCAATCATGGGGGTCATTGACAGGGCGGGCTCCGTCACATCCGGGCGTTTGCGTTTTCTGGCCATGGGGTGCTTCCTTCCTGTCCTAACCCGCCTTTTCCTTGAGCGCGGCGAAGCGGAGCTTCCACAGCCCGGCCTTGCCGCAGACATCCATCACGCGCTTGATGGCGTCGTGCTGGGTCTCGCCATCGCCGCGGATCACCACCGGCGTGCTTTGCCCGGTAGTGTTGCGCGCCTTGACCAACACGTTCAGCAGTTGTGCCTCGCTCAAGTTGGTCTTCATGATGGAAATCTTGCCGTTCTTGTCCACGTCCACCACCACGGTGCGCGGGTCCTTGACCTCCTCGACGGGGCCGTGGGGGGCCATGGCCATGCGGACGGCGGTGTCCATGGCCTTGGCCTGCAAGTCCGCGGTGGTAACGAAGAAAATGATGAGCTGGAACACCACGTCAATCATCGGCGTCATGTTCAGCTCGGCATCCGGATATTGCTTTTTCATGCTTGTCTCCCCGGGCGGGGTGGCAGCTTATTCTTCCACCACTTCCACGTTGCGCAGCGCCTTGATCAGGTCCATGGTCAAGCCTTCCATGTTCAGGATGATCCGGGACAAGCGGTTCTTGAAGTAGGTGTAGAACGACACGGCCGGGATCGCCACCACCAGACCGGCGGCGGTGGTCCACAGCGCTTGGGCGATATTGAGCGCCAGCATGGCCTGCTGCGCGGCGCCCGCCTGCGTGTTGGCCAAGTTGGCGAAGGCCATGATCATGCCTTGCACCGTGCCGAGCAGCCCAAGCATCGGGGCAATATTGCCGTTCATGTTCAGGTAGGACACGCGCTGCATCATCTTTTCGCTCTCGAGGTCGGCGGCCACGCCCACCTGCTCCTGAATAACTTCAAAGCCTTCCTTCACGTTGCGGAAGCCCGCCAGCAAAATGGCGGAAAGCGGTCCTTGATCCTGTTCGCAGCGCTGCATGGCCTTGATGACATCGCCCTGCTCCATGGCTTCGCGAACATCGTTCACCAACGCTTCGGGAATGATGCGCTTGGGACTGACGGTGATGAAGAAGTCAATGACCAGCCATGCCGCGGCAATGGAAGTGGCCAACAGGCCCAACCAAAGCACCACGCCCAGCCAGCCGGAGCCAACAATCACCTGCCACAGGCCGGAAGACGGCGCAGCGGCTTCGCCACCACCGGAGCCTTCCATCACCAATTCGCCGGCGGGTGCGGCGGCTTCTTCCTGCGCCAAGGTAGCCAGCGGCACCAGCACCAAAGCGGCCAAAACCAGAATCCCCAATGTCAACTGCAGTTTCTTGGACATGTTCATTCTCCTTCAGTTCTTTTTACATTGTTACATTTTGCCCCGAGCCTGCGCGGCATAGGGCGAAGAGCCGTACTCGTTGACCACTTTCTTATACATATCCTTTGCGCGCGGGTCACGCAATTGTTCCAAGGCGGCGGCGGCTTTGTATGTGGCCTCGCCCATGATCATCGGATCGCGCACGTCGGCAAACAGAATGGCCGTGCGCAGATAGTCCAGCGCAGCCAGCTCGACGTTGTTTTGATCCAACTGGATATCGCCGCGCATGGTCTGGGCACGGGCCGCATCAGTCCGGCTGCCGGACGCCGCCACGGCATCCAACTGGCGCAGCAGCGCCGGATATTGCTTGGCCTTGAGCATGGCCGTCCGCATGCCCCACGCCGAGTCCGCGTTTTGTTTCTCGGCGGGCGACAACTGGAACAACTGCTCATAGGCCTTCACCGCACCCTCGGCATCACCCTTGGCCAGCAGGGCCTGCCCGAGCAGCTTGGCGGCTTCCACATCCCAGCCCAAGTGCCGGTATTTGGCAATCACGCCTTCCAGCAGCGATTTGGCCGCGTCATATTTCTGGGCCTTGATGGCTGCCGCGGCTTGGTCAATTTCCGCCGGCTTGTCGGCCACCGCGCGCTGGTAAGAGCCCTTGGGGAACGTCCGGCTGCCCATGTCGGTCATCAGGGTAATATCGCCATTGGGCTGGGCGCGGATGGCGGTGCCGGTAATTTGCTTGCCATCATTAAGCACCACGTAGGGCGCGGCCCAGACCGTGCCAGCCAGCATGGCCAGCGCGACGCAGATTCCAAGGATTCTCATAGTTTTCATGCTCTGGTCTCCCATGTTTACATTTCGGTTTCGGCGGCAGGCGCGGTCGGTTCGGCGGGCGCGGCGGGTTCAACCGCCGCCGGTGCGGCCACTTCCGCATTTACCTTGAAGGAAGCCGTCGTCCGTTTTTGCCGCACTTCGTTGATCTTGGGGCTGGTCGGATACAGTTGCAAATAGCGGTCGCAGCTTTCGAGGACATCCGCGCTGCGGTCGAGTTCGTTCGCCACATCAATGGCCGCGAGGATGGCGGTGGCCACCTGCTGGCGCTCGCGCTCCGTCTTCATGCTCTGGCTGCCGAAGTATTCCATGCGCTTGTAGGTGGCCAGCGCGCCGACCAGGTCCTTCTCCTGTTCGAGGATCTGGGCGTAGAGGAGGCTGGCATCGTTGACCACTTCCGGTTCGCGCGCGTACTTGAAGATGTCGTTGAGCGCGGTCTTGGCAGCGGGCAGGCTGCCCAGTTTGAGGTTCGCGCGCGCGAGGGTGAATTTGGCCTGATAGAACAGCGCCGAATTGGGCCAGCGAGTCATCAGGTCGTTGAGCGCGGCCACGGAGTCCGCATAGTCGCCCAGCTCATACTTGGCGGCCCCCATCCCATAAAGGGCGCGCTCCAGCACGGCGCGCTCTTCGGTTTTGCCAACCACCTGGCCAAATGCGCCGGCGGCCTCGGCCCACTGCTTGTGCTCCAGCATGGCCTGGCCCACGCGGGCAAATTCTTCCACTTTGTAGCTGCCGGGGCTGGCCAGCATGGCGGTCAGGGCGTCCTTGGCCTGCGCATATTGAGCCAGCTCCAGTGCGCCGCTAATGCGCGCATACTGCGCGTTCTTGCCTTCATCGGTGTTGGGATATTCCGCGGCCAGCCGCGCATACGTATCGTTGGCGCCGGGGTCCTTCAGCGCCATTTGCAACGACCCCTTCAAGTTGAGCGCCTTGGCCGCCAGATCGGACTTGGGATAAAAACCGAGGAATTCATCCAGCTTTTGGATGGCCGCCTTGCGAGTGGCATCGTTCGGCAGGCGGCTGAGACTATAGGCAAAGTAAAACCGCGCCTGCTCCAGCAAGGTGGCATTGCGCTGGATGTCCGCCGCCGAGTTGCCATAAGGATTGCCCGCCGGCGAAATAGCGGCAATCAGCGCGTTGAACTGCCGCGCGGCCTCGGCCAACTGGTCCGTGCGCCGGTAGCAATCGCCCAGCGCGAACATGGCCTGCGCCCGCGTGGGGCTCGGCTGCGACGACTCCAGATACAGCTTCATGCCGTCAATCGCCCCCGCGTAATCTTGATCCGCGTAGGCCTTCCACGCGCGCTTGCTCAGCGCCTTCGGGTAGTTCTGGTCGTTGGGATAGTCGGTGATGATCTTCGCCAGATAGTTGTTGGCGGTGTCCTGATCGCCCGCCTGCTCGGCCTTGCTGGCCAGATAAAACAGGATTTGTCCCGCCCGCGAGTCCTGCGGACAATAGGCCAGGTAGCGGTCGAACAAATACTTCGACATCTCGGCGTTGCCGGCGCGGTCATACAACTGCGCGGCGGACACCAGCCCCTTGGCGGGGATGTCGCTCTTGGCCGCGAACCGCTCGCCCAGATAGTTCGCCGCCACCTTCGCATACAGCGAATCATCCAGATTCTGGTAGCACTGCAACAGGTTGGCCACCGCCGCTATGGAGAGCTCTCCCGACTCCGGGAACCGCGACAACACTTGCAGATATTCCGCCGCCGCATCCGCATATTGCTTCGAGCGGAACATGTTGTCCGCCATCATGAACTCGGTGCCCGCCGCCTTGTTGGCCAACGTGGTGGGCAGGTCAATCTTAACCTGCTTGCCGTACTTGGTTTCGAGGATTTCCTTGATCTCCTTGGCCGCCATGCCCGCGCTGGGACCCCACTCGCTGTCGCCGTATTTGATGAAGACGTTGTAATACTCGCCCAGCGCGCCGCTATACGCCTTGATGGCCTCCTCTTCCTTGCCTGCCTGCCCGGCCAACTTGTCGGCCTCCTCGCGGAAGAGCCGGCCCAGCAGCGACCGCGTGCCGGCCATCGGGCTTTCCTTGAGCGGGATCCCCATTTCCTTGAGGTTCTCGTCAATGGGCTTGATGACATCCATGTACTCCATCAGCACCTTCTTCGCGCCCGCCGGATTGCCCTTGGCCAGCTCAATGTTCGCCAGCACCACGATGGAATCCACAAACTGCAAGTCCATGCCGCCCCACTGGATCGTCTCGCAAAGCTTGCGGGCCTCATCCAGCAACTTGTTTTTGTCGTCACCGCTCTTGTTTTCAGCTGCGCGCACCAGCGCTTGCGCGCGGTGCACCTGCATCGAGCGCTGCATTTCCTTGCCATCCGCCACTTCCTCGACGCGCTTGAAGCTCTTGGCCGCCTCCTCGAACTGGCTGATCATCTGCAACATCTGCGCGTACTGATACGCCGCGTCGCGGTAAAACCGCGCCACATCCGCATCCGTCGGCTTCTGGTTTTCGTACAACTTGAAAAAGGCATCATAGAGCGCCCGCGCCTTGTCGTATTCGCCGATCCCGAAATAGTTGCGCGCCAACGCCAGGCTGATCGCCTGCGCCTTGGGGTTGCTCATCCCCATCTCGTTGATGATCGCCTCCGCGTCCGCGTATTGCCGGCGCTGAATCAGGATTTCCGCTTGGATGATCCGGCTGCGGTCTTTTTGCGAAGGGTCCTTCGCCAGCACCGCATCCACCACTTTTTGCGCAAAGTCCGCGAAGGGAGGCTGATAGTTCACCAGTCCGGAAGCAAACTTGAAGTCCTCGTCCACGTCCGCCCGGGCCCCCCAGCCCGCCAGCATTACAGTTGCCATCACCACCGTGCCGACCCACTTGCTCTTTTTCATGGTCGCATCCATCTCCTACAAAATGGCCTGTCTGCCAGTCGAACGCTGTTGCAGATTCATGACTTGTTTATACCTGTTCAACCGGACTATCGTCAACCCGGAAGACATCTTTTTTGCGGAACCCACCATGCTCTACAAGGAATACGGCTCCACCGGCAAGCGAATCAGCGTCATTGGCTGCGGCGGCATGCGCCTGCCCACGCCCCATGACCACGCCGCCGGCATCGCCATCCTGCACGCCGCCCGCCGCGCTGGCATCAACTACTTCGACACCGCCCCCTTCTACTGCGACGACCAAAGCGAGGCCATCTTCGGCGAGGCCCTCCGCACCATGCCCCCCTCCCCCCACCCCCTCTACCTCTCCTCCAAATGCTCTCACGCCAACGGCGCTGATTTCCGCCGCGGCCTCGAAAAATCCCTGCGCCGCCTCGGCGTCCCCCGCATTGACTTCTTCCACATCTGGTGCGTCATGGATGCCGCCGACTGGCAGGCCCGACTTCGTGGCGGCGCCCTCCGCGCCGCCCTACGCGCCAAGGAAGAAGGCCTTATTGGCCACATCTGCGTCTCCGCCCACATGAGCGGCCCTGAAATCGAGGACATGATCCGCCAGCACCCGGAAATCGAAGGCCTCACCCTTGGCAGCAACGCCATCAACTTCCCCTACCGCCAACAAGGCGTCACCGCTGCCCACCGCCATCACCGCGGCGTAGTGGCCATGAACCCGCTGGGCGGCGGCATCATCCCCCAACACCCCGCCGCTTTTGATTTCATCCGCAGCCCGGACGACCCCGACGTCGTCACCGCCGCCCTGCGGTTCCTCATCTCCGACCCCGCCATCACCTCGGCGCTTATCGGATTCCACAGCCTCGAAGAAGTGGCCGCCGCTGTCCGCGCCGTCGAACAATTCGCCCCCTACCCGCCCACCCATCTAGACGCCATCCGCCGCCGCCTCACCAGCGACTTCAACGAAATGTGCACCGGCTGCGGCTATTGCCTCCCCTGCCCCGCTGGAATCCCCATCCCGCGCCTCATGGACATCCACAACCTCATGCAACTCGGCGCCACCGATCGCGCCATCCACGACCGCTTCCAAAACCACTGGGAACTCACCCCCGCCCAAGCCGCCGACTGCACCGCTTGCGGCCAATGCGAATCCCGCTGCACCCAGCACCTCCCCATCATCCAGCGCCTCAAAAAAATCGCCGCCTTCCCCCTCTGAAGCCCCTCATTTTTCCACACTGTGGAAAACATATTTCCATGCTGTGGAATAAATTACGCTTTAGGTACCCAATTTTTCCACACTGTGGAAAACTTATTTCCACGCCGTGGAAAACCCTCTCCGCCAGCCTGCCCTCCCGCCCGAATCAGGACCACAAAAGACCCATTTTTATTTCACTTATTGCAATATGTGAATTCACTTATTGTAATAAGTGAAACAATACTTGGCTGTGTTGCTGCGCGTTGAATTTTAGTCGGGAAGACGTTCGGCCAAGACTCGCTCGGCCATCCGGCGGGTGGCGCCGGCTCTGTTGGCCACGAGGTCGGCAGCGGCGCGGCCAAGCCGGTTGCGCGCGGCGGGATCGTCCAACAATTCCAGCAAAATTCGGTGCAAATCGGCAGTGTCACGGGCTTGGCGCCACGCGCCGGCAGCGGTGAAGTCGTCGGCAATCACCGCAAAGTTTTCCATGTGGGGCCCCACCACCACGGGCTTGCCGTCACGGGCGGGTTCAATTGGATTTTGTCCGCCGGTTTGGGTGAGGCTTTTTCCAACAAAAATCAAATCGGCGGCGGCATAAAATCCGCGGAGTTCGCCGGTGGTGTCCACCAGCAGGACGTCGGGGCGTTGTTCGGGAACGGGGGCGTCGTCGGGGAACTGACTGCGCTGGACGTAGTGCAGGCCGCGGCGGCGGATTTCGTCGAGGACTTCCTCCCGACGCTCGGCGTGGCGGGGCACCAGAACCAGCAACAATCCCGGATGTGTGGCCTTGGCGGTTTGATAGAAATCGAGCAGGACCGCTTCTTCGCCGGCCCACGTGGAGCCGCCAACCAGCACGGGGTGGCCGGGCTTCACGCCCAGCTTGGCGAGGAGCGCGCTGGCCCGGGCTTCCGCCGTAGGCGCGGTGGGGCCAATGTCATATTTGGCGCTGCCGGCAATTTCCACCCGCTCGGGCGGCGCACCCAGAGCCAGCAGCCGGTCGCGGTCCACTTCGCTCTGCACGCAAAACCAGTTCAGGCGTGGCAGCAGGCGGCGGGTAATGAACCGGAGCTTGCGGTAGCCCTTGAACGAATGGGCGGAAATCCGGCCGTTAACCAGCAAGACGGGGATGCCGCGCTTGCGGGAGTAGCGAATCAGATTGGGCCACATTTCGTTTTCGATGAGCACCACGGCGCTGGGCCGGATGCGCCGCAGGGCGCGGGTGACCACGCCGGGCACATCCATCGGGAAATAGAGCGTGACATCGGGCGCGTGAACTTTTTTCAGCGCGAGGGCATGGCCGGTGGAGGTGTTGGTGGTCAGCACAAAGCGCAAGTTCGGGGCGCGGCGGCGCAACTCATCCATAAATGAAAAAGCCACGGCCAACTCGCCGACGCTGACAGCTTGAATCCAGATGGGTCGGCCGGGTGCGGCGAGCAAGTCGGCGGTGGCGGCGTTATACCACGCAAAACGCTGGGTAAAGTCGCGCGCGTAGCCGCCGCGGCGCAGCATCCGCCAGATGAAATGCGGCAGCAAAAAGGCGAACGCAATCGGAAACAACAAGTTATATAACCACCAAATCACGGCACAAATCCTTTGTTCATCTGCAAGATGGGCAGCAGTACGGCCAGCGCAATCAACGTTACAAACAGGCCCACCACCAACGTCAAACCGATTTCCAGCAGCAGCATTCCGCGGGTGGCCAGGCGGTCCCAGCTTTGTTGGAAACGCTGCGCGGCGTTATCCAGCAGGCCAACCAAATTACCACCGGCTTCGCCGGCTTGCACCCAGGCCGCCAGCGAGGGATGCAGTGGCTGAATGCTGCGGATGACAGCCACCAGCGGCTTCCCCTGCCCCATGGCTTCGGTTTCGCGCGCCGCGCAGGAAGCGAGCCACGCGCTGCCGGAGGCCCGCCCGGCCATCGGCACGCTTTCGATCAGGCTCACGCCGCGCTCCAACAGCAACCCGAACACCCTCACAAAACGCAGGCTGGCCAGATTCCGCCAGCCGCCGCCGATGATCGGCAACGAGAACAAGCGGCGGTCCAGGCGGATGCGCCACACTTCATCAGTGCGCCAGCGCCGCCGCAGCACAAAAAATGCCGCCACCGCGCCGGCCACCAGCAGGAGCAACAGCAGGCCGAGCGTCCGCCCGCCCGCCAGCAGGATGCGCGTTAACGCCGGCAACTGCAGGTTTGCCTCGGTGAAGAGGCTTTGCACCTTGGGCAGCAGCAGCGTGAGCACGAGGCCACCGATGATCAACGCCAGCGAAACCACAACCAGCGGATATAACAGCGCGGTCATCAGCTTTTCGCGCAATTTTTCCTGTTCTTCCAAAAATGCGGCCAACCGCGCCAGCGCTTCGGGCATGCCGCCGGTACGCTCGCCCACTTCGATCACGGCCTGCTCGAAGAGTGTCACCTGCGGCGAGACGGCCGGCATGGCGGCGCTCAGCGGGCGGCCTTCGCGCACCATGTCGCGCACGGCGGCCAGCAGGGTGCGGGCCTGATCCAGCTCGGGCGCTTGCAGAATGACATCGAGGGCGGGCACCAACGCCACGCCGGAGCCGAGCAGTGCGGCCAGCTCGCGATAAAACATGGTGCGCACGTCTGAGGAAAAAATGGTGGCGCGTGCCCCGCGCCGGGCGGCGGTGCCGCGCGCGGCCTGTACGCTTTCCGGTAAGATACCGCGCACGGTGAGGCGCTTGCGGGCATCCTTGAGGTCCGCGGCTTCGATCAATCCGGACTGCGCGCGGCCGGCGGCATCAAAGCCCTTATATTCAAAGGTCATCACGGCGGTGTGCGCTCCCGGCCTTTAGTCCCGCCGCGTGCCGGCGGCGCGCAGCACTTCGGCCACGGAAGTCACACCGGCCAAAATCTTGTCCAAGCCGTCATCGAGCATATCGCGGAAACCCGCCGCGACGGCCTGCCGGCGCAATTCCGCCGGCGGCACATTTTTGCGGATGGCTTCGGCCAGCGGCGGCGTGACGGCCAGCAATTCATAAATGCCGGTGCGCCCCTTGTAGCCGCCGAGGCATTCCGCGCAGCCGGCGCCCGACGGCTCCCACGCGGGTCGCCCGGCCAGCGCCGGTTGGCCAAATACAGCGGCATCAGTGGCGGTGAGTGTGGTTTCGCGCCGGCAGTTGGGGCACAAGCGTCGTACGAGCCGCTGGGCCAGCATCGCGCGCGAGGCGGCGGCCAGCAGATACGGCGGGATGCCCATGTCCACCATGCGCGTCATGGCGCCCACCGCGTCGTTGGTGTGCAGCGTGGTGAAGACCAGATGGCCGGTCAACGAGGCGCGCACCACGATCTCCGCGGTTTCCAAATCGCGGGTTTCGCCGACGAGCACCACATCCGGGTCCTGCCGCAGCAGGTGCCGCAGGCCGCGCGCGAACGTCAGCCCGATTTTGGGATGCACCTGCACTTGGCCGATGTTGGGCAACTGGTATTCGATGGGGTCTTCGATGGTCAGCACGTTGAGATGCGCGGTGTCCAGCTCGCGCAACGTGGCATAGAGCGTGGTAGTTTTGCCACTGCCGGTTGGCCCGGTGACGAGCACAATGCCGTGCGGTTCGCGCAGAATATCGCGGAACTGGGCCAGCATGGCGGGCGCGATGCCCAGCTCATTCAACGAATAGCGCGTGGATTCGCGGTGCAGCAGGCGCAGCACGATGCGCTCGCCTTCGGCGACGGGCACGCTGGACACGCGCACATCAATCTCGCGCGCCCCCACCCGCACCCGCGCCACGCCGTCCTGCGGCAGACGCTTTTCGGCCAAGTCCAATTTGGCCATCACCTTGAGGCGGGCGGTCAGCGCGCCTTCCAAATGGCGTGGCGGGCGCGGCTGTTCGTAGAGCAGGCCGTCAATCCGGTAGCGCACGGTCAGAGTGTTGGCGAACGGCTCAATATGAATATCCGACGCGCCCCGTTTGACGGCCTCCAGCAACACGAGGTTCACGTAGTTGGCCACAGGAGCATCCGCGTGGCCGGCCAGCAGGTCGTCCGCCTCGCGCGCGGCAGGCGTGCCCGCGCCGCCGGCCACCGCGGCTTGGCCCGCTTGCTCGGCGGCTTCGTCCGTTTGGCCCGCGCGCCGGAAATAGCACCGATCAATCGCGCGCTGGATTTCGGCGGCCGGCGCGGTGACCCACACGGCCTCCACGCCCAGCAGCAGCGATAAATCTTCGTAGGCTTGCAGCGCAGCATTTTCCGCGCCGGCAATGGCCACGGCCCCATTCCAGCGCAGCGGCACGAGGCCATGCCGCCGCACCCAATCCACGGGCACCGTTTCGATCAACGCCGGGTCGAGCCATTCGTCGGCAATGCGTTCCAGCGCGGGTCGGCCTGGCGCCGCGGCGCTCATGGCTGGTCACCCGCCGGCGCCGCGCGCTTTTGCTTCTGACCGCGTTTGGGCGGCGGCGCGGGAGCAGGCGCGGTTTCCGGGTCCGGCGCGTCCAATGCCGTGGTGGCGTCTTGCAGGCTGGTGGCACGCTCCAACCGCTCGCGTTCCGCCTCGGCCGCGTGCATATCCGTCACAATGCGCGGCGTGACGAAAATCAACAAATTGGTCCGCCGTTTGGAAATGCTGGACGAGCGAAACAGGGCGCCCAGCAGGGGGATATCGCCCAGCACCGGGATTTTGCTGACGATGCGCGTGTTGTCCTCGCGGATCAGGCCGCTAATCACCACCGTGGCGCGGTCAGGAACCGTCACCGAGGTTTTGACTTCGCGCTTGGCGATGGTCGGGGTGTAGAGCAGGGCCGGGTCGCTCTGCTGCACAATGGATTCAATACTGGGGTTCAAGTCCAACTGGATTTCGCGCTCCGGATTCACATGCGGGGTCAGCGTCAACTTGATGCCCACATCCTGCCGCTCGATGTTTTGGATGTAGTCGCGCCCACTGCCGGAGCCCTCGACCGACGATTTCAGGATGGGGATGTTTTCGACCACGCTCACCGAGGCTTCCAGATTGTTTTGCGCCCAGAGCGGGATGTTCGAAAGAATCTTCAAGTTGTGTTCGCCGGCCACTGCCCGCAGGAACAGTGGAATCTGGTTATACACCGTGCCATCCGGCGCGGTGAATGTGCCGCTGATGATGCCGCCCACGAAGCCCTGCGGGAACGCAAAGTTGGTGAGCAGGTTGAACATGGCGTCGGCGGTGCCGTAGCGCGACCGCCCGAAGCCACCGGTGCCCTTGCCCGTGGGCTGATCCAAGCCGAACCATTCCACGCTGACATCGCGCCCTTTTTCGAGATTCACCTCGGCAATCAGCACTTCCACCAGCACCTGCTGGGGCACCACATCCAGCCGCTCCACCAAGCGGCGGACATATTCAAAGTTTTGCGGCGAAGCATCCACCAGCAGCGCGTTGTTCGCGATGCTCGGCTCGATAGCGATATCCCGCTGCGCGGGCAGGCCATCGGCCGCCGGCGCCTTGCCGAGCAGCGCGTTGAGGCTCTTGGCCGCTTCTTCCGCCGATAGATAATTCAGGAAAATAGCGTTGAGTCGCCCAATCCCGTGCGGATTTTCCACATCCATTTTTTGAATGATGCCCTTGGTCTCGGCGATCTGCATGGGCAGGCCCACCAGAATCAGGCTGTTGGCCTGCGGCACCGGCACCACGGTGAAATCGGTCGGCAGGCTGCCCGTGCCGCCGGCCACCTGCTCAAAGTGGCGGTTGATTTTGTTGACGGCGCTATCCGTTGCGCCAATGGTGGCGCGCAGTTGTTCGGCCACGGCCTCCACACTGGCATATTTCAGCGGCACCACCTCGATGACGTTGCCGGTGCCGGGCTGGTCAATCTGAGCCACCAGCGCCTCCAGCCGCGCCACGTTGCCGGCGGTGTCGGTCACAATCAGGTGGTTGCCCGGGGCGAACACTTCCAGCCCGCCCTCGCGCCCGCCGCGCACGAGACCCTCAAAACTCTTTTTGACGTGCACCGCGCTGACGTGCTGCAACGGGATCAGCTTGGTCACCAAGCCATCCGCCGCATCCAGACTGGCCGGCAGCGACGGCCCGGCCGGCAGCGGCGTAACCTGGCACACGCCAGCGCGCTCCACCACGGTGTAGCCGCTGGCTTCCAGTGCGTTGAGATACAAGGGATAAATTTCTGACACCGGTACGGGCTCCGGCACCAGAATGCTCACCCGGCCCGTGACCCCCTCCGGCACCACGAACTTTTTGTTGATGTATTTGCCGACAATCTGCGTCACCAGCCGGATGTCCGCCTGCTCGAAACTGAACTGCACTTTTGCGGCGGAACTCAGCGGCGCCACCGGTGCCACGGGCTCCGTAGCGGCGCCCGCGGCTTCATAGGCCGGCGCCAGGAGCGTCGGCTCTGGCGCTTGCGTCCACCCGGCCGTGGCCCACGCCGCGCCCAACAGCGCGCCTGCCGCGACCCTCGCCCACGCCCCGCCCTGCTTGTGCTTGTTCATCTGGATATGCCTCGCTCGCTCTTGCGGATGAAGTCCACAAAATGCTCGATGGGCGCCGATGTTGCCACCGTCGCCACAATTTTCTCCAACGCCGCCGCCACGGTCAGGTCGGAGCGATACACAATTTTATAGGCCTCTTTCAGCGCCTGCTGAACTTCTAGCGGGATGCCGTGGCGCTCCAACCCCACTTTGTTCGGGCCATAGACCTTCAGCGGGTCGCCATCGGCCATCATATAAGGCGGTACATCCTTCACCACCTTGGTGAACCCGCCCACGATGCTCATCCGCCCCACCCGCACGAACTGGTGCACCCCCGTCAGACCGCCGATGATGGCTTCATCCTCCACGATCACGTGCCCCGCCAACGTGGCGTTGTTGGCCATGATGACGCGGTCGCCCACGACGCAGTCGTGCGCCACATGGCAATAGGCCATGATCAGGCACTTGGCGCCCACGCGCGTTTCACCACCATCAAAGGTGGCACAATTCAACGTGGCGCATTCGCGAATGACGGTTTGTTCGCCCACGATCAGGCGCGGCGCGCCGCCTTTGTACTTCAGGTCCTGCGTTTTGCCGCCCACGCTGGCAAACGGCCAAACCTCACAGCCTGCGCCCAACGTGGTATGCCCTTCCACACTCACGTGCGAACGCAACACAACGCGATCCCCCAACCGCACGTTCTCGCCCACCATGCAGAACGGACCGACAACCGCATCCGCCCCCAACTCCGCGTTGGGGTGCACCACGGCCAGCGGATGGATGCTCACCCCCATGCCTATTTGCCTCCGCCGAACATCATTTCGGCCTCGCACGCCAACTCGCCATCCACCAGCGTCCGGCCGGCTACTTTTGCCATGCCCATGCGTAGCCGCAGCAATTTGATTTCCATCCGCATCTGATCCCCTGGCACCACCATTCGGCGGAACTTCGCCTGATCCACGCCCAGATAATACGACACTTTCCCTGCCGACCCCACCACCGTATTCAGCAGGATTCCCGCCGTCTGCGCCATCGCCTCCAACTGCAAAACGCCCGGGAAAATCGGCAACCCCGGAAAGTGCCCCTGGAAGCACGGTTCATTCGCCGCCACGTTTTTGATCCCCACGATCCAATCCTTGTTGTTGCATTCCACAATGCGGTCCACCAGTAGGAACGGATGCCGGTGCGGCAAAATGTTCAAGATATCTTTGGCTTCCAGAACAGTATTCATCAGACGTCTCCTTCACAAGAATCGGGGCAGCCTAGCATTCTTTGCATACCGCCGACAAATCCCAAAACACGCCGCGGCGGTTCAATTGCGCTTGCCCCGCTGTGCCCGGCCACGTATCGTGGCCCCATCGCGCGAAAGGCTCAATATGTCGCAACACCACCGCCGCTGGTTCCTCAAGGAAGTACCCTCCCTGCTCGCGGACGGCGTCATTGATGCCGACACCGCCCGCCGATTGGAAGCGCGCTACACCACGGCCGAACCCGGCCGCAACCGGGCGCTGACTGTTTTCAGCATTTTGGGCGGCACCTTGGTAGGCCTGGGCATCATTTTGTTGCTGGCCCATAACTGGGCGGAGCTGTCGCGCGCGACCCGCACCGCCTTGGCCTTCGCACCGCTGATCTGCGCGCAAGCCCTCGCCGTCTGGCTGATTCGCTCCGGTCGCGACTCCGCCGCGTGGCGCGAAGGCGTCGGCCTCTTCTGGACGTTTGCCATCGGCGCCGCAATTGCCCTCGTGGCGCAGACCTACCATATCCCCGGCGATGCCGGACGTTTCGCCATGACGTGGATGCTGCTCACGCTGCCGGTGATTTATCTGCTGAATGCCAGCGGGCCCGCGCTGGTCTATCTGGCCGGCATGCTCTTCTGGGCCGCCGATACCCAAGACAACGGTGGCGCCGCATGGGTCTTTTGGCCGCTGGCCGCCCTCCTGCTACCCCACACCTATCCCGCGGTACGGCAAAATCCTTACGGCTCCCGCGCCGCGGTGCTACTCTGGGGCGGTACGGTGGCTTTGTGCATTGCCACCGCCATTACGCTGGAAGATTTGGTGAGGGATCGCTGGGTATTTGTGTATGCCGTTCTTTTTGCCGCACTCTATCTGGCCGGAGAAAACTGGCTGGCCGATGCCACCTCCAACTGGCAACGCCCACTGCGAACCATTGGTGGCGGTGGCTGCGTGGTGCTGACCTTCCAGCTCACCTACGACTGGATGTGGGACGATTTCACCTGGCTTTTCTGGACGAATCACCTGCAAAACAACTACGCCGCCATTCTATCTAACCTCATTCTCGCGCTTATGGCTGTGGCGGTCATTGCGTTGCTGGTGCGTAGTGCGCGGCACGGCAAAACCCACGCCCTCTTCATCGGCGCGCTGCCCATCATGGTCGGCCTCGGCAATTTCATCGCGCACAAATTCGGCGGCGGGGCCATCTGCCTGGCGAACCTCTACGCTTTCGGATTGGGCCTCGACCTCCTTATTCGTGGCTTCCGGACCCGCCGCAATGGCACCGTCAATTTGGGGCTGCTGCTCCTCTTTACCCTGATTCTGTTGCGGTTTTGGGATGAGCGCTTCGGGTTTGTGCTTCGCGGCGTGATCTTCGTCGTGCTGGGCCTCGCCTTCTTGTCCGTCAATCTGTTCTTGGCCCGCCACAAAAAGGCCACACCATGAAAAAGTCCACGCTATTGACTCTGCTGGCCCTCGTCATCGGTCTGCAACTGGCTATCCCCGGCGGCATGATCTTGCGCCGCGAATACGTGCTGAGCCACGGCCGCGCCTTCAAGTTCCGCGTGGGCCCCGTGGACCCCCACGACCCCTTCCGGGGCCGCTACGTCGCCTTGCGCTTTGCCCAAAACTCCGTAGCAATACCCCCCGGCCTCACCATTCGCCGCAACCAGACCGTGCATGTCTTGCTGGGCGAAGACGACAACGGCTTCGCCATCTTCACCGGCCTGCAACTCACCCGGCCCAAATCCGATCCCTACCTGACCACCCGCGTGAATTCGGCTTATAGCGGCAATGCCATTTTGCGCCTGCCCTTTGACCGCTTCTACATGGATGAAAAATCCGCGCCCACGGCGGAAATCGTTGCCCGCAACTCGCTGGCCGACACCAACCGGCCCACCTACGCGGAAGTCCGCATCAGCCGCGGCTTCGCCGTCCTCGCCGACCTCTACGTCGCCGACCGCCCCATCCGCGAAGTCCTCGCCGCCCCATAGGATTTTGCGCTGTTTCACACGGTGCAAGTGCATTTGGTAAGCAAAATACTGCGCTTGTCCCAGCCTTCTGTATACACCATAATTCGCTCACGTTTGGCGCTGGGCGTTCGGCATCCGTAGAAAGGAAAGATTATGGCTATTCCTGATTATCAATCGTGTATGCTCCCGCTCTTACGAGTTTTTGCCGATAAGCGTGAACATGCTTTCCGGGATACTGTGGAAGCGCTGGCTCGTGAATTTGATCTTTCCGAAGATGAGCGACGCGAAATGCTGCCCAGCGGGAACCAAGACGTATTCACCAACCGTGTCGGCTGGGCACGCACATACTTGAAAAAAGCCGGCCTGCTGGAATCCACCCGGCGTGGCTTCAATTAAATTACCCCTCGCGGACTATCAGTGCTCGCAGAAAAACCAAGCCGTATTGATGTGGCTTATTTGGGGCAATTCTCGGAATTTCAGGCTTTCCGAGCCTTACGGCACACGAAAGCCGAAGGTACACTCGAGCTTGAGTCGAACGCCGAAACGCCAGAAGAGGCATTGGAAGGTGCCTATCTCAAATTGCGCGCGGATGTCGCCGCCGATTTGCTCCAACGGCTGACGACATGTTCGCCACAATTTTTTGAACGATTGGTAGTCGAGGTTATTGTCAAGATGGGTTATGGCGGCACACGCCAAGATGCCGGCAAAGTGCTTGGCAAACCGGGCGACGGCGGTATTGACGGTATTATCAAGGAAGACAAATTGGGATTGGATGCGATTTATATCCAAGCCAAGCGCTGGGAAAGCACAGTTGGTCGGCCCGAAATACAAAGATTTGTTGGCGCGCTGACCGGGCATCGAGCGAAAAAAGGCCTTTTCATCACCACCTCAAACTTTTCAGCCGAAGCCCAAGCATATGTCACGAATATTGATGCCAAAGTCGTTTTGATTGATGGCGAGACATTGGCGCAACTCATGCTGGATCACAATGTCGGGGTTTCGACTATCGGCACCTACGAAGTCAAAAAGGTGGATTCAGATTATTTTTCAGAAGAGTAAGGCTTCAATTATTCGCCATTCCCTGATGAATTGACCTATTTGGGGATAAAATTGCAGCAAGCAAAAGGCCCGGGGGGTACCCGGGCCTTTTGAGTTACGCGGCGCGTGAAGCGCGCGTGATTTAGCCTTCCGTCTGGGTGGTCGGCGTGGTGGGCAACTGGTCGCCCAGCAGCTCTTCCACCGCGATCGGCTCGGCCAACGGCACCAGCTTGATGTTGCGATACATCGAGAAGCCCGTACCGGCGGGGATGACGTGGCCCATGATCACGTTTTCCTTGAACCCGTGCAGGTGATCCACGCGCGCGAGGGTGGCGGCATCGGTCAGCACGCGGGTCGTGTCCTGGAACGAAGCGGCGGAGATGAAGCTTTCCGTTTCCAGCGAGGCCTTGGTGATGCCCAACAGCAGCGGGGAGGCCTCGGCGGGCTTGCGCCCTTCCTCGGCCACGCGGCGGTTGACCTCGTTGAAGGTTTGCTTTTCGACCTGCTCGCCCCAGAGGAAGCCCGTATCGCCGGGTTCCGAAATCCGGACCTTGCGCAGCATTTGGCGGACGATGATTTCAATGTGCTTGTCATTGATTTCCACGCCCTGCAACCGGTAGACCTCCTGCACTTCGTTCACGAGGTATTCCTGCAGTTCCTGCGGACCGCAAACTTCGAGGATTTCCTGCGGCACTACGGGGCCTTCGGTCAGCGGCTGGCCCTTGCGGACATGATCGCCGGCGTACACCACGATGTGCTTGTTCAGCGGGATCAGGTGTTCTTCGGTATCGCCGGTGATCTTGTCGCGGACGAGTAGTTGCCGGCGGCCACGCACCTTGCCGCCCAGCTCGACAATGCCGTCAATCTTGGCGATGTCAGCGGCATCCTTCGGCTTGCGGGCCTCGAACAGTTCGGACACGCGCGGCAGACCGCCGGTGATGTCCTTGGTGCGCGCCTGCTTGCGCGGGGTCTTGGCCAGCACGGCGCCGGCGTAAACCACGTCGCCCTTTTCGACATCCACGCGCGCGTTGGCGGGCATGGTGTAGGCGGCGAGCACCTTCTTGGGGTCGTCCAAATCGCGGATGATCACCTGCGGATGAATTTCGTCGCGGTGTTCCAGAATGACCAAGTCTTCCAGGCCGGTGGCTTCATCCTTTTCCTTACGGACGGTGACGCCCATGATGAAGTCGCGCAGCTCCACTTTGCCGGCGTATTCGCTCAAGATCGGCACGTTGTACGGATCCCACTTGGCAATGGGGACGTTCTTCTTGACCGATTCGCCATCGGCCACGGTCAGCACGGAGCCCAACGGCACCGAGTGGCGTTCCAGCTCGCGCCCATCTTCGTCATACAGCACGATCATACCGGTCTTGTTCAGCACGATGTGGTTGTTGTCCGGACCGACCACGGTGTACAGCTCGTCATACTTCAAGACGCCGTCGCGCTTCAGCACGATTTCCGGCTGTTTGAAGGTGCTGCTGGCCGTGCCGCCGATGTGGAAGGTGCGCATGGTCAACTGCGTACCGGGTTCGCCGATGGATTGCGCGGCGATGATGCCGGTGGCCTCGCCCAGCACGGCCGGGCGGCCGTTGGCCAGGTTGCGACCGTAGCACTTGGCGCAAATGCCGCGCTTGGATTCGCACGTCAGCACGCTGCGGATGCGCACGCTGTCCAGCTCGGCGCGGCGGATGCGCTCGGCCACGCGTTCGTCAATTTCGTTGCCGGCGGCAATGATCATCTCGTTCGAGCGCGGGTCGCGGATGTCGTCGAGCGCGGTGCGGCCCAGGATGCGCTGGGGCAGCGGCACGAGTTCTTCATCGCCCTGCATGATGGCGTGGATTTCAATGCCGTTGAGCGTGCCGCAGTCTTCTTCGACCACGATGACATCCTGCGCCACGTCCACCAGCTTGCGGGTCATGTAGCCCGAGTCGGCGGTCTTCAGCGCGGTGTCGGCCAAGCCCTTGCGGGCGCCGTGCGTCGAAATGAAGTATTCGAGCACGCTCAACCCCTCGCGGAAGTTGGCCAAAATGGGCCGCTCGATGATTTCGCCGGACGGCTTGGCCATCAGGCCGCGCATGCCCGCCAACTGACGGATTTGCTGCCGGTTGCCGCGGGCGCCGGAATCCACCATCATGAACAGCGGGTTCACGTAGTTGCGCGACTCATTGAACTCCATGGCCCGGAACATTTGCCCGGTGATTTCGTCCGAGGCGTGGGTCCAGATGTCAATGATCTTGTTGTAGCGCTCGCCGTCGGTGATGACGCCCTTGCGGTATTGCGCATCCACTTCAGCCAGCGACTTGCGCGCGGCCTCGATGGTGCGGGCCTTGGCTTCGGGCACAATCATGTCCACGAGGCCGATGGAAATACCCGCCAGCGTGGCGTGTTCAAAGCCGAGGTCCTTCACGCGGTCCAACGTGCGGACGGTTTCTTCGTGACCGGCCACCTGGTAGCAGTGGCGGATCAGTTCCTCGAGTTTCTTCTTGGGCACGGGGGCGTTAAAGAAGCCGAGGTTGTCCGGCCAGATTTCGTTGAAGAACACGCGGCCCACCGTGGAGGTGATGACCGACTGATCCTTCACGCCGTACTTGGTTTCGCGCTGATAGTCCGGATTCTTGAAACGAATGCGGTCGTGCACCTTCACCGTGCCCTCATCGTGCGCGGTGTGCACTTCGTGGGCATCGGCAAAAATCGGCAGGTGCTCGATGGCGCCGGCCGTCTTGGGCTGGCGCGCGCGCAGGCGTTCCTGCTGCGAATCCACCGTCAGGTAGTAGCAACCCAGGGCGATGTCCTGCGTGGGCGTGGCGATGGGCTTGCCGCTCGACGGCGAGAAAATGTTGTTGGGCGCCAGCATGATCAGCTTGCTTTCCATCTGCGCCTCGACCGACAACGGCACGTGCACGGCCATTTGGTCGCCGTCAAAGTCCGCGTTGTAGGCGGTGCAAACGAGCGGGTGGATGCGGATGGCTTCGCCTTCGATCAGTACCGGCTCGAACGCCTGAATGGACAGGCGGTGCAGGGTTGGCGCGCGGTTGAGCATGACCGTGTGGCCGCGGGTCACCTCTTCGAGAATGTCCCAGACCTGGTCTTCTTCGCGCTCGATCATCTTCTTGGCGCTGCGCACGGTGTGCACCACGCCCAGCGCTTTCAATCGGCGGATGATGAAGGGTTCAAACAGCACGAGGGCCATCTTCTTGGGCAGGCCGCACTGGTTCATGCGCAGGCCCGGCCCGATCACGATCACGGAGCGGCCCGAGTAGTCCACGCGCTTGCCCAGCAGGTTCTGGCGGAAGCGCCCCTGCTTGCCCTTGAGCACGTCGCTCAACGACTTCAGCGGGCGGTTGCCGGCGCCGGTGACGGCGCGCCCGTGGCGGCCGTTGTCAAACAGGGCGTCCACGGCTTCCTGCAGCATGCGTTTTTCGTTGCGGACGATGACATCCGGCGTCTTGAGCATCAGCAGGTTTTTCAGGCGGTTGTTGCGGTTGATCACGCGCCGGTACAGGTCGTTCAGGTCGCTGGTGGCAAAGCGCCCACCCTCGAGGGGCACCAGGGGGCGCAGGTCCGGCGGGATCACCGGCAGCACTTCGAGCACCATCCATTCCGGCCGGGTGTGGCTGGTCCGGAAGGAGTCCACAATTTTCATCCGCTTGGTCAGCTTTTTCTTGGTCTGCTTGCTGCGGGTTTGCTCCATCTCGTTTTCGAGCTGGGCCAGCTCTTCGGCCAAGTCCATCTTGGCGAGGATGTCGCGCACGCCTTCGGCGCCCATGCGAGCCACGAAGGCATCGCCGTGCTTGTCAAGCGCCTCGTGATATTCCTCCTCGCTCAAGGTCTGCTTGAAGGCCAGATCCGTCGCGCCGGGGTCCACTACAATATATTTTTCGTAGTACAGCACGCGCTCGAGTTCGCGCGCGCTCATGTCCAGCACTGTGGCCAGGCGGCTGGGCGCGCACTTGAAGAACCACAGGTGCGAAACCGGCACGGCCAGTTCAATGTGGCCCATGCGCTCACGGCGCACGCGCGCCAGCGTCACTTCCACGCCGCAACGGTCGCAAACCACGTTCTTGTGCTTGATGCGCTTGTATTTGCCGCACGAGCATTCCCAGTCCTTCGTCGGACCGAAAATCCGCTCGCAGAACAGGCCGCCCTTTTCGGGCTTGAAGGTGCGGTAGTTGATGGTTTCCGGGTTTTTGACTTCGCCGTGGCTCCACGACCGGATGGTATCCGGCGAGGCCAAGGTAATGGTCACATAGTCAAATCCGGGCTGGGATTCCGTCTCGAAAATCGGCTTGGCAGGAACGTTGTTTTCCACCGGGGGCCTCCTCAATTGCAAAGGTTGATCATGGCGGCAAGTTCTTCGCGCGGGTTCAAGAGTTGTCCCGGCGTTGGACGCGGATATCCAGCGCGAGGCTCTGGATTTCCTTCATCAGAACGTTGAACGACTCCGGCACGCCCGCCTCGAGGGAGTTGGTTCCCTTGACGATGGACTCATAGATGCGCGTGCGGCCGGCGACGTCGTCGCTCTTGACCGTCAACAGTTCTTGCAGGGCGTAGGCTGCGCCATAGGCTTCCATGGCCCACACTTCCATTTCACCGAAACGCTGGCCGCCGTACTGTGCCTTGCCGCCCAGCGGCTGCTGGGTGACGAGGCTGTAGGGGCCGACGGCGCGGGCGTGAATCTTGTCGCTGACCAAGTGATGCAGTTTGAGCATGTAGATCACGCCCACCACCACCCGCTGGTCAAACGGCTCGCCCGTGCGGCCGTCGTAAAGCAGCGACTTGCCATCGTCCGGCAAATTCGCCTTCTTCATCATTTCCCAAATCTGGGCCTCGGGGCAGCCATCAAATACCGGTGTGGCGGCGTGCAGCCCCAGCACCCGGCAGGCAATGCCCAAGTGGGTTTCCAGCACCTGCCCCACGTTCATGCGGGAAGGCACCCCCAGCGGATTCAGCACAATGTCCACCGGCGTGCCATCCGGCATGAAGGGCATATCCTCTTCGGGGAGGATCTGCGCCACCACGCCCTTGTTGCCGTGCCGGCCGGACATTTTGTCGCCCACGCTCAGTTTCTTCTTGCTGGCAATGAACACCTTGACCTGCTTGATGATGCCGGTTTCGGTGTCTTCACCGCTTTCGAGGCGCAAGGACATGTTGTCGCGGTCGTCCTTCACCTGGGCAAACTTGGCGCTGTATTCGCTGATGATGTTGTTGATCTTCTGCTGAATCGGGCTCGGATCAATCGCAATCACATCATAGGCCGCGGCCAGCTTGCGCAGCAGCGTCTTGGTGATCTTGCGGTTGGCCGGAATGATGATTTCGCCGGTTTCGCCGTTGAGGACTTCCAGCGGAATCTTTTCGCCGAGCAGGATATTGGAGAGCGCGTCGGTCAGATTTTCGGTGATTTCCGCTTCGCGCTTGTCGAAATCCTCCTGCATCTGCTTTTGCTGCTTATTGCGCTCGGCCTTGCTCATCTTGGTCTGCTGCGGCAGGTCGCGCGACGTGGTCTTCACATCCATCACGATGCCGTAGGTGCCGCTGGGGACCGTCAGCGATGTGTCGCGCACGTCCGCGGCCTTTTCACCAAAAATGGCGCGCAGCAGTTTTTCTTCCGGCGCCAGTTCGGTCTCACTCTTGGGCGTGATTTTGCCCACGAGAATGTCGCCGGGCTTCACTTCCGCGCCGATGCGCACCACGCCGTCCGAACCGAGGTTCTTCAGCGCTTCTTCGCCAACGTTCGGGATGTCGCGGGTGATTTCTTCCGGCCCGAGCTTGGTGTCGCGCGCGCCGCACTCGAACTCCTCGATGTGCACGGAGGTGAACACGTCTTCGGCCACGAGGCGCTCATTGATCAGAATGGCGTCTTCGAAGTTGCTGCCGCACCACGGCATGAACGCCGCCAGCACGTTGCGCCCCAGCGCCAGCTCGCCGCCGTCCGTCAACGGGCCATCGGCCAGCACGTCGCCCTTCTTGACGCGTTGGCCCTTGCTGACCAGCGGGCGCTGGTTGATGCAGGTGCCGGCGTTGGAGCGGGTGAACTTGCGCAGTTCGTACGTCTGATATTCATCTTTGGGCGTCTTCTTGGTCGGCACGGAGCCATCCTTGGAGACCACGATGCGGTTGGCGGCCACATAGGCCACCTTGCCGGACTCCTGGGCAATGACCATCACGCGGCTGTCGCGGGCCACGCGCCCCTCGATGCCGGTGGCCACGTAGGGCGTCTCGGTCTGCAGGAGCGGCACGGCCTGGCGCTGCATGTTGGCGCCCATCAGGGCGCGGTTGGCGTCGTCGTGCTCCAGGAACGGAATCAAGCCCGCCGCCACGGACACCACCTGCTTCGGCGAGACGTCCATGTAGTTGCAGCGCTTGGCATCCACTTCCAGAAATTCGCCGCGATAGCGGCCAGCCACGGTTTCGCGCGCAAACGTGCCGTCGGAATTGAGCGGGGCGTTGGCCTGCGCGATCACATAATGCTCTTCCTGGTCGGCGGTCAGGTAATCCACGGTATCGGTCACCTTGCCGTTCACCACGCGGCGGTACGGCGTCTCGATGAACCCGAACTCATTCACCCGCGCAAACATCGAAAGCGACGAAATCAAGCCGATGTTCGGCCCTTCCGGCGTCTCGATCGGGCAAATGCGCCCGTAGTGCGAGGAATGCACGTCGCGGACCTCAAAGCCCGCGCGCTCGCGGCTCAAGCCGCCCGGCCCCAGTGCGCTCAAACGGCGCTTGTGGGTCAGTTCCGCCAGCGGATTGGTCTGATCCATGAACTGCGACAACTGGCTGCGCCCGAAGAAATCGCGAATCACCGCGGCCAGCGCCTTGGGGTTGATCAGTTTTTGCGGGGTCAGTTTTTCCGCCTGCTGGTCGAACACGGTCATGCGCTCGCGGACCACGCGCTCGGTGCGGGTCAGGCCCACGCGGCACTGGTTTTCCACCAGTTCGCCCACGGTGCGGATGCGCCGGCTGCCGAGGTGGTCAATATCGTCAATCGTGCCTTCGCCGCGGCGCAGGTTGATCAGATACTTGATCGCCGCCACGAAGTCTTCCTTCTCCAGCACGCGGCTCTCGTTCTTGGCGTCCAAGCCCAGCTTTTGCTGGATCTTGTAGCGGCCCACGCGGCCGAGATCATAGCGGCGCGGATCGAAGAAAATGCGTTTGAGCAACTGCCGGGCATTCGAGGTGGTGGCCGGATCGCCGGGGCGCAGCTTGGTATAGATATCCTTGAGCGCATCGTCGGTGGAGGCCGTCTGGTCCTTGCGCATGCTCTTCAGCAGCAGGCCTTCGTCCCAGGTCACATCCACCACATCCACGGTGGCGATGCCCGCGCTCTTCACTTCGTTGAGCATGTCGCGGGTGACGGGCTCGAATTTCTTGACGATCACGCGGGTGTCGTCCAGCACGTCGGCCAGGAACACGCGGTTGTCCAGTTGTTCGGCGCGCGGCTTGGCCACGTCCAGCTTTTCGATCTTGTAGAACAGGCCCAGCAGCTCTTCATCGGTTCCGTAGCCGAGGGCGCGGAGGAACGTGGTTGCCAAAAACTTGCGGCGGCGTTTTTTGCGGTCGAGGTAGATGTTGAGCATGTCCGAGGTGTCGAACTGCACTTCCACCCACGAGCCACGGTCCGGAATCACGCGGAACGAATGCAGCAGCGTGCCGTTGGCGTGCAGGGTCTGCTCAAAGCAGATGCCCGGCGAACGGTGCAACTGGCTGACAATGACGCGCTCCGCCCCGTTGATGATGAACGTGCCCTGCTCGGTGATCAGCGGCACTTCGCCCATGAACACCGTTTCTTCGCGGACTTCCTGCTGATTGCGCAGGCGGAAGGTCACGTGCAGCGCCGCCGTGTGCGATTCGCCTTCCTTCAAGCTGGCAAACGCCGTCTGTTTGGGCGGCGTGATTTCATACTTCACGAAGTCGAGGCTGCAGTTCCCGTCGTAGCTTTCAATCGGGAATACTTCCTTGAAAACCGCCTGCAAACCGACCAAGCGGCGCTTGGTGGGCGCCACATCCATCTGCAAGAATTCCAAATAGGAACGGGTCTGGATCTCGATGAGATCCGGCAACTCGACCACGTCCGTCAACTTGCCAAAATTAATTCTGTCAACCATCCGTGTCGCCTTTCATGCCAGGGGAAAAATCGCGCAAACCAAAAGACAGGCACACCCCGGATGCGCTTTTCAGCGTCCCGGGGCGGCTGTCCCACTACCTTGGAGGGGCTACTTGATGGTGATTTTGGCACCGGCAGCTTCAAGCTGCTTTTTGATCTTTTCGGCTTCGTCCTTGGCAACGTTTTCCTTGACCGCCTTCGGGGCGCCTTCCACCAGATCCTTGGCTTCCTTCAGGCCCAGACCCGTGATCGCGCGGACTTCCTTGATGACGGCAATCTTCTGCGCGCCGGCATCGGTCAGTTCCACGGTGAACTCGGTCTTTTCTTCCGCCGCCGCCGCGCCAGCGCCGCCCGCGGCCGGAGCCGCGGCCACCGCCACCGGAGCCGCCGCCGAAACGCCCAAGCGGGATTCCAGCGCCTTCACCAACTGCGAAAGTTCCAAGACCGAAATGGTCTCGATCCAGTCCACAAATTCAGCCATTTTTCCTTCGAGTTTTACTTCTTCGTTCATTGGGATGTCTCCTGATCCTTGTTTTTTAAATCGTGATTACGGGCGCTCACCCTGTGCTTAGGCGGCGCTCTTCTTGTCGGCGGCGGCCTTCAGCACATAGACCAAGCTCGCCAGTTTTTGGCTCATCACACCAACCAAATTGCTCATCGGGGCCGCAATCGTGCCCACCAAGATGCCCTGCATGACCTTCTTGGACGGCAGGGAAGCCAGCGTTTCGACATCGGCGGCTTGCAGTACCGCGCCATCCATGTGGCCCAGTTTCACCACGGGCACCTTCTCGGCCTTGATGAAGTCGCGCAGCGCCTTGGCGGCCGCGGCCACGTCGCCATCGCCGAACACAATGGCCGTCGGGCCCTTCAGCCCGGCCTCGATGCCCGTCAATTCCAGTTCCTGCGCCACCTTGCGGAACAAGCGGTTGGGCACCACCTGATAACGCGCTTCCACCTCGCGCAGCTTGCGGCGCAAGGCCATCGTCTTGGTGGTATCCATCCGGGTGAAATCGGTCAGGATGGCAAACTTGGCGGCCCCCAGTTGCTCCTTGATTTCCCGGGCAATCGCAATCTTTTCAGCTCTCATGGTCGGCTCTCCGTACGAGAAAGGGTTAGGCGGTTTCGCGCGGGTCCAGGCGCAGGCCGGGGCCCATGGTGGAGGTAATCGTGGCGCGCTTGATAAAAATGCCCTTGGCGGCCGCCGGGCGGGCGGCGTTCAGCCCGTCAATCACGGCCTTGCAGTTGCCCACCAGCGCCGGCAGGTCAAACGACATCTTGCCAAACGGCACCATCACGTTGCCGTGGCGGTCCATGCGGAACTCCACGCGGCCGGCCTTGCAGGCCTTGACCGCCGCGGCGGTGTCATCGCTGACAGTGCCGGTTTTGGGGTTCGGCATCAGGCCGCGCGGCCCGAGCACTTTGCCCAGCTTACGGACTTCCTTCATCGCGTCCGGCGTGGCCACGGCCACATCGAAATCGGTAAAGCCGCCGGTGACCTTGGCAATCATGTCTTCAAAACCGACATATTCCGCGCCCGCTTCCCGGGCAGCTTCCGCCGCCGGGCCGCTGGCGAACACCAGCACGCGCACGGTCTTGCCCGTGCCGAAGGGCAGCGTCACGGTGCTGCGCACAGCCTGGTCGCTCTTGGTCGGGTCCACGCCCAGCCGGAAGGCGATCTCGGCCGTGGCATCAAACTTTGTGGTCGGATTGTCCTTGAGGAACTTCAGCGCGCCTTCAATCGTGTAGAGCGTCTCGCGGTCCACCTTGGCCGCCACTTTTTTATATTTCTTTCCGTGAAATGCCATGGCTGCACCTTACTCCACTTCAATTCCCATGCTGCGCGCGGTGCCGGCCACCATCCGGATGGCGTGGTCGTCGTCGTTCGCATTCAAATCCTTGGCCTTGAGCTTGGCAATCTCCACCAACTGCTTCTTGCTGACCTTGCCCACCTTGTCGCGGTTCGGCACGCCCGAGCCCTTGGCAATTCCGGCCGCCTTCTTCAGCAGCGCCGCTGCCGGCGGACTCTTGGTGATGAACGTAAAGCTCTTGTCCTGATAAACCGTGATGACCACCGGAATGACCATCCCGGCTTCCTTCTGGGTCGCGGCGTTGAATTCCTTGCAAAACGCCATGATGTTGACGCCCTGCTGGCCCAAAGCCGGCCCGACCGGGGGCGCCGGATTGGCCTGGCCCGCCGGAATCTGCAATTTGATGATGCCTGTAATTTTCTTTGCCATAAAACACCCGGGCCTATTCGCCTCTCTCCACCTGCCAATATTCCAATTCCACCGGCGCCGTGCGGCCGAAGATCGAAACCGAGACCTTCAACTTGCCGCGCTCCGGGTCCACTTCTTCCACGATGCCGCCAAAACTCAGGAAGGGGCCGTCCGTAATCCGGACCGTCTCACCCGGCTCAAACACCACCTTGGGCTTGACCCGTTCCTTCTTCTCTTCGATCTGCTGCAGGATGTTGGCCACTTCGTCCGGGCGCAAGGCCACCGGCCGCTTGCCGCCGATGAACCCAATCTGGCCCGGCGTGGCCTGGATGAATGCCCACGGCTTTTCCAGCAACTGCTTGTTTTCGTCGTACATCGCAATTTCCACGAGCACATAGCCCGGGAAAAACTTCCGCACCTGCGTGGTGCGCTTGCCCTGCTTGACTTCGGAAACTTTTTCCGTGGGGATCAGCACCTCGCCCACATAGTCGCCCATCTCTTCCATCTGGACGCGCTTGAGCAGGTTTTCCCGCACCTTCGCCTCCTGTCCGGTCAGGACGTGCAACACATACCATTTTTTGTCCATGGGCTGCTTGCTCCCCGGCTTAGACCAGCTTCATCAGTTCGCGCAGCAGCACGTCGCACAGCGCCACGAACAAGCCCAGCAGGCCCACGGAAACCACCACGACGATGGTCGAATCGAACAGCTCGGCGCGGTTCGGCCAGGCGCACTTTTTCAACTCGGCGCCGACCTCGTCGAAAAACACGCGGATGCCTCGGATGCTTCCTGCTATCTTGCTCATTGTTTGCTCTGCCTTTTCGTTAGCGGCGACCCGCCTGCGGGCCTTTTGCGGACTTGGCAGGCCAGGAGGGACTTGAACCCCCAACAACCGGTTTTGGAGACCGGTGCTCTGCCAATTGAGCTACTGGCCTGTCGGTGCGCCTGCCGTGAAACGAGTTCCGCCCTGCCCTACTTTGCCTCGCGGTGCACCGTGTGCTTCCGCTCCGCCGGACAATACTTCTTCAGTTCCAAGCGTTCAGTCTTGGTTTTCTTGTTCCGGCTGTTGACATAGTTGCGGCGCTTGCACTCGGTGCACGCCAGCGTGATCTGTTCTCTGGGCATGGCTCAAACTCCCGTTGCGGCTGGCGGGGCGCGCCGCACGCGCGGGCGCCCCAAGACGGCCGCGAACCTTATTCCACGATCTCCGCCACCACGCCGGCGCCGACCGTGCGGCCGCCTTCGCGAATGGCAAAGCGCATGTTCTTTTCCATGGCGATGGGCGTAATCAGCTCCACAGCCATGTCAATGTTGTCGCCCGGCATCACCATTTCGACGCCTTCCGGCAGGGTCACGTCGCCGGTCACGTCGGTGGTGCGGAAGTAGAACTGCGGGCGGTAGCCCTTGAAGAACGGGGTATGCCGCCCGCCTTCATCCTTGCTCAACACATACACGCTCGCCTTGAACTTCTTGTGCGGGGTGATCGTGCCGGGCTTGGCCAGCACCTGGCCGCGCTCCACGTCTTCCTTCTTGATGCTGCGCAGCAGCGCGCCGATGTTGTCGCCCGCCTGGCCCTGGTCCAACAGCTTGCGGAACATTTCCACGCCGGTCACCACCGTCTTCTGCGTCGGGCGCAGACCCACGATTTCGACATCTTCGCCCACCTTGATCAGGCCGCGTTCCACGCGCCCCGTCACCACCGTGCCGCGCCCTTCGATCGAGAACACGTCTTCGATCGGCATCAGGAACGGCTGGTCCAGCGGCCGCACCGGCTCTGGAACAAACGTGTCGATCGCGTCCATCAGATCCTGGATGCACTTGGCATCGGGACCGTTCGGATCGTCCGTCTGCAGGGCCTTGATGGCGCTGCCGCGGATGATCGGGGTCTTGTCGCCGGGGAATTCATACTTGTCGAGCAGCTCGCGAATTTCCATTTCCACGAGGTCGAGCAGTTCCGGATCGTCCACCGTGTCCACCTTGTTCAGGAACACCACAATCGCCGGCACGCCGACTTGGCGGGCCAACAGGATGTGTTCGCGGGTCTGGGGCATCGGGCCGTCAGAAGCGCTCACCACCAGGATCGCGCCGTCCATCTGCGCCGCGCCGGTGATCATGTTCTTCACATAGTCCGCGTGGCCGGGGCAGTCCACGTGCGCATAGTGCCGGCTGGCCGACTCATATTCCACGTGGCTGGTCGCAATCGTCAGAATCTTGGTCTTGTCGCGGCGACCCTGCGATTCGGAGGCCTTCGCCACCTGATCGTAGCTGATGTAGTTCGCCAGCTTCTTCAAGCTCTGAATGTAGGTGATCGCTGCAGTCAGCGTCGTCTTGCCGTGGTCCACGTGGCCAATCGTACCAACGTTGACGTGGGGCTTGGTTCGTTCGAATTTATCCTTTGCCATGGAGTCGTCTCCTCTTTGTATCTTTTTTAAATCTTGCCGTCGCCGGCGCCCTTTTTATCCAACATTCTTCCTCTGTTCTGGAGCCTACGAGCGGGATTGAACCGCTGACCTCGTCCTTACCAAGGACGTGCTCTACCAACTGAGCTACGTAGGCCCGCACGTCCGGCTCCACCCGTCGCAATATGCAGACGGGCACAGGACATAACACTCCTAGCCTTAGGTTTCCCGGAGAGGCTCGGAAAGCGCTAAATCCTGTGACTGACGCTATATTTCACACCTGGAACCGTTTACCGACGTTCCCAAATGTCGCGCGCATCATACCGTCACGTTGCGGCCTGTCAACTTTTTTTCGAAAAAATTTTTCGGCCACCCACACCCTCTCCCCGGTTGGCCTATTTCACCAGAACCCGGAACACCCCCGGCCCCCGGTTGCTGATCCGGAAACTGGCCACCGTTTGCGAACCACCCAGATCAAACTGTTGTTTCTCGCCTTTGTTGAATAACCGTGCCACACGAATCTCGCGCTTGCCCCCGCCGCCACGTACCCAAAGCGTGTTGATGACCACCGCGCCCTCCCGGCACTCAATTTGAATCTCCCGCACATCCCGGCCCACGCCGATTTCGCTGGCCTCCGTCTTGGCGCTCGCCGTTATCTCCGCCACGGTGTGCCAGTCCGCCGCCATGGCGCTCGCCGCGCCACCAATCATCAACCACACCGCCAGCCCAATTGCGCCTGACCACTCATAGTGTGGAAAACTTCACCGAAAGCCGCCGCGCCGGCCCGAGCGTGGTCACGCCAATTGATCGCGATAGTAGGCAATACGGATTATTGACATATATGTTAAGTACAGGTATTGTATCTATATGAATAGGCACTCTCCACAAGCCACGGTGGAACTCTTCCATCTGATTCTTCTCGATTTGCTTGGCCGGAAAACCGACCGCAAGCTCTACGCCCTCAAAGGAGGCTGCAACTTGCGGTTTTTTCTGAAAAGTATCCGCTATTCGGAAGACATGGATATTGATGTCGGGCCCGGCCTCTCCAAAGACAAGCTGGCCGATCTTATGGAAAGCATTCTTGTTTCCAAAACGCTTGCGAATCTACTCACCGTGCGCCGACTCCGCATCGTTGAACGCTCAGCGCCCAAGCAGACCGATACCACCCAGCGTTGGAAATTCGGTCTCGAATTTGACGGGTCAGCCGTCTTGCTGCGCACGAAAATCGAATTTTCCCGTCGCGGGATGGATACCGAAACCGCTTTTGGTCCCGTTGATCCTCTACTCATTGGCACCTACGAACTCACACCGATTCTAGCCAACCACTACACGCCCCAAGCCGCGTTGCACCAGAAAATCCGCGCCTTGGCCACGCGTCGCGATGTGCAAGCCCGGGATATATTCGATGTGGACCTCCTGCTGAACTCCGGCATCGTGCCTAAATCGGCCGACATCGCCTTGCGGCATAAGGCCCGCGACAACGCTATTTCTGTCGGGTTTGACACGTTCAAAGCCCAAGTCCTGTCGTTCTTGGCTCCCGACCATCAGAATCAATACGACTCGCCGGATGTCTGGGATGAACTTGTGCTGCGGGTGGTCGCGGCCTTGGAGCAACCGTCGTGACATTGGCTGGGGCATTGGAACGGCTGCACGCATTCGGCCTGCCGGTTTTGCGCACGGCGGATGTCACGGCGCATCTGGACGTCAACCCGGCCAATGCGTCCCAAATCATGCTCCGGCTGGCCCGGCATGGCTACGTGCAGCGCATCAAGCGCGGCCTGTGGTCCTTGGCCGACACGGAGCCCATGGCCATCGTTTCACACCTGACCGCGCCGTTTCCCGCCTACATTTCCTTGCAGTCGGCGCTCTATCACCACGGAATGATCTCCCAGATCCCGGATGTCGTGTATTGCGTGTCCCTCGCGCGCACTCGGGTCTATCACACCCCCTTGGCGACAGTCTCCGTGCACCATGTCCCTGACACTTTGTATTTCGGATATGAACGGCTCGGCAACGGCGCCTTCGGCATGGCAACGCCTGAAAAAGCCCTGGTGGATTTTTGTTATCTGGGCCCCACGAAATCCCGCCTGTTTGCAGCCTTGCCGGAGTTGGAAGTTCCACACGATTTCAGCCACAAACGTCTGCAATGGATGATGGCCCGTATCTCGGATCCCAAACGCCGCGCGCATGTCCAATTACGAATCAATCGGCTTCTACAGGGCAAGGTCCGTTCTGTAACCTGAATAATGCCCGCGACAAGTCTGCCCCTCCGACTCGGACGAACCTTTGTTTGGGCCTATTTCACCAGGACCCTGAACACCCCCGGCCCCCGGTTGCTGATCCGGAAACTGGCCACCGTTTGCGAACCACCCAGATCAAACTGTTGTTTCTCGCCTTTGTTGAATAACCGTGCCACACGAATCTCGCGCTTGCCCCCGCCGCCACGTACCCAAAGCGTGTTGATGACCACCGCGCCCTCCCGGCACTCAATTTGAATCTCCCGCACATCCCGGCCCACGCCGATTTCGCTGGCCTCCGTCTTGGCGCTCGCCGTTATCTCCGCCACGGTGTGCCAGTCCGCCGCCATGGCGCTCGCCGCGCAACCAATCATCAACCACACCGCCAGCCATTGTGCCTTCATGTTGCTCCCTGTGCTCATCGCTCGCTCAATCACATTCGCGCGCAACATATCACAACCCCGCACTGCTCGCCACCGGTGTTTTCGCTTCCCCCGCGCGCGCGTTTGTTTCTATAACACCCGCATGAAGCCTTCCAAATCCAAAACCGCCAAGACCAAACCTTTCCCCGTCCGCCGGCTCTATGCCGTGCTGTTGCTGCTGCTGGCCGGCCTCGTCTGGCTGCTCGTTCAGCCCCAGCCCGGGCTGCGCATCGCCCGCCTCAAGCCGGTCATTGCTCCCGAAGAACCGCTCCCCCACGCCCCGCCCGCCCAATTGCGCCTGGCCACCTATAATCTGGAAAACTTTACCGATGGCCGCAACGACGGCCCTGAGCGAACTCCCGCCGTCTTCGTCACCCACGCGCGCGATGCTGCTGCCGTCATTGCCGAGGCCAATCCCGACATCCTGCTGTTGCAGGAGATCGAAAACCGACGCACGCTGGAATTTCTCAACAGCCAACTCCCCGAACCCTACCCCTATGTTTATATCACCAAGCTGCGCCAGAGTGCCGGCGCCCGCGAAAAACTCAACCTCGCCCTCATGACCCGCCTGCGCCCGCGCTACACCCGGCAGCTTGAGTTTTATTATCTGGCCGGCAAGGGCCGCCCCGCGCGCGGCGTCCTCGCCGCCACCTTCGATCTGGGCGATGGCTCCTATCTGGCCGTGTATGGTATCCACCTGAAATCCAACTATGGCGAAGCGCCCCGCAATCAGGCCCAGCGCGGCATCGCCCTGTGCCACATCGCCGCCGATGCCATCGCCGAAACTTTCCGCCACGATCCGGCGCCGCTCTCCGTGGTGATTCTTGGCGACACCAACGTGGACCCCGAAGAACCGCAATTCGCCAACGACCCCTCACTCGAGCCGCTCGCCGGTTCGTTCGTGGACCTCTGGCGCGGGCGCCCCCTCGCCGAGCGCATCACCATCCCTACCCGGCAGCCCGGCCCCGATGGTGATCCCACCATGGTCTTTCCACCTGCCGCGTTTGACCGCGTGTTTGTTTCCAAGAACCTGACCAGCCACGGCCCGTGGCAAGCCCTCTCGCCGCAAGCCATTCAAAAAGGCACCGACACCACCAACAACCTCACCCTCCCCGGCCACAACGGCCACATCTCCGACCACTTCCTCGTCTATACCGATTTGCGCAGCCAAGCCGTCGCCGAATAACCACCCGCGCCGCCACTGCTGCAAAATGCGCGCGCAAGTTGACAGGCGGCGGCGCTCCCGTTATCTTTCCCCTTTGACATGAATGGCGCGGTAGCCAAGTGGTAAGGCGAGGGTCTGCAAAATCCTTATACATCGGTTCGATCCCGATCCGCGCCTCCAGTTTCCGTTCTGTCCATCAGCGCCGACAGGCGCTTTTTTGGTAAATGGCGAGCCAACGCATGACCAACTCCTACCGGCAGGACGCGGCCGCGGTGCTAGCGGCTCACGCGTCCACGCCGGCTGGCCTGACGCCTGCCGAAGCCGGCGCGCGCCTGGCTGCCGACGGTCCCAATGAATTACGCGAGACCGTGTCGCGCCCCGCCTGGCGAATGCTGCTGGCGCAGTTCATCGAGCCCATGATCCTGATTTTGCTGGCCGCGGCAGGCTTCGCATTTGTCCTCGGCAATGTCACTGAGGGGCTGGCCATTTTGGCCATCGTGGTGCTGTTTGGTATTCTGGGTTTCATTCAGGAGTACCGTGCTGAAAAAGCCATCGCTGCGCTTAAGCGGCTGGCCTCGCCCACGGTGCGGGTGCGTCGCGACAACGTCTTGGTGGAAATCCCCGCGCGGGACTTGGTCCGCGGTGATATCGTCTATCTCGAAACCGGCAACACCGTGCCCGCCGACTTGCGGCTGCTGGAAGCCGTCAACCTGCGCGTGATGGAAGCCGCGCTGACCGGCGAGGCCGCCGCCGTCCTCAAACAAACCGCCGCGCTGACCGCCGACCAACTACCGCTCGGCGACCGCACCAATATGGCCTTCCTCGGCACTGTGGTGGTCAATGGCCGCGGCGCGGGGGTCGTGGTGGCCACCGGCATGAAAACGGAGCTGGGGCAAATTGCCGGCATGATCCAAGGCATCGCGCATGCCCGCACTCCGCTCCAACGCAAGCTGGCCCAAGTGGGCAAGCAAATCAGCCTGCTGGGACTCGCTGCCGCGCTGGCGATTTTTTTGCTCGGCTTCTTCCGTCACGAAAAAATTGGCGAGTTGGTTTTGACTGCCGTCAGCCTGTTGGTGGCCGTGGTGCCGGAAGGATTGCCGGCCGTGATTACCGCCACGTTGGCCCTGGGCAGCCGGCGAATGCTCAAACGCCATGCCTTGATCCGCCGCCTGCCGGCGGTGGAAACACTCGGCGCCGTCACGGTGATTTGTACCGACAAAACCGGCACGTTGACCGAGAACCGCATGACGGTCACGCACCTGCACACGTTGCATGGAACCATGCGCCTCGACACCGCCGCCCTCCCCGCCGCCTCTCGTGCGGACAATGCCGAACTCCGCACGCTCCTGCTCACCGCCGCGCTTTGCAACGATGCGCATTTGGTTTTTGACGAGGCATCTTCTGCGCCACGCGCGATGGGCGACCCCACCGAATCCGCGCTGCTGATTGCAGCCGAACAATTGGGCATTGCCACTGCCCGCCTGGCCGGCGATGCCCCGCGCGTCGCGGAGTATCCGTTTGATGCCGAGCGCAAGCGCATGACCACGCTGCACCGCAGCGGCGATCGCGGCCTTCCTTTTCCCGCGGTAATGGCCGCGCCCGTGCTGGCGGCCACCAAAGGCTCGCTCGATGGCCTGCTGGCCCGCGCCACGCACGTGGTGGACGCCGAGCGCGTCATTCCCTTGACGGATGAAATCCGGCAGCAGTTTCTCGCGCACCATGAGCGCTTGGCGCGCGAGGGCATCCGGCTGCTGGGTGTGGCCTTTCGCCGCTTCGACGCGCCGCCGGCGCCGGACACTCCTGCCGATGCCGTGGAAACGGATCTCGTGTTCTGCGGCCAAATCGGCATGATGGACCCGCCGCGCCGCGCCGTCTGCGCGGCGATTGCCTCCTGCCACGCCGCCGGCATCCGCACCATCATGATCACCGGCGATCACCCGCTCACCGCCGTGGCCATCGCCCGCGGCTTGCACCTCGCTCCTGCCGGCCAAGATCCGCGCGTCATGGATGGCACGCAACTGGCCGCATTGTCCGCCGAAGAACTACGCCAACAAGTGGTGGATGTTTCCGTTTTTGCGCGTGTTTCGCCCACGGATAAACTGCGCATTGTCACTGCCTTGCAGGAGCGCGGACACATTGTCGCCATGACCGGCGACGGCGTGAACGACTCCCCCGCTCTCAAGCGCGCCGAAATTGGCGTGGCCATGGGCATCACCGGTACCGATGTCGCCAAAGAAGCCGCCCAAATGGTACTGCTCGATGACAACTACTCCACGCTGGTTGCCGCGGTGGAAGAGGGCCGCGCCATTTTCGACAACCTGCTGCGTTTTTTGAAATATTCGTTCAGCGGGAATCTCGGCAAGGTGCTGGTGATGTTAGCCGCGCCGCTCGCGGGCATTGGCGTGATGGCGCTGCGCCCACTGCATTTGCTGTGGCTCAATCTGCTCACGGATGGCTTGATGGGTCTCGGCCTCGGCCTTGAACCGGCGGAGGCGGATGTGATGTCGCGCCCGCCCCGTCGTCCCGATGCGCGGATTCTCAACCGGCCCGCGCTGGCACACATCGGGCGAATGGGCCTGTTTATCTGCCTCGGCTCCCTGCTGCTGGCCGGGTTGTGGTATCGCAGCCCATGGGGCCATGGCGAATGGCAAACGGTGCTCTTCGCGGCCATCGGTTTCGCGCAAGTTGGGCAGGCGTGGGGCCTGCGCGCGCTGGCGCCACGCCCCTTCCGTTTCGGGCGCAACTCCGCGCTGACCGGCCTGACCGCGCTGACGCTACTTTTGCAACTGGGCGCGATGTATATCCCCGCCCTCGCGCGCGTGTTCAACTTGCAACCGTTATCCGGTGCCGGTTTGGCGGCCACCATCGCGCTGGGCGTGGTGACGTTTGTGCTCGTGCACGGGGAGCGCCGCCTCTGCCTGCGGCGCGGGTGTTAGACTCGGCCTCCACCAGCCGCTACGCCCACACCTGCCAGAAATGGTGCACCGGGCCATGGCCGTGGCCAATCGCATATTCCGCGCCGGCCTGGATGGCGCCAGTGATGTAGTCCTTGGCGCGGCGCACCGCGGTTTCCATGGGGTCGCCCTGCGCCAGCCGCGCCGCGATGGCGGATGACAACGTGCAACCCGTGCCGTGATTATTGCGCGTGGCGATGCGCGGACTGGCCAGCCAGTGGATTTGTCGCGACGCGCCGAGATACAGACAATCGGCGCTGTCGCCATCCACCAGATGGCCGCCCTTCACCAACACATTTTGGCAACCCAAGTCGGCCAGCGCGGTTGCGGCGCTGGCCATGGCTTCGCGCGTGGCAATCTCGCGGTCGAGCAGCACCGCAGCTTCCGGCAAGTTGGGCGTGATCAAGGCCGCCAGGGGAATTAGATGCTCCTTGAGTGCGGCCACGGCGTCATCGCGCAACAGCTTGTCGCCACTGGCGGCCACCATCACCGGGTCCAACACCACTTGGGCCACCCGATATTCCCGCAGCTTGCGCGCAATGGCCGCAATCAGCTCCGGCGAAAACAACATGCCGATTTTGACGGCATCCACCCCGATATCCGCCAGCACGGCATCTAGCTGCTGCGCGACAAACTCCGGCGGCACCGGATGGATGCCGCTGACGCCCTGCGTGTTCTGTGCGGTCAGCGCGGTGATGACGCTCATGCCGTAGCAGCCATTGGCGGCAAAGGTTTTCAAGTCCGCTTGAATCCCCGCCCCCCCGCCGCTGTCGGAACCGGCAATGGTCAATACCCGGCAATACGTTTTGAGTGTGCTCATGCTTGGGTCTCCTGAATGATGCGCCGTAAATCCGCTGCGGTCTGGCGCGGATTCTCCGCCGCCAAAATGGCCGACACCACCGCCAAACCATCGGCGCCGGCGCGCAACACCGCTGCAGCGTTGTCCGGGTGAATGCCGCCTATGGCCACCAGCGGTGTTTGCACCGCCGCGCGAATGGCGCGCAAGCCCGCCAGCCCCAACGGCAGCGCGGTGTCCGTTTTAGTCGGTGTGGCAAACACTGGACTCACGCCGATGTAATCCGCCCCCCCACGCGCGGCCTGCTCGGCATCGGCCAGCGATTCCGCGGAAACGCCGACAATCCAGCCGCGCGGCGTCAACCGGCGGACATCGGCCAGCGGCATGTCCTGCTGGCCCACATGCACGCCGTCCGCGCCGGCTGCCAGCGCCACATCCACCCGGTCATTGATAATCAACGGCACCCCCGCCGGCCGCAACACGGCCAACAGCGCGCGCGCTTCCGCCAACATCTCGCGGGTGCCCAATTGTTTTTCGCGCAACTGCACGCACGTGACGCCACCCGCGACCGCCTCGCGCACCAGCTCAACCAGCGGCCGCCCGCGCGCCAGCGCGCGGTCAGTCACCAGATATAGCGAGTAATCCGGCTTCACCCGCTCATCCTTCCGTGAGGCGCGCGCCGTGTTCCATTTCTTCCGGCGTAAGTTCATGCAGGGCGTCCGTGAAGCGCACGGCAAAGGTGCCCGGCCCCGGCGCGCCATCTGCCGCATATTCGCCGGCCAAACCGAAGTAGGCCAGTGCCGTGGCCGTGGCGAGCAGCCGATCCTCATCCACCGCCGCGAAAGCCCCGATGACCGCCGTAGCCGCGCAGCCGGTGCCCGTCACGCAACCCATCAAGGGATGCCCGTTCGTCACCCGCACCACGCGCTGAGCATCCATGATGACATCCGTCGGGCCGGTAATCGCCACTACCGCGCCCGTGGCGCGCGCCAGCTCGCGACCGCCGGCCACCGCCGCTTCCACGCTGTCCGCCGCATCCACGCCGCGCGTCTGCGCCGCCGCACCGGCCAACGCCAAAATCTCGGAAGCGTTTCCGCGCACCACCGCCACCTTGGTTTCGGCCAGGATGCGTTGCGCCGTCGCCGTACGCAAGGGGGTGGCACCCGCGCCGACCGGATCGAGAACAATCGGGATACCCCGCCGCGCCGCCGCCTGCCCCGCGTGGAGCATCGCGGCAACCTGCGCGTCATCCAGCGTGCCGATGTTCAGCACCAGCGCCTTGGCCAGCGCGACCATGTCCGCCACTTCATTGGGCGCGTGGGCCATCACCGGCGCCGCGCCGGCCGCCAGCAAAACATTCGCCACAAAATTGATGGTGACTTGGTTCGTGATGTTGTGCACCAGCGGCCGCGTGTCGCGCACCCGTTGCAAATTGGCTGCGGCCCGTGCCGCCAACGTGGTTGTCGTATTCATGTTCATCCTTTCTGTTTCCTGGCCAGCCCGCCATACAGCAGCGCCGCCGCGCCCAGCGCCGGCAGCGATGCGCCGCCGACAAACCCGCTGCGGGCACAAACCTGATAGATGGCGAACCCGACCGCCCATGCAAGCAAGGCCCGGGGATTCACTCCGCCCCGATACCAGTACCGCCCGCGCTGATAAAGGTCGGCCACCTCATAATGCGCGCGACGCAAAATAAAATAATCCGTCAGCACCACCCCGAACAACGGACAAAATGCGGAGCCGATCAGCAGCAAAAAGGTCTCATATTTCGTGGCGTCGAAAAATAGCGCCAAGAGGGTGCCGGCCAAGCCACCGAGCAACACCAAGCGCCGTGTGCCTAGCCGGGGGAACAAACTCTGCGCGGAGAGCGCGTTGGAATAGATGTCGAGAAATGTGGTCGTCAACGTGGAGAGCAGCACGATGGCCACGGCCGGCGCCAGCAGGCCGTGCCCGCCCAGCAACTGCAGCAGCATGGATTCCGGCGCCGCGGAGCCGGTGGCCAGCGTGGCCATCAACCCCACGGCAAACATCCATGAACTCACGAGAAAATAGCCCCACCACGTACCGCGCAAACCGCGCCCGGGCACCGCGGCATGACGCGTGTAGTCCGCCACCAACGGCATCCAGGAAATCGGCATGGCGATCACCAAGTCCAACCCCAGCATGGGAGGCATGGTGCGCGGCGGGGACTGCGCCAAAAGCGGGCGCCACCCATACGCGCGCAGGGCCACCACGGTCATGACCACGGACAAGGCGAGGAGCAGCACCACCCCGATTTTTTGCAGCACGCGCCACATCCGGCTGCCGGCAAGAGCCCACGCGGTCGTCAACACCCCCAGTCCCCCGATCCACCACCGGGCGCTGCTCGCGCCGCCCAGCAGCCCCGCCGCCGCCTGCCCGCCAATCCAGAGCATGACGGAGGTCCAGCCCACCAGTTGCAGCACATTCAGCACGGCGGGCAACATGGCGCCCCGATTGCCCAGCGCGCCCCGCGTGCTGACCATGCTGGGTACGCCATGACGACTGCCGATCAGTCCGCCCAGCGCCATCGGCGTATTCCCCACCAAATGGCCGACCACAATAATCCCCAGCCCGGTCAACAACCCGAACGATGCCAGCAACCCGCCCGCCCAGATTTCAGACAGCGAAATCGCGGCACCCGCCCACAAGAGAAAAAAATCCCATTCGCGCAGCGTGCGCTCGCTCGTAGGATTTGGCTCACCGGTTGACATTGCATCTTCTCCGATCCTGCCGCCGGGGAGCCTGCCGCGGCCAACAAAAAACCGCGGTTCCATCGAAGAAACCACGGTGCCGGTCCACACGATCCGCTGTCCCTACGCTGGAATGATCCAACAGGTTCCAAGGGTTATCCGGCCAACCGGAACTCTCAGCCCTCTCCATCGAGGACACCCCTAGCGACCACATTTTTTAGTCAACGACAGACCATACCACCCATGCCACCCGCGTCAAGCCCGGCCCTTTTCCACACTGTGGAAAAAAGTTTATCCCACGCAGGCGGGATTTTCCACACCGTGGAAAAATCCACCGCCACGCGCCCATTTTTTCCACACCGTGGAAAAAAGTTTTCCACGCTATGGAAAAACCAGGTCAAATTGTTCCACACAATGGAAAAACTTTCGGCGGATTTTCCACACAATGGAAGAACTTTGCGGATATTTTTCCACAGATAGGATGAGAAGGCAAAAGAGGATCGGTTTCCTTTGGGCGTTGATTTAAACACCTATCTCAAACGCACTCATCAGGTGCAGAAAGGAAACCGATCGTGAAGATACGTAACACAGTTGGAA
>MWEZ01000003.1 GCA_002071335.1 Verrucomicrobia bacterium ADurb.Bin018
TCGATTTAAGCCGCTTCGGCATCCGCTTTGTGGCATCGCCGCGCCATGCCGATGGCCTGCTCATCACCGGGCCCGCCACCGAAAACATGGCGCTGGCGCTGCAAAAAACCTACGACGCGCTGGCCGAGCCGCGCCTTGTGATTGCCGTGGGCGCGTGCGCCATTTCGGGCGGCCCATTCGCCGGCCATGCGGAAGTGCGCAATGGCGCAACCGCCCTGTTGCCGGTGGATTTGTTCATCCCGGGCTGCCCGCCGCACCCCATCACCATTCTGGATGGATTGCTACGGCTGCTGGGCCGCCTCGAAGATATCTGATGGCTGCCCGCGCGCGGCGGGATCAGTTCAGCTTGAAGTTTTCGCCGAAGCCGTAGTGCTCGATCACGTAGTCCATGTCCTTCGTGAGTGTCGCGATTCGGGTTGGATTGAAGGCTGGAACGGTCGCAGACCTTCCAGCCTTTTCCGGCGGGAAGGTTTCGTCCCTCAACCATTCCCGCCCTACAAAAACCCGACAAAATCAACGAAATTGTTGGGTGTCCCAATGCGGACCCAACGTGGGCCGCCTTGAAGAGCCTTGATTGGCCGCCCGCGCGCGGCGGGATCAGTCCAGCTTGAAGTTTTCGCCGAAGCCGTAGTGCTCGATCACGTAGTCCATGTCCTTGTCGCCGCGGCCGGACAAGTTGACGAGGATGCTGCGCGAGTGCTTCGGCGCGGTGCGCGAAAGCCGGATGGCGTGCGCCACGGCGTGGCAGCTTTCCAGCGCAGGGATGATGCCCTCCACACGCGAAAGCATGAAGAATGCCTCCACCGCTTCGCGGTCAGTGATGGTGTGGTATTGCACGCGGCCGATATCTTTCAGGAACGAGTGTTCCGGACCCACCGACGGATAATCCAATCCCGACGCAATGGAGTACACCGGCAAGGGCTCGCCCTTCTCGTCTTGCAGCAAGTAGGAATTGAAACCGTGCAGAACGCCTTCCTTGCCGTAGGTCATGGTGGCGGCATGATCGCCCACCTTGGGGCCACGGCCGAGGGGTTCCACGCCGTGGATTTCGCACGGGTCGGCGAGGAAGCCGGAGAACAAGCCCATGGCGTTGGAGCCGCCGCCCACGCAGGCGGTGACGATGTCCGGGATGTCGCCGGTCATGTCGTGGAATTGCTCGCGGGCCTCAATGCCGACCACGCGCTGGAAGTCGCGGACCATCATCGGGAAGGGGTGGGGGCCGACCACGGAGCCGATGCAATAGAGCTGGGTGACGGGGTCCTTCAAATACGCGCCGAAGCAGGAATCCACCGCTTCTTTAAGCGTGCGCAGGCCGAAGGTCACCGGGATGACGTTGGCGCCGAGCAGCTTCATGCGCGCGACGTTTGGGGCTTGCTTGGCAATGTCCACCTCGCCCATGTGGATGTCGCACTCGAGGCCGAAGTAGGCGGCGGCAGTGGCCAATGCCACGCCGTGTTGTCCCGCGCCAGTTTCGGCGATTAGTTTCTTTTTGCCCAGATAGGTGGCCAGGAGGCCTTCGCCCATGCAGTGGTTGAGCTTGTGCGCGCCGGTGTGGTTGAGGTCCTCGCGCTTGAGGTAAATCTGTGCTGCACCGAGTTTGCGGGAAAGTCGTTCCGCGTGATAGACCGGCGTGGGCCGCCCCTGGAAATGCTTGCGGATGGAGCGCAGCTCCGCGATGAACCGCGCCGACCGCGAAATAGTGTCATAGGCATCACGGATTTCCTCCATGATTTTTTCCAGCTCCGGTGGCAGGTAGGCGCCGCCATATTTGCCGAAGCGGCCTTCCTTGTCGGGGTGCAGGTTGAAGTAGTTGGAATAATCAGCGACGTTCATGATGCCTCCAAGGGGTTCGTTGCGATGTTTCTGTATGTAGATACAAGAGCGCGCGGGCGTCGTCAACCGATTTTGTCGCGCGCCGGCGGAAAGAGTTGCGCGGCGCTGCGGATTGGCGATAGGATGACGACCCGCTGGAAATGGCGAACAAAGGAGTGGGCATGAAAAAATATCTGGGACTCGCGGGAGTGGGATTCGTGGCGCTGGGCCTGGCGCTGAGCGGCTGCGGCAAGCGCGATGCGGCGGGCGGGGATGCGGCAGCGGACAAGACCTACAAGCTGACCTACAGCGTGTTTTTCCCGCCGATGCACATCCAGGCGCAAACCGCCACCGAATGGGCCAGGGAAGTGGAAAAACGCTCGGGCGGCCGGTTGCAAATCACGGTGTATCCCGGCGGCACGCTGACCAAGGCAGATCAGTGCTGGCAGGGCGTGCTGAACGGCATTTCCGATCTCGGCATGAGCTGCTTTGCCTATACCCCCGGGCGCTTTCCGCTGCTGGAGGCGCTGGACTTGCCGCTGGGTTGGCCCGATGGCCTGACCGCCACGCGCATGGCCACCGAGCTGGCCGCGCAGTTTGCTCCGGCGGAAATCCAAGGCGCCAAGTTGCTCTACGTCCACGCGCACGGCCCCGGCATCCTGGCCACCAAAAAACCGGTGCGGACTCTGGCCGATTTGAAGGGCATGAAAATCCGCGGCACGGGTCTTTCCGCCGGCATTGCCACGGCGCTGGGCGCCACTGCGGTGGGCATGCCGCAGCCGGAAACGTATGACGCGCTGCAAAAGGGCGTGGTGGAGGGCACCTTCTGCCCGGTGGAGACGCTGAAGGGGTGGAAGCAGGGCGAAGTGATTGCGTACATCACCGACACCAAGGCCATCGGCTACACCACGGCGATGTTCGTGGCCATGAACCAGAAGTCGTGGGATGCGCTGCCCACCGATTTGCAGGAGATCATCACCACGGTAAGCGCCGAATGGGTGGACAAACATGGGCAGGCTTGGAACGATGCCGATGAGGAAGGCTGGGCGTTTGTGCGCGATCTCGGCCGCGAAGTGATTACGCTGCCGCCGGAGGAAGTGGCCGGCTGGAAAGCGGCCATGGAACCGATCCTGGCTGACTATGTGCAGCGGGCAACCGCCAAGGGCCTGCCCGGCGCGGAAATGCTGGCGGCCATCCAAACCCGGCTCGCGGCGGCGGAGAGCCAGCCGTAATCATGTCCCCGTTGTCCGGCGCCAGCGCGCGCACCGGTTTTCTGCGGCGGGTCATCCACGGCATGGCCGTGGTGGGCGGGCTCGCCGTGCTGGGAATTATTCTGGTGACCGTGGCCGACGTCATTGGTCGGCGCTGCGGGTTGCCAGTGCGTGGCGCGTATGATCTGGTGCGCGTCTTGGGTGCCATCGCCATGGTGTGCGCCCTGCCGCTGACCAAAGCCGTCAAGGGCCACATTGCCATCGAATATTTTTTCCTGAAGTTGCGCCCGCGCGGCCGCGCCGTGACGGATACGCTGATGCGGCTGGTGCTGCTGCTGCTCTTCAGCCTGCTGGCGTGGCAGTTTGTGCTGCAGGGCAACGCGTTTTTCGAGAGCGGCGAGGTGACCACCACGCTGCACATGCCGATGTTCTGGGTGCCGTGGCTCGCGGCGGCGGCCTGTGTGGTGACGGTGGGCGTGACGCTCTGGCATCTGCTCCATCCGGGGCGTTCCCTGTTGCGGCCGAGGTAAGCCATGACGGACCTGCAAGTCGGTTTGTGCGGAATAGCGCTGCTCTTTTTGCTGCTGGCCACCAGCATGCCGGTGGCTTTTGCCATGACGCTTGTGGGCGTGGTGGGCTACGCCGTGATGGTCAACGGCAACGCCGCGCTCTATATCCTGGTCACGGATTATTACGACACGTTTTCCAACTACGGCCTGACGGTTATTCCGCTGTTTGTGCTGATGGGGCAGGTGGCGTTCCACACGGGAATCAGCCAGCGCCTGTTTGCGGCGGCCCAGAGCTGGTTTGGTTGGCTGCGCGGCGGGCTGGCCATGGCCACGGTGGGCGCGTGCACGGCATTCGGCGCCATTTGCGGCTCCGGCCCGGCCACCGCCGCCACCATGGCCGCCGTGGCGCTGCCGGAAATGAAGCGCTACAAGTACCACGCTGGTTTTGCGGCGGGCACCGTGGCGGCCGGCGGGAGCATCGGCATGATGATTCCGCCGAGCATTGTCTTCATCGTGTATGGCGTGATGACGGAGCAAAGCATCGGCAAGTTGTTCATTGCCGGCATCGTGCCGGGGTTGCTGGTGGCCGCGCTGTTCATGCTGACCATCATGCTCCTGTGCCGCTGGCGGCCTGCGCTGGCGCCGCCGGCCACCGCGGAGCTGTGGCGCGCCCGCTTCCGCGCGCTGTCCGGCGTGGTGGAAATCCTGGCGCTCTTTGCGCTGGTGATGGGCGGAATGTTTGCCGGCTGGTTCACGCCCACCGAGGCTGCGGCCATCGGCGCCGCGGGCAGTCTCGTGATTGCCGCACTGGCGCGCAAACTGACGTGGCGAATGCTGGCCACCGCGCTCAACGAAACCCTGCGCACCTCCTGCATGGTGCTGGTGATTGTGGCCGGGGCGACGGTATTCGGCCACTTTTTGCAAATCACCAATGTGCCGACATCGTTGGCTCAGTGGATGGCCAACCTGCCGCTGCCGGGGTGGGGGACCATGCTGCTGATCATCGGGTTTTATCTGGTGGCGGGCGCGTTTCTCGACGCGCTGGCGCTGGTCATGTTGACCATTCCCATTTTTTATCCGGTGGCGCTCAAGCTGGGATTTGATCCGATTTGGTTCGGTGTGGTGATCGTGCTGGTGACCCAGATGGGCGTAATTTCGCCGCCGGTGGGCGTGAATGTGTATGTGGTGAGCGGCATGGACCGGGCCGTGCCGCTGGCCAGTGTCTTCAAGGGCGCGCTGCCGTTTTTGCTGGCATTGATTGTGGGCGCGCTCATCTTGTTGGTGTTTCCGCAGTTGGTGACGGTGCCCGTCACATGGGTCCGGTAGGGCAGGCAAGGAGGCGACCATGGTGGACAAACTTTGGCAGCAGCAATATCGCAAGATGCTGTTTTGCACCGATTTTTCCGCGAATGCCGACCGCGCGTTCGTGTTTGCGGTACGCGCCGCCCAGCGCAATCCCGGCTGTGAGCTGCATCTGCTCCACGTGATCCCCGAACCGCCCGCCCAGTTTTGGAAGGGCTATATCTACGAAGTGGACGAGGACGTGGACGCGCGGGCCAAGCGCGAGATTGATGCCAAACTGGCCGAGGCCTATCAGCCGCACGTGCCGCCGGAGGTCAAGCTGATCATCGCCATGCGCATTGGCGAGGCCCGGCAAAAAATTCTTGAGTATGCCCAAGAGCAAGGCATTGACCTGATTATTCTGGGTCGGCAGGGGGCGGGGGCGGTCGGCAAGATTCTGTTTGGCAACGTCACCGAGCGAGTTGTGCGCAAAGCCGAATGCCCGGTGCTGGTCATTCCCCCAGCGAAATAAGTCGCAAAGGGGGGGGGGGGGGGGGTAGTGCCATTGTGTCGCGTGATGAGCGACAAAATGGCGCTTTTTTATCTGGCAAGCTTGAAATATCCGTCTGATTAAAAAGTCAGTTCTTATTCATTTGCAGTTTGTTGCATTAATTAAATTGCACTAGAGAAAAATTGGCATGGGGTCTGCTCTGTACAAGGTGGACAAGCAACTCAACCGAACCAAGAAAGGAGTGCTCGCCATGTTAGAACTGATGATTGGACCCCGTAGTCCCTGGACTATTTTCGACGAATTGGAATCGCTCCAGGACAACATGAACCGCCTGTTGGCGGGACAAGAACCCCGGGTGGAGCGGCGCGCTGGCGCGGCGTATCCGCCGTTGAATGTGTATTCGACGGCCGATGGATTGACGCTGGTGGCTGAAATGCCCGGTGTTGATCCGCAGGATGTAGAAATCTCCGTGGACGGCGACGAGCTGGCCTTGCGCGGCAAGGTCAACAGCGCGGCGCCGGCCGCCGGGGAAACCGTCTTGCGCCGGGAACGGCCCGCGGGTGAGTTCCAGCGCACGTTGCAACTGCCCTTCCGTGCCCATGCAGCCGGGGTGAAGGCCACCTTCAAGAACGGCTTGTTGAACATTGCCGTGCCCCGCTCGCCAGAGGAAAAACCGCGTAAAATCGCCATCACGGCGGAATGAAAGGAGTGAAGCCATGACGACTGCCACAGAAAAACGCCAAGATGCCCCCGTGCCGGCCAATGAGCCGGTGTATATCCCGCGCGTGGATATCCGCGAAGATGCCGAACGCTTCACGGTGTTGGCTGATATGCCCGGCGCCGACGAAAAGACCGCCGAGGCCACGGTGCATAACCGGGTGTTGACTATTGAAGGCTGGTGCCAGACGGGCGGTTGCCCGACGCCCGGCGAAGAGCTCGGGTGCGAGTTCCGTGCTGGCCGCTACCGCCGCGATTTCACCCTGCCCGAGACGGTGGACGCCGAACGCATCCAGGCGCGCATCAAAAACGGAACCTTGACCGTCACGCTGCCCAAGCGCGAGGAAGTCAAGGCGCGCAAAATCCAAGTGACCACCTGATCCGGTTGCTTGGCACGGCAGGCCGCGGGCCCGATGGGCGCCGCGGCCTGTTTTTTGCGCCGGCGCAGCGTTACGCGATGCTGACCACCACCACCGAAAACGGCGGCAGCACGCCCGCCGCCGGCAGTGTGCCATAGAGCGGCGTGCCGTTGAGCAAGGCGTTGGCGCGGGCCAAGTGGCGTGGCTGGTCACCAAGATTGATCACACAGCGCAGCAGTTGCTGGCCGAGTTTGCGGTCGAACGCCAGCACGGTGCGGTCGCGGGGGCCGGCATCCTCGCCAAGATCGAGGATGTCGCACGAGCCTTCGCGCAGGGGACGGTGTTTTTTGCGCAGGGCGATCAGCTCCTTAAAAAACTGCTGCCACTGCTGGCGCGCGGCGTAGCCGCGATCGAACAGGTTGCCTTCCAATTCCACGCCTTCCTGCCGGACTTCGCGGCCATCGGCAGTGAGGATGCGCCGGCCTTTGTCGCAGGGTTGGCAGCGCGCGTGGATGGAGGGGCGGTTGAGCGCACCGGATTCCTGGCCTGTCAGCAGGAAGGGCAGCGTGCGCGGCGCCAGAAACGCGAGAATGTTCATGGCCCGGAACGCGCCGGGGCCAAAGCGGTACAGGCCGCGGCCCTCATCGTGGTTGTCGGTGTAGCGCGCGGTGTAATGCCGGCAGGGAAAACGGGCTGCGGCCTCCTCGTATTGGCGCAACACTTTGGCTGCCGCCGCCGCTAGGCCGCCATCCTGCCACTGGTTGAGGATGGGATGGAAATCGTGGTTGTGCTGGGCATCCGCGGCAAGACGCACGCGCGAGTTGCCGGCTTCATCCACGGCGTAGGCATACTGGCACAGCTTGTAGAAATCGTCGTCATAGGCCGCATCCATGCCGCGGGCGAAAAGATCGAGGTTGTTCTGGAAGCCGTAGCATTCGGCCATGAAAAGCAAGTCGCGGGAAGGGTGCCGCGCGCGCAGCGCGGGCAGCGCTTGGTCCCAGAACGACTTGTCATTGATGAAGTGCGCCATGTCGAGGCGGAAGCCGTCCACGCCATCCGGCGCGCCGTGCTCATCCGGGCCGAGGCAGGAAAGCCAGAAGTCGTACACCTCGATCATCGCCGCGCGCAGGTCGTGATTGGTGTAGTCCAGCTTGGCGGTGTCCGACCAATCGGCATCAAAGAAGGCGGAACCGTCCGGGGCCTTGACGTAATACTCGGGGTGAGCGGTCATCCAGACGTGGTCGCGCGCAGTGTGGTTGGGCGTGATGTCGAAAATCACTTTCAGCTTCAGCTCGTGCGCGCGGCGGATGAATGCCTGGATGTCCTCCATGGTGCCGTATTCCGGTTCGACAGCGCGGAAATCGCGCGAGGCATACGGCGAGCCGATTCCCTTGCGGCCGAGGAGCCCGATGGGGTAGGGCGGCAGCAAATAGACCACGTTGAATCCCAGCCGCCGCAGCCGCGGCAACGATTTGGTCAGGTAGGCCAGGGGGGAGAGAGGTTGCGGCTTTTCGGTCAGCGCCTCGACGGCGTTGCGCGGCTCGCGCGCCGCCAACGAGCGCAGGTTCACTTGGTAAATCACCGCGGACGACAGCCAGGAAGTTTTAGTTTTCATGGGCGCGGATTGTAGCCGCCCCCCGCCCGCCACGCAAGCCACGCCCCGGAGGGGGGGCGGGGGCGGCGGTGGGGACGGAAATGGACGGACATGGACAAGATTGTTGTTATTGACCGTATTGTTTGGTGTAGGATGCCGGACAATGTGGTCAATGAGGTCACGACAGCATAGGTGGTGCCATGGCGGAACTGTTTGACAAGCATGGTGGGTTTCGGCGGTTGCACTCGTTCACGCTGGCCACCATTGTGCAGTTGGAAACGCTGCGGTTTTGCCGGCGCTTCCTGACGGCCGACCCGCGCGAACGGGAAACCAAGTTCTATGACCCCAAGGGTCGGCAATATGATCAAATGGTTCAAGCCGCCCGCGGCGGACGGCAGAACATTATTGAAGGCTCGGAACGGGCGGCCACCTCCAAAGACACCGAAATGAAACTGACGGATGTGGCTCGCGCCAGTTTGAGCGAATTGCGCGGCGACTATGAGGTTTTCATTCTCGACCGTGGGGAATTGCCGTGGTCGGTGCATTCGCCGGAGGCCAAGGCCATCAACGCGGTTTCGCTGGATGCCCCCGCATTCCAGGATGACATGGTCCATGAGTCCGCCAAGCACGCGCGGGAACAGCGCAAGAAATATGCGCGGTGGCTGGATGCCGATGATCCGGTGGTGGTGGCCAACGCCATGCTGATGATGATTGGCCGGGCGTTGAATATGTTGAAAAGCTTGATTGAGTCGCAGGGCAAGGCCTTCGAGAAAACGGGTGGCTTTAGCGAGCGGCTGTCCACCAAGCGCCGCGAGATTCGGGACCAACAAAAAGATGCGGCGGCGCCTGCCTGCCCGCAGTGCGGACAACCGATGCGCCGCCGCCAGTCGGCCAAGGGCGATTTCTGGGGCTGTTCGGCTTATCCTGACTGCAAAGGTACCCGGCCGGGCTCAATCGCACCCTAACTCCCCCCCCCATTCCCGGGCTTGCCAAGGGGGTGGGGTTGTGTATGATACTGAACAATTGTTCAGTATGAAAGCGGGTACAACAACCTTGGGAATTGCGGAGACGGTGTGGCGGGTGGCGGTGGGACAGCCGCGGCGGATGCTGCGGTTGTTTTCCTCGCGGATCGCGGCGGGATTTCCCTCGCCGGCGGACGACCATCTGGAGGGGCCGCTGGATTTGAATGCCTATCTGGCGCCACATCCGGCGGCGACTTTCGTGGTGCGGGTGACGGGCGACTCCATGGTGCGGGCGGGTATCCGCGATGGTGATTTGCTGGTGGTGGACCGTGCAAGGGAAGCAGCGTCGGGGGCGATTGTGGTGGCGGTGGTGGATGGCGAATTGACAGTGAAGCGGCTGCGGGTGGGGCGCGAGGGAATCCGGTTGGAGGCGGAGAATCCGGCGTATCCGCCAATTGTGGTGCATGAGCACACGGAGCTGGTGATCTGGGGCGTGGTGGCGCACGCCATCCGGTCGTATTGAGGTGGGGCGTGTTCGCGCTGGTGGATTGCAATAATTTTTACGCGTCCTGCGAGCGGGTGTTCCAACCGGCGCTGGAGGGGCGGCCGATTGTGGTGCTGTCGAACAACGATGGCTGCGTGGTGGCGCGCAGCGCGGAAGCCAAGGCGCTGGGCATTCCCATGGGCAAGCCGTGGTTCAAAGTGGCGCCGGCGGTGCGCGGGGCAGGGGTGGTGGTGTTTTCTTCGAATTACGCGCTCTATGGCGAGTTTTCGCGGCGCGTCATGCAAACCCTTACGCAGTTCAGTCCGCGGCTGGAGGTGTACTCCATTGACGAATGTTTTCTGGATGTGGGCGGTCATCGTGGCGATCTGACGGCGCTGGGGCAGGCGATTGCGCGTACGGTTCGGCGCTGGACGGGCATTCCAGTTTCGGTGGGAATTGCGCCGACCAAAACGCTGGCGAAAGTGGCGAACCGCCTCGCCAAAAAAGGGCAGGCTGGGCAGGGGCCGGTGTGCCACTGGGGGGAGGTGGCCGCGCCGCGGGAGGCGCTGGCCGCGCTGGCGGTGGAGGACATTTGGGGAATCGCTGCGCGCTGGGGGGGGCGACTGCGGCAGGCGGGGGTGGCGACGGCGCTGGCGCTGGCCGAGGCGGATCCCAGTTGGCTGCGGCGGTTGGGCGGCGTGGTGTTGGAGCGGATTGGCCGCGAGCTGGCGGGGTGCTCGTGCCTGCCGTTGGAGTTGGTCCCGCCCGCCAAAAAACAGATCATGGTGTCGCGCAGTTTTGGCGAGCGGTTGAGTTCGCTGACAGATTTGCAAGGCGCGGTGGCGGCGTTCGCGGCGCGGGCGGGGGTGAAGTTGCGTCGGGAGCGGTTGCGGGCGCAGGCGGTGACGGTTTTTGTGCAGACGAGTCCGTTTGCCGACGCGGAACCGTGGTATGCCAATGGAGTCACGCTGGTTTTGGAGCGGCCCACGCAGGATTCCGGCCGGTTGGTCCAGTGCGCGCAGGAGGGGCTGACGCGGATTTTCCGGCCGGGATTGCGCTATCAGAAGGCCGGGGTGTTGCTCATGGATTTGACGCCGGCGGGAGCAGAACAGGGGCTGCTGTTTGCCTCGCAAACGCCGGACAGCCCCGCAACCATGCGCTTGATGACGTGCGTGGACACACTGAACCGGGAGCCGGCGCGGCGCGTGGTGTGCCACGCCCGCGAATTGGTCAGCACCCGGTGGCAAATGCGGCAGCAACGTAAATCCGTGAACCGGCCGACGGACTGGGCGCATCTGCCGGTGGTCCACGCTTGAGGAGGGGGGAAGGGGCGGGCTTATTTTTATGGTCTGGTGAAGCGTTTTTGCGTTGAGTTGCCGAGCACGGTGGGGTAGAGTCGGTCGGTAATGTAACGATTGCCTTTGTTTGTCTGTAGGGGCAAATGGCCGGTTGCAGTTCGTTGAGGAGTGCAGGGATGAAATCAGGACAACAGTTGGGGCGCAAATGGTGGCGGAGAATCATCGGCGTGGGCGCGCTGGGATTGCTCCTGCCGGGAATGGCCTACGGCGAGGCCATGCTGCAGTACTTCAACACAAGCTGGCGGGAAATGACGGACAAAATCCCGGAGCTGGCCGAAGCCGGATATTCCTCGATTTGGATCCCACCGCCGACCAAGGGTAGTGGCGGCCTTTCCGTGGGCTATGACTTGTGGGATCCGTTCGACTTGGGCGGGCGGCACCAGCGCAGCACCACGGCAACGCGCTACGGCACCGAAGCGGAGCTGCTCAACCTGATCGAAACCGCGCACCGGTTCGGCCTGCGGGTCTATGCTGACAACATCATGAACCACCGCGCGTTCGACATCCCCGGCTATAACGAGACGACACCGGTGGATGTGTATCCCGGCATGTGCCCGGAAGATTTTCACCTGCGCCGCACGGAAGACGGGTTTTACCGCAAGTGGGACAACTGCCGCGATTGGAACGACGCGTGGCAGGTGATGCATTTGGGGTTGTCGGACCTGATTGACATTGCCCACGAAACGCCCAACCAAAACCACGGCCTCAACGAGGGCGACTGGAATCCCAAGCCGAGCTATGTGCGCCACCCGCACAATCCGGAATTCTATGACCGGATGCCCAACACCAACGTGCCGCCCGCGCAATGGAATGTGTGGGATTGGTCGGGCAACACCAACGCCAATATCTACATTGGTTTTGGCACCAACAACGGACTGACCACCAACATCATCGCGCAATATCCGGACTTCTTCAAAGAGGACGTTGGCGCGTATCTGCTGCGCGCGGTGCGCTGGGAAATGGCCATGACCAAGCTCGACGGCCTGCGCCTGGACGCGGTGAAGCACGTGCCGGACTATTTTTATGGCGAGTTCGACAAGAACGACAGCAACCTCGGCTACTGCGGCAACATCCAGTGGCAATTCAACATGACGCGCGGCTTCAGCGACTGGGACAACCACCGCGACAGCAATTTCAATACTGAAATTCCGCGCGATGACGCGCTGATTTTTGGCGAGCACCTCGGACAGCCACCGGGCTACGGCGGCTATTGGTCGGCGGGAATGCGGCTGGTGGACAACGACCTGCGCAACCAGCTCAACGATCGCCTCGGCAGTCCGTGGAACGGCTTGGAGGGTTTTGATAATCCGGGGTGGGGCGGGTTCTCGCCCAATTTGGGCGTGATGCACGCGCAAAGCCATGACAACGATTACGCCGCGCGCCGCGAGCTGCAACACGCGTTCTACTTCCTGCGCGAGGGACTGGGCCTGCTCTATACGGACGGCAACTTCCATGCCGAAACGCTCGGTGAAAGTGGCGGGGCATTCCCGCGCTGGGCCAACACATCGTTCCTCGGGCAGTGGGGCGACAACCGTGTGCCGAACCTGCTCTATTGCCACGAGCAATTTGCCCGCGGCTATCAGCGCGGGGTGTGGAGCGATGGCGACTTTGTGGCGTGGGAGCGTTTGGATTGGCGGCAGGCCGGTTCCAATGCCGCGCAACACGTGACCATGCTCGTGATGCTGAACGATGACTACTCCAACGGGCAGGCACGCGACATCCGCAGCAGCATCAGCTATCCGCATCAGGCCGGCGGGCCTTACGGTTCCGATGCCTACCTCTTCAACTACTCCGATTACTACTATGGTTTTTACACCTACGCTTCCGCGCTGAATACAGTGGTGGTTCCCCCGGGTGGTTACTTTATTTTCGGCTACAAGAATCCGGATCCCAGCGGGCTGTGGTCGAGCTTCGGCGGCAAGCCCATCACGATTTATGAAAACGGCAAGATAGCGGGCAGTGTCAGGGTCACGCGCAAGGATGGCCCCGACGGCGATCCGGCGTTCAATCCCTACGGCCTGCCAGATACCAACACCACCGATTTTTCCTACTCGATTGACATCCCGCGGGTGACCAACGCCAGCAGCGTGAGCTTTGCGACGCGGGTGGATGGTTCCGCCGGCAACGTGCTGATGAAGCTGGATGGCGGCATGAACCTCAACAACACCAATCACATCGGCGGCGACCCGCGCGACAATCCACCGGCGCTGGCCAACGATGTATTTCTGGGCTACGAACAGGCCACCTTTGTGAAGCGCATCTGGCCCGAAAAGTTTGCCGCGGCCGATTCCAACCGCTGCAAATTGGGCTCGGCGGGCGCGGAGACCTATGTGGCCACTATTGGCCAAGCCAATTGGACCATCAATCCCTCCTCCGGCTCCAATGATTGGAGCGACGATCAGATGGTTTCATGGATTTACCACAATCCTCAAGCCATGCAGGATGGCCCGCGTGTGGGAAATGCCCAATTCTGGCCGCCGTTGACCAATGCCGCGGGTTCGACGCTCTATATCGGCATCAAGACGCCGAAGGTGGGTGGCAATCGTGTGCACCTCTATTACACCACCAATGGCGTGGCCTGGCCGGAGGGGGCGGGCGGCGCGGCGGGCAACCGCGATACGCTCGTGGTGGAATGCAATTGGGTCGGCGATGGCACCAACAGCACCGACTGGTGGGAGGCGCAAGTTCCGGCCCTGCCGGCGGGCACCGTGTTCCGCTACAAAACAGGTTCCGCGCGCGAGCAGGGCTATGATGGCAACGGCTGGGAGATCGTCTGGCCGGGCAGCGCCACCGATATTACGCGCAAAGCCGACATGATGGGCGTTTGGCAGGTGACCAATCTGAATCTGGGCACCATTACCAATCGCCCACACAACGACTATGGCGAGACGCGCACCGGCCTCAAGGAGGGCTTCCACTTGATTTCCGCGCGCGCATTCCTCAATCGGGATGATGGCAGCGCGGTATATAACACCTTCAAGCAGACGTTCTATCTGGATGCCCAGCGCCCGCAGGGGTATGTCCAGTGGCCCGCCGCCAACGGCGACACGCTCGGCGGCACGGAATACGGCGTGGTGGTGCGTACGGACCCAACCGTGCGCGAGGTCTGGTACCGCATTGAAGACAGCGACGCCAGCAACGACGACAGCGCCACTAGCAAATCCAATGGCAATGGCAACGTCTATGCCGCATGGCAGAAGGCCGCGCGTGTCACGCCCAGCGACATGAACCGCGATTATCCGCAGGCTTGGCGCTTCACCTATGCCAACCTGCCGACTGGCGGGACGGCCACCATCCGCGTGCGCCTGCGCGAGTGGTCCAGCGCGGAAAAAACGGCGTGGACCAACGCGGGCCTGACCGAAGCCCAAGGCCACTACACGGAATTGATCCGCACCGTCAACACGAGCGGCGATGCCTACCGGCTCTACTTCGATTGGCCGGGCCAGGACGGCGATTATGTCGAGGCCGGCTGGGAAATCCGCGTGAAGTATTCGTGGAACTTTGCGGAAAATCTGGACGACGCGGAAGCGCTGGCGCTCTTCACCATCAAGCTCAACAGTGCTGCGAATGGCGGCGATCCGGCTGAAGGTGTGATCCTCTCGCCCGATGACATCAACCTGCAGCATCAGTGGGATTATCCCAACGAGAACACCATCAAGTTCACGATGCCCAATGTGTACAACGGGCACCCGGACTGGCTGCACAGCTTCGAGATTGTGGGAACCCGCGCGGGCAAGCCGACGCTGCGCGCCACGCGCCAAGTGCGGACCATGGGCGAGTTGCTGCCGTCCATCATCATTACCGAGCCGCCGGAGTTCGGCAGCGATGGCAAGCCGCATGTGATCATCCTCAAGGACGTGCCGCCGGCAGAGATAGCCACCAATCCGGCGCTGCGCACCACCCGCATTCAGTTGGCCACGGACACCAACGCGGTGGCCACCGGTATTTATTTCACGTCGCCGACCGGCTACACGGGGCAGGTGGCGCTGGTGGGCAGTTCGAACATCGGCAGCACCTTGTTCTGGGATTATGCGTGGAGCAACGTGACGGCTGGAACTTACCGTTTCACCGCGTGGGTCAGGGACCCGGACAACAAGACCAATAGCGCATCGCGCACCGCGCGCCTGCAACTCAGGCAAGTGGTGGACATGACCAGCACCAACGATCTCGATCATGATGATGACGGGCTGGAAGACGCGTGGGAAAACAATGTTGTCCCGCTGCCCAACGGCTTCCCCGATACCGATCCGCGCTATAAGCCCAATCCGGAATTCTGGACCAATGGCGATATTCATCAGCACGATGCTTTTGGGCGGAGCCTGCCCGAAAGCCCCGACAGCGATGGCGACGGTCTGCCCGACGGATTGGAATTGGGTTGGCGCACGCCCTCCGCGCACACGGACACCAACGCCGACACCAACGCCGACGGCTGGCCGAACTTCCGCGCCGACCTTGACCCGCCGTTCTACAATACGCTCGACAACTTTGGCAAAGTGCCCGGCGTGGATAGCCAAAGTGCCGGCGGCGACCGTTCAAAACGTCTCTGGGGCAGCACCACCGATCCCAACAACCCCGACAGCGATTACGATGGCATCCCCGACGGCGTGGAAGATGCCAACCGTAACGGGTGGGTGGATGGCGACGGCGACTCCATCGCACCCGGACAAGACCCAAGTACGCGTGTCAATTGGCCCAACGGTCGCATGGACTCCTGGGAAACTTGGCTGGAAACCGATCCCAACAATCCCGATACCGACGGCGATGGCTTGAGTGATGGCTATGGCGAAGACAAAAACTTTAATGGGCGGATTGATGGCGACAGCAACTCCAACCGCGTCTGGGATGCCGGCGAAATCTGGCTGGAAACCGACCCGCTGAATCCGGACACCGACGGCGATGGCCTTCCCGATGGTTGGGAAGTGCGCTATGGCCTTGATCCGCTGGATTGCGGCATTGTGGGCCATACCAACATGGGCACCGGACTTGTCATCGGCAGCACGGAGCACGGCGCCAATGGCGACCCGGATGGCGATGGGTTCACCAATATCCAGGAATATCTCAACGGCACCAATCCGCGGCATTACGATGATCCCGGCTCGCCGCCACCGGCGGGCGCCATCACGATTGGCCCCGGCGCGGCCATTGGCAGCGTCAACGGCAAGACCAATTACGTGGAATTCACCGATTGGACGCTGGATGATCTGATCGCGTTGGACCCGTACAACACGGGCGGCAGCCAGGCGGTGGATATTTATCGCCGCTGGGACGGTTTCGACAGTTCGCGCGACATGGTGGCATTTTATATGCGCGATGGTGGCGCGGCCGATGACAAGCTGTATTTCCGCGTGGACTTCCATGATTTGCAGGCCCACGCCGAAGAGAGTGCGTTGAATATTTATGTGGTGCTGGACTTCAACAGCCCGGGCGCCGGCGAGGCTGCGCTGCCGGATGAGGTGGATACCCGCACCGATATGAAGTGGGAGGCCGTCGTGGCTGTCTATGACAGCCAAAACGGCAATCTCTACGTGGATACCGATCCCGCCCACAACACCGTGGGCGCGTGGGACAGCCTGAGCGCCAACGGCGTGCAGATTGCCGCCAACGGCTTCCAAGGGGCCTATTTCAATTCCGAACTCGATGCTTGTGAGTTTGCTATCCGCCGCAGTGCATTGACGGATATCGGCTGGAACGGCGATGCCAGCCGACTCAACTTCCAAGTGTTCACCACCAAGGATGGCACCTGCAATTCCTGCAACGGCGGAAAGCCCGGCGCGGGCGATATCGGCGGGCGATCGGACATCACCGACAGCATCCGTAACGATTGGATTTGCTCCGACTATTGGCGTGATCAGGATTGGATTGCCCAGAATGGCGTCCTAACCCAATGGATCGGCCGGAATGCCGACAACGATATGGGCAAGTCCGCCAAGATTGCGCTGCTAGCTCATGGCAATCAGGCCATCCAGCCGGCCAACATCATCCATGACATCGTCAACAATGGTGCCGGCGCGGGTTATCAGCGGCCCATCAAGAGCCATAACATCTTCAAGAAGCCGCTCAACCTGCACATCACGCCGACGTTGGCCTCGGCGTTGCAGTGGGCCGAAGTCAAGGACGGCGGTCCGGAGTGGCGTTCCGGCCCGGGACTCAATGACATGATCCGGCAGGCCGTGGCCAACAGCAACGTGGTGCTGATGGCCAGTACTTATTCGGATCACGCGCTGCCGTATTTCACGCCTGCGTTCAATCAGGATAACGTGAATCTGGCTTCTGCCACTCTCAACCGAATCTACGGCGCCAACATCAACAGCAACTCCGTGTTCTGGGCGCCGGAGCGTCTGCTGGATGCCGATGTGTTCGCCAAAATCACCAACATGGGCTTCCGCTATACGCTGGTGGATCAAAACACCCATGTCTTCAACTGGTTTGGCCGGCAGGTGGCGCTGGGCGATGATGGCTACCGCATCAACCGGATCAATAACGTAAACTGCTTCGTCATCAACACGGCTGCGGATGATTATCGCTTCGCCAATCACGATAGCGGGCTGCCCATGCCCATGCGTGAGTTATTCAGCCGCCGCGCGCGGGCCGGCCGCCAAGATCAGATTTCCACCATCTTCACCATGTGGGAGGAGTTCAGCAATCTGTCGCGGGCCGATGCCTATGACCGCAACCTGCGCTGGCTGGCCAACCGCCCGTGGATTCAACTGGTCTCGCTGGAGGATATTGCCGCTGGCCGGATCGCGCTGCCTTGGAACCAGAGTTGGGAGCCGATTGACCGCGGTAACACCGCCGGCGCCAAGCAGTCGCACGACTGGATCAACCACGCCAACAACGAAAATTACGACAACTGGTACAATGGCAGTTGGCGTCACGAAGGACTGGTGGGCAAGAAGTTTGAACTTCGTCCCGGCGTGACTAATGCCACCGCCTACGGCATGGTCTATACGGGCGGAATCATCTCCAACACCTGGACCAAGGTGGCCGGTATTACCAATGCCGACATCAAGCGCCTTGCGCGCGAAGTGCTGCACGCCTCGGTGTTCGAAACCGCTTTCCATAACGAAAACAATAACGATCTGACCAAGTGGAGCATCGGCGGCTATATCAATCCCGCCAGCGACAACCAAACCCTGATCGGCTTTGCCAAGCAGGCCCAGAGTCAAACTCGACTGGCGGCCATTTATTCGTGGGCAGATTCATGGGCAACGGTTGCCCCTGGACTGGCAACCACTCAGACCGCCAGCGTGGATGTGGACCAGGACGGCGAAAATGAATACGTGCTTTACAACAAGCACGTGGCTGCGGTCTTCGAGCGAATCGGCGGGCGCATGATTGCGGCATGGCACCGCGATGGCGATGGCCGCATCCGGCAGATGATCGGCAACCTGGCCTCGTGCGCCGGCAGCGAGACGGAAGTGGAAGGCGCTTCCAATGTGGATACGAACACGGGTGCAGTCGTGGCTTACCGTACGTCGGCGCTGAAGGACTGGTATGCCGGCACCGCGCAATACGTCAACGACCTCTACACCGTCACGACCAACGGGACAGATGGCTGGAAGCTGACTTCGTCCGATGGCAAGATTTCCAAAACGGTCACTCTGGCTCCCACGGCCACAAGCTTTGCCGTCCAATACACCATCAATCCATCGCTCAATGGCGGCGTGCTGTATGTCCGCAATGGCTTCTCGCCCAATTTGAGCGAGCTGCTGCTGGCCGGCCAGCGCGGGTTTGTGGATACCATTAGCGCGACTGGCGGCGTGGTGGCGCTCACCACGACGAACAACCACTCGGGCGTGCTGCTGACGATGACTCAAGGTCAAGTCAATACCGCCGCGCGCGACGACCATCAAAACCACGAGTACGATTCGGTCCGAATGCGGAATCAGGCCCAAACCCGCCAAGTGGAACTCATGGGAACCAACTCGATCGCGTTCTCGATCGACCTTTTTGCCGAAGATGCCAACAATGAGCCGCCGGTGATTGAGTTTACCCCGCAGGGGCCGTACACCAACGCAGTCGGCACTACCAACACCTTTACAGTCAGCGTGACCGATCCCGAGGATGATCCGGTCATACTGACCGTGGGTACGTTGCCCTTTACCGCCACCTTCAATCCTGAAACGGGCGTGTTTGCTTGGTGGGTCACCAACATGGGTTCCGCCGGCTCCACCAGCGTGGTGACGTTCGTGGCGGATGACGGCGTGAACGTGGTCAGCAATTACGCGACGATCGTGGTGCCGTGGGATGCCAACGGCAACGACATTCCCGATGATTGGGAGTTCCGCTATTTCAACGGCGACCTCTCGCAAACCAAGGATGGCGATTACGACAACGACAAGTTCTCCAACTTTGCCGAATGGCTGGCCAGCACCGACCCCATGGCAGCGGGCAGCTATATCGGGTGGGAAATGCAAATGGTAGTGAACGACGGCATGATGTTGCGCTTCCAGTCCGTTGATGGCCGTACATATCACATTGAAGGCAATGATGGCGATCTGCCCAACGCCGCGGCTTGGCACCACCTTGCCACCGTGTACGGCACCGGGACTCAAACCGACTGGGTGGATAACGCTTATCCCACCAACGCCGTTCGCCACTACCGGATCAAGATACCCCGCCACGTGCCTTGACCTAGCGTCTGCGGCCATAGCTGTTCTCGTAGCTCTTTTGTTAGCCGGGAACGGTTGAGGAGGGGAACCTTCCCTCCGTGGGGAACGGCTGGAAGGTCTGCGGCCGTTCCAATCCTACAGTGCACCCCGGCTGCGGCCATGGCAGTTCCGGCACATTTGATCCCATGAAATAGAGGCGGAACGCCATTCGTCAATTCAGTTAACTGCCCTCATCCACGGGCATATTTTAGCGATAAATAAGACAAATTAATAGAATCTTAATATTCATAATTACGCTATTCATACCATCTGGCCCACTGGCCACAAAGTGATTAAATACCTGTAAATAGCGGTGATCTTCACATTATTCACCGGGAAAACACCGCAATAAATACATCCATCTTGATATAAATCACTACGTAAACACCGGTGCGATAGTAAATAGATATCATCGAAAATTAATCATAAATTAATCGTATATCTATTGCGAAAACCTGCGTTATGCAGTATTCTAAGGCTGTGTTTGGAAAAGATGGCGGGGTTATTCTTAACATAATCCTAATAAATAATCTGATCGGAAAGATGAAAAAGAGCAGTTCAAATAAAACAGACCAGACCGTGATAGTGGCAAATTATGCCGTTATCCGCCTGCTGGTTGTGGTTGGACTGTTGCTGGGGGCGACCATCGCCGACGCGCAATGGCGGATAACGAACTCTCAACTGCCGGTGAAGAAGGCCACGCAGAAGATTGATTTCCCGCCCATTCCAGACCATATCACGACCTCGACCGTAGCGCTGGTTGCCACGGCTTCGAGTGGCTTGCCTGTTGAATTTTCTGTTGAGGAGGGGCCCGCGCAATTAGCTGGCAACGTTTTGACTTTCCGTGGCGCGGGCAAAGTGACAGTGAAAGCCAGCCAGCCCGGGGACGAGCACTGGGCGCCGGCCAAAGATGTTTCCCAGAGTTTCAGGGTGAGCACGGCAGAGGCAAAGATTGTCCTGTCGGCGTTGGAGCAGGCCTATAACGGCAGACCGCGCGTGGTGCGTGTGGAGACAATGCCGCCCGATCTGAGGGTTCTGGTGACTTATGACGGCAAAAAAGAGCCGCCGATTGATGCGGGCAAGCACAGCGTTGCCGTAATGGTTGTGGACCCCATGTGGCATGGCAAAGCCGAGGGCTTGCTGGTGGTTCGACCGGGGAAACAGGTCATTGATTTTCCACCGATTCCCGATCAGACAACATCATCTACCGTGCTGCTCAGGGCCAAGGCTTCCAGCGGGTTGCCGGTCGAATTCATGGTGCTGGAAGGGCCGGCCAAATTGGAAGGGAATCTGTTGTATTTCACCGAGGCGGGAGTGGTGGTGGTGAAAGCCAGCCAACCGGGAAATAACAACTGGGCTCCGGCCAATGATGTGCTGCAGAAGTTCGAGGTGATCAATGATCAGGCTGTGGTCATCCTGTCGAATCTTGATCAGGTCTATGATGGCACACCGCGCGCGGTACAGGTGGATACCAAGCCGCCCGATCTGAAGGTGCTCGTGACCTATCAGGGTGATCCCAAACCGCCGATCAATGCCGGCGCCTACAAGGTGCGGGCAGTGGTGAAGGATCCATTCTGGACAGGCGAGGCCTTTGGCACCCTGAGCATCAAGCCGGCGGAGCAGTTCATTGATTTTCCGCAGGTGCCGGATCAAGTGGCGACGGCAGTTATCAGGCTGGAGGCCAAGGCTAGTAGTGGCTTACCGGTTCAGTTTTCGGTGGCGTCCGGTCCGGCGGTATGGGATGGCCGGTTCTTGAGCTTTACCGGGGCGGGCTCTGTGACGGTTGTAGCCAGTCAGCCGGGCAACGGAAACTGGCTGCCGGCGCCGAAAGTTGCCAACCGCTTCGAGGTGATCAAGGACACCGCCGGGATCATGCTGTATGATCTGCGGCAGCTTTATGACGGCACACCACGGCAAGTCGGGGTTAGAACCAAGCCCGCCGGTTTGCCGGTGAAAGTGACCTATAACGATGACCCCGCCCCACCGGTCAACGCCGGCAAGTACTGGGTAGTCGCGATGGTTGCGGATCCGCGCTGGGAAGGCCGGGCCGAGGATGTATTTTTTATTGATCCGGCCAAGCAGACGATTGATTTTCCGGAGATTCCCCCTCAACTGGCTTCGGCGACCATCGAGTTGGAGGCCAAGGCCAGTAGTGGTCTGCCGGTCGAGTTTGCGGTTGACTCGGGACCCGGGCAATTGGTGGGTAATCTGTTGAGTTTCACCGGTGCGGGGCCTGTCACGATCAAGGCGATGCAGCCGGGGGATAACAACTGGCTGCCGGCTGAATCGGTTGGTCAAACCATCAAAGTGATCCCGGATCAAGCCGCGGTTACCTTGTCGAACCTTACACAGGTCTATGACGGTACGCCGCGTGTTGTGAGCGTGACTACGGATCCGCCCGGTCTGGCGGTGGAAGTGACCTATGACGGTTCACTGAACGTACCGGTCAACGCGGGCACCTATCAGGTTGTGGCCACAGTAGTGGATGGCCGATATGAGGGGCAGGCGCGGGACGTTTTGACGGTTGAACCGGCAAAAGTGACTATTGTGCTGGATGACTTGGAGCAGGTGTACAACGGCGAACCTAGGGCGGTCACTGTTTTCATCGAGCCGGAAGGCCTGCCTTTGGAGATTCTCTACAGCCAGTTGGGGCTCGTCATCTTGGGCAAGGAACTACCCTCGGAAGATCCTCCTGTGGACGCGGGCGATTATCTGGTTTCGGTAACAGTTGTTGATGACAACTACGAGGGTCGTGTTGAGGACAAGCTGACCATTCTGAAGGCCTCTCAAGTAATTGATTTTGCCCCGATTGCCGACTGTTGGACAACGGACATTGTCGAACTCGATGCAACCGCCACCAGTGGTCTGCCGGTGAGCTTTGAGGTGGTGTCGGGGCCCGCCTTGTTGGAAGGCAACATTCTGACCTTTACCAGTGCGGGCACTGTGGAGGTACAAGCCGCTCAGGAGGGCAACGGCAATTGGAATGAGGCCGAGCCCGTCGCCCATAGCTTCGAGGTCAAGGCCTCGAACCATGAGCAGGAAGGTCCCTATACCTATATTGTTGAGGACGACGAAGCGACAATCGTCGGGTTCGATGAAAGCTATCAGGGCACTCTGGCTTTGCCTGGCAGTTTGGGCGGGTTTCCACTTGTCGGCATTGACGCCGGGGCGTTTGCCAATAGCAGCGGACTGACGAGTATCTTTATTCCGGGCAACATCACCTGGCTTGGTGAAGACGCTTTCACAGGCTGCACCAACCTCGAGCGGATTTACTTTCTGAGCGATGTCCTCGCTGGGGAACCTGCCAGCTTGGGGGCCAGCCGGGCCACAGCTTATTATCTGCCCGGGTCCGAAGGCTGGGGTGCCACCTTTGGCGGCTGCCCAGCGGTTCTCTGGAATCCGAAGTTTGTAAACGGCTATTGCTCACCGTTGGCCGAAAACTGCCAGGTGGTGGGCGCGCCCAATCTGCCCATTGGCATTCAGAGTTCCACCAACCTGCTTGCGGGCGAGTGGATGTGGGAAGTCACCCTGACCAACCTGACCGCAGAAGGCACGTTCTGTTTTGCCAAGTATCTCGCGGATGTTGAGGAAGAGCGCTACTACCGCATCATAGCGCCTTGATCGCCCCGGCAACGGGGAGGGGGGGGAAAGCTCGTGAATTCAACCGCCAAGGTTGTTCTCTTGAGGTTTTTGTTGGCGGGCATGATTGGGGAACGAAATCTCCCCGCCGGCAAAGGTTGGAAAGTTTGCGACTGTTCCTGCTCTACACAATTGCCTTAGCGATTTGGGCGGCCACGCGGGCGTTGTTTTTGAGCAGGGCGATATTGGCGGCACGACTGCGGTCGCCGGTGAGTTCGCTGACGCGTGCCAACAGGAACGGCGTGGTCTCCTTGCCGCGAATGCCTTGGGCATCCGCTTCCTGCAAGGCCTGCTGAATCGCGGCTTCGGCAATTTCTGCCGGTAGTTCATCCGCCGCCGGGATGGGGTTGGTTATCAGCATGCCGGTGCGGAAGCCCAGTTGCTCTCGCGCACGGATCATGGCTGCGATTTCCTCCACGGTATCGCAACGCACGTCCAATGGCAGGCCGGAACTGCGCGAATAAAATGCCGGGAACTCTGCGCACCCGTAGCCGACCACCGGCACGCCGTGGGTTTCCAGCACCTCCAGCGTCAATGGCAAATCCAGAATGGCCTTAGCGCCCGCGCAAACCACTGCCACGGGAGTTTGCGCCAGCTCCAGCAGGTCGGCACTGACATCAACAGGATGACCCCGGTGAACCCCACCGATACCTCCAGTGGCAAAAACTTTAATTCCGGCCAAGTGCGCCACAATCATGGTACCTGCCACGGTAGTTGCACCATCGCCCTTTTGGGCCAGCACGATTGGGAAATCGCGCCGGCTACATTTGCGTACGTTAGTGGCTTGGGCCAGATACGTCAGTTGTTCACTCGTGAGCCCCACGGTGATTTGGCCTCGCAGCACGGCAATCGTGGCTGGGGTGGCGCCGTTATCGCGCACAGCCTGTTCCATGGCCTGAGCCACTTCCAGATTGATGGGGTGGGGCAGTCCGTGGGTGATAAGGGTGCTTTCCAGCGCGACGACCGGTCGTCCGGCGGCAAGAGCGTTTGCAACATCCGGATGAAATTTCATAAGTTCAGCAATCATGGAAGCCTTTCGTTCGCGTTTCACTATGCGAGCGCGCCACCCTTGGTTCAAGCCTAATGCGCAACATCAGGTACTACGATATAATGTCTTCGTGGCGAGCAGGTTTTGCCGGTTAGTACCATTCGGCGTTAGTTCATATATTGCAATAAGTGAATTCACATATTGCAATAAGTGAAGCAAGTATGGGGTGCGTTTTTCGGCGGTTGTATCTGGCGTAAAGCGTTTTTGTTGGCAGGCGTTTGCGGTATTGCGTGGGCCATTGGAAGGAGTAGATTTCTTGCAACAACAAACCACCTACCCAAGGAACTCCTATATGAAATCTACCGTGCGCAATTGGCTCATGGTTTTTTTGACGACTGGTCTCTTCGCCTTGACGGCTGCCGCGCAGCCGATTTACCTCAACGCCGGGGTCATTGATACGGCGACAACCGAGCCGCGCAAAGCGGTGGCGGGAACAACAGGCGACCAGTTGCACTTGGTGCAGTTTGACGGTCCGATTCAACCGGAATGGGTGGCGCAACTGGAGGCGGCGGGATGGCGCATCGTGGATTTTGTGCCGGACAACACCTACATCGTGTATGGCGGCCAGACCGCCCGCAAAAAGCTGCGCGCGCAGGTGTCGCATGTGCAGTGGGAAGGCGCGTTTTTGCCGAGCGACAAGATTCAGCCGCGCGCCACCCCGGCGGCATTGAAACAACGCAAGCTGACCAAGCCGGACAGCAAGTTGTTTGCTGTGCAGTTGGTGGAAGACGCGGCGGCCAATGCCGCGACGATTGCCTGGCTGGAAGAAGCGGCAGGAGAACCGCTCGCGAGCATTGCGACAAATGAAACTTTGAGGTTTGTAAATATTCGCGTGGCGCTGCCAGAGAATCGTATTGAAGAATTGGCAGGGCGTCAGGATGTGCTGGTCATTGACGTCTATGAACCTCCGCAGCGCCGTGGCGAGCGGCAGGGGCAGATTGTGGCAGGCAATGTGAATGCGGCGGGAAGCCAGCCGACGGGGCCGGGCTATCTGTCGTGGATCACAAGCAAGGGATTCACACAGGCCCAGTTTGATGCATCAGGGATGGTCATTGACATCGCAGACGACGGCTGGGATCGTGGCGTGGCAGCGAATCCGGCAAACCGTGAGTTTCGCGTGGATGGCGATGCAGCCAAGAGCAGCCGCGTGAAGTATTCGCGCACGGCATCCAAACTGACGGAAGCGAACTCGGCGGGTACGGATGGCCACGGCAACATCAACATCAGCATTATCGGCGGCTACAACAATTCATCGGGCAATCCGTACAGTGACGCCGACGGTTATCATCGCGGGTTGGGCATCAATCCGTTCGCGTTGATGGGCAACACGAAGGTATTTGCAGATGGTGGTGATTGGGACCCCAGCGAGGCGCAGGAAAAAATATTCATTGCAACAAACTATCACAGCGGGGTTCGCATCAGTTCGGACAGTTGGGGATTGGATGGCGATGGCGCGTACAACGTGGATGCCCAGAATTACGACACGTGGACGCGCGACTCGCAGCCGGGTGTGAGCGGGAACCAGCAAGTGCTTTACGTATTTGCGGCGGGCAATGATGGGCCAGGCAGCAAAACAATCGGTGCGCCGGGGACGGGCAAGAATATTTTCTCCATCGGGGCGTCGGAAAACTACAATATGTTTGGGACAGATGGCTGCGCCGTGGGTAATACCGGTGCGAATAATGCCAATGACATCATTGATTTCTCCAGCCGCGGACCTTGCAAGGACAGCCGTAAGAAGCCGGACATCGTGGCCCCGGGGACGCATGTAGCGGGTGCGGCAAGCTTTGCCAACGGCTATACGGGCGAAGGAGTGTGCGACAAGTACCAGCCCGCCGGCCAAACGAACTATGCAGCATCAAGCGGAACCAGCCACTCGACGCCGGCGGTCGCGGGCGGAGCATCCCTTGTCTACCAGTATTTCATCAACCAGGGGTGGACTATTCCCAGCCCGGCGATGATGAAGGCGTATCTGATGAACTCCACACGATATCTGACAGGCGTGGATGCCAACGATACGCTGCCCTCCAACAATCAAGGCATGGGGTTGATGAATCTGGGCACGGCGTTTGATGGTACACAGCGCATGCTGCGCGACCAATTGACCAACGATATTTTCACGGCGAGTGGCCAAACGCGGACTTTCTTTGCGAACGTGGTGGAGACGAACAAGCCGCTACGGATCACGTTGGGCTGGACGGACGCGCCGGGATCGCTGTCCGGCAACGCATATAAAAACAACTTGGATCTCACCGTGCTGGTGGGCGGCCAGACGTATCTGGGGAACTCGTTTGCCGGTGCCTTCACGACACCGGGCGGCACCGCAGACCCGCGCAACAACGTGGAAAGCGTATTTTTGCCGGCGGGGCAGAGCGGCCTGATCACCATCAAGGTGACCGCGGCCAACATCAACTCCGACGGCGTGCCGGGTTATGGCGGAGCGCTGGATCAAGACTTTGTGCTGGTGGCCTACAATGCCGAAGAATACATCCCCAGCAACTATCCGCCGGTGTTGGAGCCCATTGGCAACAAGGCCATGGCCACCAATCGCCTGATGCAGTTTACTGTGACGGCGAGCGACCCGGTGGATGGCGACAGTGTGCGCCTCTGGGCGACAGGCATCCCGGCATGGGCCACATTTGCCGGCGCCACGAATGCCGGTACCGCCAGCGCGCAATTCAGCGGCACTACGCCGGAAACCACGGGCACGTACAATGTGGCATTCTATGCCGCCGACAAAGATGGCACAAACACCGAGAGCATTGTGATTGTCGTCAACGACATCAACTGCGTGCCAGCCGTGCTGCTGTCTGAAGACTTCGACGACTCCACCGGTGTCCCCACCGGCTGGGTGAATAGTGGGTCAGCCAATGACACGTCGGCCACGCACTACAAGAGCAGTCCGAACTGCCGGGGATTTGGTGCCGGCGCGTCGCTGGAAACCCCACCAATCAACACGCCGACACAGATTGTATTTTATGTGGACGCCAGCGGCAATGGCGCGGGCAAAACCGCCACGCTGGACTACAAGATCGGCAGCGGCGAATGGAAGAAGGTGGGTAACTTCATTGCCACCACCGCGGGCAAGACGGAGACCTTTGATTTGACCAGTTCACCTGATTTGCGCGAGCAGGCCAACGTCAGCTTCCGGTTCAGTTCGACATTCAGCACTTGGTATCTGGACGATGTAATCATTTCGGGGATGGATTGCGGCGGTGGCTTCCTGCCCAACAACCCGCCGACGATTGGCGTGGAAGGGGTGGGCGGCACAAACAAGGCCGGGAGCGTTGGCGTGGAGTTGTCGTTCACGGTGACGGCGAATGATGCCGACAGCGATAACGTCTCGCTGCAAGCCACCTCGTTGCCGGCTGGGGCGACATTTGCCACCGCCAGTGGACCAGCGCCAGTGCAAAGCACTTTCACGTGGACCCCCGGCAGCACCGGCAAGTATTCGGCTGTGTTCACGGCCAACGATGGCAAGGCCACGGCTACCCAAGCGGTGTCCATCACGGTCAGCGCGTTTGTGGCTCCGCTGTTGGCGCCGGAGATCTTGGCGCCCAGCGCTGTCTTGGCCAACCAATTCAACGCCAACTGGTCGGCGGTGAGCAATGCCACCGGCTACCGTTTGGATGTGTCCGACTCGCCGAGCTTCTCCGGCGGCGGCGGCGGGCTGGTTCTGGCGGAGGATTTTGCTGGGGTCACGGTATCCAACGCCAACGACATCAGCGCGAGCTTGGACACCTATACGCTCGTCCCCGGATGGACCGGCGCCAAGATTTATCCGGAGATGGGGTGGATCAAACTCGGCTCGGCTTCGGCCAAGGGCTACATCACGACGCCAACGCTTGACTTATCGGGGAATGGCGGCGTGGCCACCCTGACCTTTGAATTGGCGAAATACGGGACGGATGCCACGACGGTGCAAGTTTTGCATGCTCCGGATGGCAGCAATTTTACACAGGTCGGCAGTGATTTGACTGCCCCGAGCTCAAAGACCCTGCAGACCATTCAGATCAACGATGGCACGGCCAATTCCAAGATTCAGATCTCGGCCAAGGGCCTATCCAAGAGCCGGTTCTATTTGGACAACATTCAGGTGGAAGGTGGCGGCGGTGCCGGCAACTTTGTTCCGGGGTATCAGAATCGCGACGTCGGCAACGTCACCACGTATGCGGTGACCGGGCTGGCCGAAAACGTGACCTATTACTATCGCGCACGGGCATACGATGCCTCGCGGAACAGCGATTATTCCGCTACGACCAACGTCACGACCACTGCCGGTGTAGACATCCCGCCGGTCTTGAACCCCATCGGCAACAAGACGGTCGCCTTGGGTGGCAGCTTGCAGTTTGCGATCACCGCCGTGCCGACTGATGGCGATGAAGTGACTTTGACGACCAGCGCGCTGCCTGCTGGCGCCACCTTCGGTTCCACGAACGAAAACGGCACCTTCCAATGGAACAACGCTTCACCCACCGGGGTCTATAGCGTGACTTTCTATGCGGAAGATGTGGACGGTCAAGACAGCGAAACCATCACGATCACTGTCTATGATCCCGAAGCCGAATTGCAGGCGCCCGTCGTGCAAGCTGCGAGCAGCGTGCAGGCGCAGCAGTTCAACGCTAACTGGCTTGCCTCTGTTGGCGCCGTCGGCTACCGCTTGGATGTCGCCACCGATGATAGCTTTACGGCAGGTGGCGGTGGGGGCGGAGGTGGTGCTGTCCTGTCAGAAGACTTTGCGGGTTTTACGGCCGTTGACGGCACTCAAGACCGCTCGGGCAGCCTGAACACTTATCTGCAGACACCGGGCTGGACCGGTTCCAAGGTGTACGAGGACGCGGGACGCGCCAAACTCGGTAGCAGTTCAGCACTGGGTTACATTGTCACGCCAACGGTTGATCTGTCCGGCAATGGCGGCAATGCCACCTTGACCTTTGATCTGGGCCAGTACGGCACCGATGTCGGTTCGATTCAGGTTCAGCATGCGCCGGACGGCTCAACCTTCAGCCCAATCGGCTCTGACCTGACCCCTCCGGCGAGTATGACGTCACAAAGTATTCCCATCACAGGTGGCACGGCGAATTCCAAAATAAAATTTACTGCCAAAGTTGCTTCCAAGAACCGGTTCCGGCTGGACAACGTGGAAATCACGGCAGGTTCGGGTGGCGGCGGTGGCTCGGGCAGTTTCGTCGCGGGCTATGAAGACCGCGATGTCGGCAATGTTACCACTTTCGCGGTGACCGGACTGACGGAAAGCATCACATATTACTATCGCGTTCGCGCGTACGATGCTTCGACGAATAGCGGGTATTCCGCCACGACCAACGTCACGACTGTCGCGGCTCCGGCGCTGCAGCCGCCGGTCATTCAAGCGGCCAGCGGCGTGCAAGCCGAGCAATTCAACGCCAACTGGCTGGCTTCCGTCGGCGCCACCGGCTACCGGCTGGATGTTGGTACCAATGAAACCTTTAGCGGCGGCGGTGGAGGGCCGAGCGAACGGCTGCTGCTGGCGACCAACGCGGCATCGTCTGCGTCCATCCAAACTGATGGCTGGAGCGCCACCGACACCGGCGGCAGTACCTACGTGCAGATGGCTAAGCCCACCGCCACAATCCTCTCGCCCGCCTTCTCCACGGTGGGGTTCACCAATCTGACTGTGGACATGATGGCGCGAACCTATAATGGGGTGAATGCCACCTACAACATCATCACCGTGTCCGTCTCCACCAACAATGGCACGGCGTGGGATACCCTGGGGACCGTGCTGCCCCTCAGCAGTACTATGGCGAACATGGGCACGTTGACCGATGCGACTCACATCGGCCACGCTGAAACCCGTCTGCGTTGGCAGACGCTTGGCGCGAACGGCACCATTGGCGCGGGCGTTCAGCAGCTCCACATCCGCGGCTGGACGGCTGGTGGTGGAGTAGCGGCCGCTTATGTGCCCGGCTACGAGAACCGCGACGTAGGCAACGTGACCACGTTTGCGGTGACGGGGTTGGTGGAAGGCGTGACGTACTACTATCGGGTGCGGGCATACAACGCGAGCACCACCACGGTCCATTCCGCGGTGACCAGCGTGGTGACGAGCGCCAGCACGCCGACGCAGCCGGAGTTCGATACGTTTACCTTCCCGCCCAATGCGACGCCGGCGGCGACGTTTGCGTCGCAAGCGGGCATCACCTATCAACTGCAATACACCACGGACCTGTTGGCGAACCCGCCGGTGTGGACTGCGGCGGATACGGAGGTGGGCACTGGCGGGAATGTCACGTTGGAAGACACCAACGCGGTGGATTCGCGGCGTTATTACCGCATTGTGATCCCATAAGCGGGCGACATCCCGCTGAAGAAGCGGCCCGGTCGCGTTGATACGCGGCCGGGCCGTTTTCCATGCAGCAGACCGGGTGGCTTTATCCGCGCAAGTTGTCTGCTTTGATGAGCTTGCCGTTGGCAATCACGTGCAATGGCGCCTTGTGCCAGCGAAAAGCCTCGCACACCGTCTTGGCATCCAAAATGACCAGGCTGGCGTTGTTCTTTTCCTTCAACTCGAACTTCCGCAGGTTGATGCACTTGGCGGGGTTGACAGTCACCAGGTCGTAGAGGGTTTCCATTTCCGGATAGGTGGTCATCCAGAGCAGGTGGGAGGCCAGGAAGGCGACTTCGAGCATGTTGTTGCGGCCGTAGGGGTAGTAGGCATCGGAGATGTCGTCCTGCCCGAGGCACACGAGGTTGCCTTCTTCCAGCAGCTCCTTCACGCGGGCGTGGAGGGGGCCGGTATGGGGATCGCTCACCACGCCCATGCCGGCTTGGCGGAGCAAGGCGGCGACCTTCTTGAAGTACGGGGTAGGATAGAGGCTCATGGCGCGGGCGTGGTGGGCCAAGTTGCGGCCCACGCGGCCTTCCTCGATGGTGCGCACGGCGAGCATTTCCAGCGTCTTGAGGGTGGGGTCCCCGGCATCATCCACGAGCATGGAAATATCCGTATCGTAGGCGATGGCCAGCTTCATCATTTCATCAATGTGGATTTGTTCATCTTTTTCGGTGAACTCGATCCAAGGGATGCCGCCGACGACATCGGCGCCGAGGTCCATGGCCTCCTTCATGAGGTCCACGGTGCCGGGTTCGCGCACCACGCCATCCTGCGGGAAAGCGCAGACCTGCACATCCACGATGCCCTTGAATTCATCGCGGGCCTTGAGCAGCGCCTTGAGGCCGATGAGCTTGGCCTTGGAATCCACGTCGGCAAACGCGCGGATATGCAGGTTGCCGTGGAGCGCGGCCAGCTTGAGGGCCTTGCGGACGTTGGGGAGGATCCATTTTTCGTTGTAGTTCTCCTTGACGCGTGCGGCGAGTTCAATGGCCGTCATGGCGCCGCCCATGTCGGCGCCGTGATAGGCGCGCAGGGCGAGAGAATCCATCATTTCCAGCGTATAGACCTTGCAGAGGTGCAGGTGGGTGTTGACGAACGGTTCGGTGACGAGGTTACCGCCGGCATCAATGACTTTGCCCGCCTTGCCGCGGATGGGCTGCTTGGTGATTTTCTGGATGACGCCTTTTTCGATGGCGATATTCCAGAGTCCAGCCTTGCGGCGAAGCTGCGCATTTTTAATGAGGATGTCGTACATGGCGGGGCCTTTCTACGGTTGCGGGTTCCAGTCTACACGTTACACATTCACGGGGGCGGCGGCATCGCCGCAGGCAGGGCATTGCGGGTTGCGGCGGGCGCGCACGGCACGAAATTCGACTTCGAGGCCGTCGTAGGTCAGGAGGGTGTCGGTGAGCGTATTGCCGATGCGGGCAAGCACTTTGATGGCTTCGACCGCTTGCAGGGAGCCGATGACGCCGGGGATGGCGCCGAGGGGGCCGGCGGTGTGGGCCGCGGCGGGATCATCCACCGGCGGCGGGGTGGGGTGGATGCAGCGCAGGCAGGCGGTCTGGCCGGGGCAGACTGTGAGCACTTGGCCGCAAAAACCGGAAATGCTGCCGTGGATGAAGTTCTTTTTCAGCGCCACGCACGTGTCGGAAATCAGATATTTGGCCGCGAAATTATCGGTACAGTCCAGGATCAGCTCGTAGGGAGCAAGCAGTGCGCGCGCATTTTCCGCGGTGAGGTACTCGGCGTGGGCGGTGAAGCGTACATGAGGATTCAGCGCGCGCAGCCGGGTGATGGCGGAATCCACCTTGGGGCGGCCAATATCCGGCGTAGCGTGCAGGATTTGGCGCTGGAGGTTGGAGATTTCGACCAAGTCGGGGTCCATGAGGCCGATGTTGCCGACGCCGGCGGCGGCGAGATAGTAGAGCGCGGGCGAACCAAGGCCGCCGCAACCCACCACCAGCACGCGGCCGGCGCGCAGGCGGAGTTGGGCAGCCTCGCCGAAGCCGGGCAGGTCGAGGTGGCGGGCGTAGCGCTGGCGTTCTTCGTGGGAGAAAGACATGGCGGCGTTATTTCAGCGGGAGGAAGGGCGTGGCGGAATCGCCGGAGGACAACGCCACAAACACCACGCCGACATACAGCAGCAACAGCAGGACGGCGAGGAAGGCCCCGATGATATACATCCAGCCCCAGCAGCAGAAAAAGGTGCGCAGCTTGGAGAAAAACGGCAGCATGTCCGGCGCGATGAACGGCGCGCGGTCCAGTGCGGCGCGCGCACCCAGCAGGGCGATGCCCGCCACCAGCATGGGGATGCCGAACAGCATCACGGAAGGCAGCAGCGCGCTGAGGATCATCATGATGGCGATAAACGTCATCCACCCGCGCAGGCCATCCGGCAGGGGCACCTTGCCCTCGCTGCCGGCGGGCGCTTTCAATGCGGCAAAAGCCTGGCTGGCGGGAATCCAGTTGGCCAAGCCGTCATGCCAAACCAAGGTGTGGGGGGGCAGTTCGCCGGCAATAAACTTGGCGCGCACGTGCGCTTCCTCGTTGGGGCCGACTTTTTCGCGGGTCTTCGGGTTGACAAAATACCAATTCGCCATGGCACTCTCCGGAAGAAACACCATACGACAGGAGCCGGGGCAAAGGGAAGTCCAGATTCGCCGCGGCGGAACAGCCGAGGCGCGCGAGACTAGGAGCGGATTTGGCCGGTACCGTGGATGGTGTATTTGTAGGTGGTCAGCTCTTCCAGCGCCATGGGGCCGCGGGCATGGAGCTTATCGGTGGAAATGCCGATTTCGGCGCCCATGCCGAACTCGCCGCCATCGGTGAAGCGGGTGGAGGCATTGGCATAGACGCAGGCGGAATCCACCTCGGCAAAGAACTTGTCCTGGGCCTTGGTATCCTCGGCCAAGATGGCATCGGAGTGGTGCGAGCCGTGGCGATTGATGTGTGCAATGGCGGCTTCCAGTGTGGGCACGACGCCGATAGTCATGACGAGATCGAGATATTCTTCATCCCAATCAGCGGGCGCGGCGGGAGCGAGGGCGGGGACAATGGCGCGAGAGGCTTCGTCCGCGCGCAGCTCCACGCGCTTGTCGGTCAGGCGGGCAGCCAGCTTGGGGAGAAACTCGGCCGCGATTTTCTCATGCACCAGCACTTTTTCCAGGGCGTTGCAAACGCCGGGGCGGCTGCATTTGGAGTTTTCGATGATGTCCAAGGCCTTGGCCTGGTCGGCGCTTTCATCCACGAACGCGTAGCACACGCCCTTGTAATGCTTGATGACCGGCACGTGGGCTTGCTCGGTGACGGCGCGGATCAGTTTTTCGCCACCACGGGGGATCACGAGGTCCACGCGACCCTGCAACTGGACCAGTTCGCGGATGGCGTCATAGTCGGTGGTGGTGATCAATTGAATGGCATTGGCCGGTAATCCCTTGCGGGTGCCACCGGCTTGCAGGGTATCCACCAGCGCCTTGTTGGATTCTAGCGCCTCTTTGCCGCCGCGCAAAATGACGGCGTTGGAGGTTTTGAAGCACAGCGCCGCGGAATCCACCGTGACGTTGGGGCGCGACTCAAAAATGATGCCGATGACGCCGATGGGCGTGCGGATTTTTTGGATGACGAGACCGTTGGGGCGAATCCAGCGCGAAATCCGTTGACCAACGGGGTCTTTGAGGCCGATAAGCGCGCGTACGCCGCTAATCATGGAATCCATGCGCTTGTCGGTGAGCAGCAGGCGGTCGAGCATGGCATCGGAGAGCCCGGCCTCACGCCCGGCGGCCATATCGCGCGCGTTGGCCTCCTTGATGCGGTCGCGGTTGGCTTCCAGCGATTCCGCCATGGCCTCCAGAATGATATTCTTGCGGCGCGAGCCGAGGGTGGCCAGTTGGCGGGCGGCCGTCACGGCCTGATCGCCCATTTGCAGCATGGTGTCGTGCAGATTCATCGGTTTTCTCCCATCCATCAGCGCAGCATAGTTCAGCGGGCCGGCGGTGTCAAAAGCACGAGGTTGTCGCGGTGGATGACCTCGTCGGGTGCGTCGGCGCCGAGCAGCTCGCGGATTTTTCCACTTTTGAGGCCCTTGAGCAGTTGGGTTTCGGTGCTGGAAAATTCGGTGAGCCCCTGCGCGATGCAACGGCCGGCGGCATCCACGATTTCGATGAGATCGCCGGCATCGAAGTCGCCAGTGACCGCGCGAATGCCGACCGGCAGGAGGCTCTTGCCGCGCAGGAGGAGCGCGTCGCGCGCGCCATCATCCACGGTGACCTTGCCTTGGGCATGATGGAAAAACGCAACCCACCGGCGGCGCAGGTTCAGGCCGCCATTGGCGGTGGGCGCGGGGGCGGGGGGGATCAATGTGCCAACGTTGGCGCCCGCGACCACCTGCTGCAGAATGTCATCCTTGCGGCCATTGGCAATTACGACGGCGGTGCCCATGCGCGCGGCCTCGGCGGCGGAGGTCAACTTGCTGGCCATGCCGCCAGTGGAAAAAATACTGCCTTTGCCCTGCGTGTGGCTGAGCGTGTCGGCGGTGACATCCGCCAAATAAGGCACGCGACGGCTGCGCCCCTTGGCATCGGGCGCGTGGAAGCCGTTGACGGTGGTCAGCAGCACGAGCAAATCGGCCTCGACCAGCATGGCCGAGCGGGAGGCGAGCGCGTCGTTGTCGCCGAACTTGATTTCATCCACGGACACCACGTCGTTTTCATTGACGATGGGAATAATGCCGTGCTCGAGCAGCTTGAGCATGGTGTTGCGCGCATTGAGGTGACGGCGGCGGTGTTCGAGGTCGTCGTGCGTCAACAGCACTTGGCCGATGGTGCATTTTTGACGGGTGAACAAGCGGTCATAGGCCGCCATCAGGCGCGATTGGCCGACGGCTGCCGCCATTTGCAGCGTGGGCAGGTCGGCGGGCTTTTTCTTTATGCCCAGCGCTTGCAGGCCGGAGGCAATCGCGCCGGACGACACCACAATGACTTCGCGCCCGGCGCGGCGCAGCGCGGCGATATCCTTCACCAGCGCAGTCATACGCCGGGTATCGGGGCGGCCATTGCGCTGCACGAGCACACGGCTGCCGATCTTCACGACCACGCGGCGGGAAGCGGCCAAGGCTTTTCTGGCGGTTTGATGAGGCATGACGGCGGCACTGTGCCAAAAGCTCGCCCGCTTGAAAAGAGAGGAATGGCCGGGGGCGTGCGCTTGCACCGGGCGCGTGTTGTCCGATTGACAGCGGCGGTGGGGCGGGGGAAAGTAGGCGCGTGAATCCAGAACCCGCATATCGCTATCTTTTCGGGCCGGTGCCGTCGCGGCGGCTGGGGCGCTCGTTGGGCGTGGATTTGAATCCGCTGAAAGTCTGCACGGAAAACTGCATTTTTTGCCAGATCGGCCGCACCACGGAGCTGACCGCCGCGCGCCGGGAGTGGGTGCCGACAGCGGACGTGCTCGCGGAATTCGATCGCTGGCAAGCGGCCGGGGGCACTGCCGACTTCATTACGCTCTCGGGATCGGGCGAGCCCACCATGCATACGGGGTTTGGCGAGGTACTGGCCCATGTGCGGGCCGCCCGCCAGTTCAAAACGGCGCTCCTGAGCAACGGGTCGCTGCTGTGGCTGCCGGAAGTGCGGCAGGCTGCGGTGCTGGCCGATGTGGTGAAAGTGACGCTAAGCGCGTGGGATGAGGAATCGTTTGCGCGGATTCACCGGCCCGCCGCGGGATTGACGCTGGCGCGGTTGCTGGCGGGAGCCCGCGCGCTGCGCGCGGAATACGGCGGCCAACTGTGGGTGGAGGTCATGCTGTTGGCGCACATCAACGACGCGCCCGAGCAGGTGCGGGCCATTGCCGAACTGGCGCGCACGCTGGCGCCAGATGCCATCCACCTCAACACCGTGACGCGCCCGGCGCAGGCGGGGGTGGCGGTCAGCCGGGTCGGCGCGGCGTGGCTGCACACGGTGGCGCCATGGTTTCAACCGGTGGCGGAAGTGCCGGAGTTCACCGGCCAAATACCCGCGCCGGAGCAGATGACGGACGCGGAGTGGGTGGAATCGCTGGCGCGGCATCCACTGGATCTGTCGGCTCTGGCCGCGGCGGCGGGGGTGCCGGTGGAAGCCGTGGAACAGCGTTTGCGCGGTTTGGTGGCCGCGGGCCGCGTGGTGATTGAAGAGCGCGAGGGCCAGCGCGTCGCGCGCGTGGCAACGCCATGAACCTGACGCGGCAGCAAGTCCGGGTGCGCTACACCGGCGATGTGCAGGGCGTGGGCTTTCGCTATACGGTGCGCAAGCTGGCCACGCCGCTGGGCGTGACCGGCGGCGTGGAAAATCTGCTGGATGGTTCGGTGCAGATGGTTGCGGAAGCAACGCCGGATACGCTGCGCCTGCTGTTGACCCAAATCCACGCGTCGCGGCTCGGGGCGCACATTGCTGATGAACAAATCGCGTGGGGGCCGGCGCAGGGGTTGGCCGGCTTTTATTATCGGTAGTCCACAACCCCTCGGAAGGCGTGTTCCGCCGGGCCAGTCAGGGTGAGGGGAGATTCCGCCACTTCGAGAACATCACCGCTGGCCGTCTGAACCTGCACGGGAAAACTGGCCAGCCCGACGCGCGCGGCGATGAGCGCCGCCGCCGTGATGCCCGTGCCGCAGGCCAGCGTTTCCGCCTCGACCCCGCGCTCGTATGTACGGATGGCCAGGCGGTGCGAATCCAGCACGCGGATAAAATTGACGTTGGTCCCCGCCGGCGCAAACAGCTCATGCCGCCGGATAAATGCGCCAAGCTGGGGAATATCCACCGCGGCGAGGTCGGCCACGGGCAGCACGGCGTGCGGCACGCCCGTATTGACAAAATGCAGCGGCCACGCGGCGCCGTTCCACTCCACGGACAAATTGATCCGCCAATCCTTGGGTGGTGGCAGATGAATGCGCACCAATGGGGAAAGGATTTCCGCGCGGATGATGCCGGCCGGTGATTTCATGTGCATGGCCGCAGGGGCAATGCCCAGCTCGTGGGCGAGGCGGGCCACGCAGCGCGCGCCATTGCCGCAGAGGTCAGCCTCGCCGCCGTCCGGATTGAAAAACCGCATCCGGAAGTCGGCGCCGGTTGCCGGTTGAATCAGCAACAGGCCATCGGAGCCGATGCCGCGGCGTCGGTCGCAAAGCTGCGCGATGAAAGCCCGGTCGGTAGCCGGAAAAGCCAGCGCGCGGTCATCCAGCAGGATGAAATCATTGCCGGCGCCGTGCATTTTCCAAAACGACCATTGCATGGCATCACGATGCCACGGGCGGCGCGCAAACACAAGTCGCGCCGCGCGCGCGGCCATAAAACAAAGTTGCCCGCCGGGGGGCGCGTTTGCTACAAACGCCATTCATGAAAATCCTTTTGACAGGCGGCTCGGGCTACATTGGCAGCGTGACCACGGAATTGTTGTGCGATGACGGCCACGAGGTGGTTGTTTTTGACAACCTGGAGCGCGGCCACCGGGAGGCCGTGGACCCGCGGGCCAAGCTGATGGTGGGCGATTTGCGCGACCCGCAGCCCATCCGCGAGGCCATGCGGCAGGCCAAGCCGGATGCCGTCGTCCATTTTGCCGCCTACGCGTTGGTGGGCGAGTCCATGCAGGACCCGCACATGTATTTTGAAAACAACCTTGGCGGCGGCCTGAACCTGCTGGCCGCCATGCTGGAGAGCGGCGTAAAGAAAATTATTTTTTCTTCGACGTGCGCCACCTACGGCCAACCAGAAGTGATGCCCATGACCGAGGCGCTGCCGCAAAAGCCAACCAATCCCTATGGCGAATCCAAGCTGATGTTTGAAACTGCGCTGCGCTGGGCGCAGGAACGCAACGGCATCCAGCCGGTTTTTCTGCGCTATTTCAACGCGTGCGGCGCCACGGAAAAATATGGCGAGGATCACGATCCCGAAACTCACCTGATTCCTAATGTGCTGAAGGTGGCGCTGGGGCAGGCCCCCGCCGTGCCGGTGTTTGGCAACGATTATCCCACCCCCGACGGCACCTGCATCCGGGACTATATTCATATTGTGGACCTTGCCCGCGCCCATATTCTGGCACTGGAAAAAGAAGTGACCGGCGCGTTCAACCTTGGCACCGGCACTGGTTTTTCCGTGCAGCAGGTGGTGGAAACATGCCAGCAGGTGACCGGCCACGAGATTCCTGTGGCGCTTTCACCGCGGCGGCCGGGCGACCCGGCGTGCCTCGTGGCCGGCGCCACCAAGGCCCATGAGGTGCTGGGCTGGCAGCCGCGCTATCCCGACTTGCAAACCATTGTGCAACACGCGTGGAATTGGCACCACGCGCATCCCCACGGATATCGCAAGGAGTGAGATGAGCCGCTTGCCAGTACAAACCGAAGGATTTCGCGTGGATACCAGCCGGCCGCGCAGCCGGACCAAGATGCGGGCCAAGTTCCGCACGGTGCTCGGCGTCAGCGCCGGAGTGCTGCCGCTGATGGCGCTGGTAATTTTCCTGATGTCCTTTTTGCAGATTCGCGAACAGCGGGAACCCCTGCACCTCCTCGCTCTGATCCTGCTGGGCAGCGGCATGGTTGTGCTGATGTTCTATGCGTGGGCGCGCGCCGAAAAACTGCGCCGCCGCGAAATCTCGGCGCGCAACCGCGAGGCGCGCTATCGCGAGCAGGCGGAGCATCTGCGCCAGGAGCGCGAGAAAAAAGCGGCGGAACGCTCGGCCGGAAATGCCCAGGTGAGCTGATGCCGCGCCACCCGGCAGCCCGCACGGGCATGGCGCTGATTCTGGTGCTGGCGGCCATCGTGCTGGCCGGGGGCTTGGCGCTCTACCTGCAAGCGCGCGCAGCCGCTGCCGCCCGCTTGGAACAAGCCGAATTGACCCGCGAACGCCTGCGCCTCGCCGCGGGGGAAGCCGCCCGCGAAGCACTCTGGTTGCTGGCAGCCGACGATGACCGCCAAGTGGACCACCTGGGCGAAGATTGGGCCAAACCCCATGAAAACCAGCGTGACGATGGCGTCTATACGTGGTCACTGATCGAAGACGCCGGGCGATTTTTCAACCTGAACAATCTGGCGGTCGCCACCCAAGGGCCACGCCCAGCCAACGAAATCCTGCTGGATTTGCTAACTTTTTGCGGCGATTTTTCGCCCTCGGTCCGCGTGGCCGCGCTGACGGATTTTGTGGATGGCGATGAAGACGGTCCCTATGAGGCGGAGTTTTACCGCCGCCCAACGGATCCCTACCGTCCGCCCAACCGCGAGTTGTGGGCGCCGGCGGAAGTGCTCCGGGTTCATGACTTCACTGCGGAATTGTTCCGGCCGCGCCCCCGCGGGCCGGCCGACGATCTGTTCGGCGGTGATTTCTCCAGCGCGGCGGTGATTGTGCCGCAGCGGTTGAACAAGCCGGTGCCCATCAACGTCAACACCGCCAGCCGGGATGTTTTGATGGGCCTGACCAGTCTGCAGCACGATGCCGTGGTGCGGAAGGTCATGGCCATTCGCCAAACGCAACCGTTTGAGTCGCTGGCGATGATTTTTGCGGCCTATCCGGAATTTGCGGCAGCGTTGGCGGATAGCGTGTCCACCGCCAGTACGATTTTCCGGGTGCGTGCGCGGGCCGCGGCGGACTCGCAACGCTGGTCGGTCATGGCGTGGGTGGAGCGGAGTCCGGATACCGGCGCCATCCGCATTTTACAATGGGTGGAGGCAGGTGGCTGACACCATGGAACACCCCTTCCAGATGGCCTATGGCCTGGACATGGCCGACGGGCAGTGGATTCTGGCCCAGTGCGCGCGCCGCGGCGTGGCGCAAGTGCGGCTGGCCGCGCCGGCGGAGTCCGAGGAAATGCGCCGCGCGTTGCAGGCGGTTCAAGCCGATGTGGAACAAGGCCGCGCCGCGTTGGCGGTCAGCGCCCCGGCCGCGCAGACGGTCGTGCGGCGATTGCGCGCGCCATTCCCTTCGCTGGCCAAGGCCGCGCGGATTTGGCCCTCGCTACTGGATGTGGATTTGCCGTTTCCCGTGGAAAGCGCGGTCACCGGCTTTGTGCAGCCGCGCGTGGTGCAGGGGCAGGCCACCACGCTTGCCGCCGCCATCCGGCGGAGCGATTGGTCGGCATTTGAAGTACAATGCAACGCCGCCGGCGTGCAGCCCACCCACGCCGATGTCGAAGCGCTCGCGCTCTGGGAACAGCAGAGCGTGGATGCGCCATCCGCCCGCGCGGATGCCTCGCGGCTGCTCATCTGGCTTGGCGCGGATCACGTGACCATCGTCCGGGGGCGGGGTGGCGATTTGCTCGGCGCGCACGTGTTGCGCGCAACTCCCCAGCCGAGCGGGAGCGGGGATTTTGTGACATTGTGGGCCGCGCGGTTGCAGCCCATTGTTGCCGCACAAGCAACTGAAACCGACGGCGCGCCCATGGATGTCTGGTGGGCCGGGCCTAGAGCAGAAGACGCCGAATGGGTGGCACGCCTGCGCGCGGCCATGCCGGCTGTTGGCCAGATGCGGCATGAAACCCATTCGCTGGCGGCCTCGCTGCTGGCGCGGGCCTTGGCGCGCCGCGCAGCGGGTAACGGCGGCATCAATTTCAAATCGGGCGCCGATACGCATCCGGCCTTGCACCGCGCGGCGCAGCGCCGCCGGCAGCGAGCTTATCTTGGCGTGGTGATTGCCGCGCTGGTGGTGCTGGCCTTGAACTTCGGCGAGCGGCATCTGCGCCAGCGGCAGTTGTCGGCCGCGCAGCAGAACTTGAGCCATTTGGCGGAATCAATCACGGGTGCGCCGGTGGTGCGCGGGCAGGAGTTGCTGTTTGTGGAGCGCGCGCTGGCCCAGCGCGATGAAGACACCCGTGCCTTCCGCGAAGCCATGGAAGAAGATGGACTGGAAGAACGCGTGGCGCGCGTGGTGCAGGCGGCCGATGAACTGCACGTGGAGATCGTCCGCCTGAACATTTCGCCGGTGGCGCTGACGTTGCAAGGCAGCGCGCCCGGCATTCAGGTTTTGGAGACCTTCGCGGAAAAATTGCGCGGCTACGGCTGGCAGGTGCAGGCGGATACCTCCGGGCTGGCACTGGGTGGCCGCCCCCAATTTGTGTTGAAAGGGATGCATGACCAAGTCCGCTGAACGCTATTGGCAGGCCGGCGCTTTGCTGCTCGGCGTGTTGGCCGTGGCCTTCACGCTGGATACATGGCTCTCGGCGGCACGGCACCGCGACATCCTGGCTGCCAAGGAAGAGGCGGGGCAAAAGGTAGCCGCGTATGCCGGGCGCTGGGCGCGCGAGGATGCGTACCGCGACTCGTTGGAACGCCAGCAGGCATGGCATCCTGTGGAATTGGATGACCTGGCCACGCGCCTGCTTGGTTTGCATACGGTGCAAATCACGCCGCGTCCGGCCACCGCGGTGGCTGCCGGCTGGCAACGGCGCGAGGTGGCGATTCAGATGAATAATGTCACCTATGCCGAGGCCGCGTTGTTTTTGGCTGATGCCGCCGCCGGGCTGCCGCCATGGCGGTTGCAGGATTTGACGCTGGCGCCAGCGGCTGAAGCCGGCAAGGGCAACTTGGCCGCCGTGCTGGTTGCGCTGGAAAAGAAACAGCCATGAGTCTATGGTGCGCGTGATGAAATTGTTGCCCACCATTTGGAATCGCCGCGAATTGCTGTGGAATCTGGCCGTGCGCGAGCTCAAACAGCGCTATCGCGGCTCTGTGCTGGGTTTTCTCTGGACGCTGCTCACGCCGCTGTTCATGGCCGTGATCTACCTGTTTTTCCTGCGCCTGCTGGCCGGGCGCGGGGTGCCGATGGAAGAAATCATCATCGGTGTATTTGCTTGGCAGTTCACTGTGCAGTGCACCCAAGCCGGTACGACCTGTGTGCTGGGCAGCGCAAATCTCGTCAAAAAAGTGGCTTTCCCGCTGGAGATTTTGCCGTTGAGCCAGGTGCTGGCCAACACCATCAGCTATCTGCTGTCGCTAGTGGTGCAGTTTCCGCTGTTGATGTTTTTACTGTCGCGGTCGAATCAGCATCTGGCCATGACATGGCCGATCTTTTTCCTGTGGGTGGCCTGGCAAACCTTGTTTAATCTGGGGCTGACTTCGTTTGTCGGCGCGCTCAATGTGTTTTATCGGGACACACAGCATCTGGTAGGCCTTGCGCTGAGCGCCTGGTTCTTTTTGAGCCCGGTGATGTACAACATGGAATTCGCCCTCAATTTGGCCGCGCAGTGGCCGCTGGCCGCGGACTTGCTCTATGCGAACCCCATGACGGTGATTCTCAACGGCTACCGCGCGGCGTTGCTGCCGGAGAGCGCAGCCGCGTACCCACCCGCGGCGTGGATCGGGCTGCTGCTGGTGCCAGTCATGTTCATTCTGGGGGTGGTGGTGTACCGCCGCCGCCAACATCTATTTGCGGATATGCTCTAAAATGAACGCCATCGAAGCAGTCGGTTTGGGCAAGCGCTACTATCGCCGCGGCGGACAGCGCGCGACCACGTTGCTGGAAACGCTCACCGGCTTCGGCCGAGCCCGTCGCGAAGAGTTCTGGTGCCTGCGCGAGGCCAACTTCGCCATTCCGGCTGGGCGCACGGTGGGAGTGATCGGCCCCAACGGCTCCGGCAAAAGCTCGCTGCTGGGCTTGGCCGCCGGTACCATCACGCCCACGGAAGGCCATGTTCGTACGCAGGGCCGGATTTCCTCGCTGTTGGAACTGGGCGCGGGTTTCCATCCGGAATTGAGCGGGCGCGAGAATGTGTATCTCAACGCCGCGCTGCTGGGCATCCCGCGCGAAGACGTCAAAAAGAAGTTCGACCAAATTGTGGATTTTGCCGACTTGCGCGAGTTCATTGACATGCCGGTCAAGCACTACTCCAGCGGCATGTATGTGCGGCTGGGGTTCTCCATCGCCGTGGAGGTGGATCCCGACATTTTGTTGATTGACGAAGTGCTGGCGGTGGGCGACATCGCCTTCCAACTGAAATGCCTCGACCGCATCCGTCAGTTCCAACGGCGAGGCAAAACCATTTTATTTGTGAGCCACGCTCTGCAGACGGTGGAAGAGTTCTGCCACGAGGCCTTTTTGATTCATGGCGGCCGTCTGGTGGAACGCGGCGAGCCGAGCGAAGTCATCCTGAAATACATCCGCCGCTACATGGGCGAGGGGGGCGGGCTGTTCACGCAGGAATTCGGGACGCGGGCAGTCGAGTTTGGCAACGTACGCCTGCTGAATGCCGCTGGCGAGGAAACAGGCATCTTTGAAACTGGCGGCGCGCTGACAATCGAAATCCCGTACGTGGCCCACCGGCGCATAGAAAAACCGGTTTTCGGTTTCTCGCTCAAGACGGGCAACGGAATGTATATTTACGGCAGCAATACCCAAATCCAGCAAGTGGCGGTTCCGCCGCTCGAAGGCGCGGGCGTAGTGCGGCTGGATTTTGCACCGCTGCGGCTGATGCATGGCAACTACTTTTTGTCGCTTTCGATCCACTCGTGGGATCATGCCGAGCAGTTCCACCGGCGGGAAGATTGGTGGCCATTCGGCGTACGCAATACGGGGGAAGACCTGGGGCTGTTCAAACTGGACGCCCGCTGGCATTGCCCCTGAACCCGGCGTGTTTTCGCGCTTCGCGGCCACCACCATTCCTAGCTTGCGTCCCGCGTGCGGAATTCCTACAACATTGCGCCGGTTGCCGGGTGCGCGGAAGGCGCAACCCCGCGGCATAGTGGCAAGGAGACAATCGTGAAGAAAGAAACTCGGCGGTGGATGGTCTGGTGGCTGGTGGTGGGCATGGCTGGCATGGTGTTGGCATTGACCGGTTGCGAAAGCGATCACAACGACGAAACAATGGAAGAAATCCAGGCCGAAGCCACCAACTCGGTGAATAATGCCGATTCCCCCGGCGACGAAGATCACGGCCTCAACGAGTTTTTCTATGATGGCTTGCACCCGACCCGTGCCGGCAACAAGGTCATTGCCCGCGTGTTTGCCAAGAAGATCAAGCCGCTCGATGATGCCGGCGGCAACAACGTCAACGTCATCGTGTGCCTGGGTGACAGCATTACCGACACTGGCTATCCTTCCGACTTGGCCAAACTGACCGGCATGACGGCCTATGAAGAGGGCATTCGCGGCGAACGCAGCTCCGGCGGCGCGTCCCGCATTGACGGCGTGCTGTCGGGCTACAAGCCGGCATATATCTGCATTCTTTATGGCGCAAATGATGTGATCGGCCATCTGCCTGCATCCACTGTGACCGGCAATCTCGAAGCGATGGTGATTGCCGCGCGGGCCAACGGCACCATTCCAATACTTGCGACGTTGACGCCGATGTTCGGCCCGCGCAAGCAGTATGCCGCCGATGCCCGGGCCACCAGCGCGGCCATCCGCGATTTGGCGGGGCGGTTGGGCGTACCGTTGGCGGACCTCGAAAAAGCATTTTAGATCGGGAAAGGGCGGACATGCAGAAACGGCGGCAATGGGCGTGGTGGTTGACGATTGGCTTGTGTGGAACCCTTCTACTGGCAACCGGGTGCGAAAGCGATGACAGCCACGAGACCCCCGCGCAGATTCAGGAGGAAGCGCAAAACACTCCGCCGGTCACCAACCCGGGCGGCAACGGGCCATCTGAATCTACGACCGGCACGCCGTCCACTTCGCCGCCGAGCGCGGCCACCGTGCGCAAGTATTTCCCGGGCGGCCTGCATCCCAATACGGAAGGCAGCCGGATCATCGCCAAAACCTTTGCCGGAGCGATCACACCGGTCAGTGATGCTGGCGGCAACCGCCCGAATGTGATTGTGTGCCTGGGCGACAGCATCACCGATAGTGGTTATCCCACATATCTGGCCGGGATGACCGGCATGACCGCCATTGAGGAAGGCATCCGTGGCGAGCGCAGCGCCGGCGGCGTGTCGCGCGTGGGCGGCGTGTTGAGCAAATACAAACCCGCCTACCTGTGCATCCTGTATGGCGCCAACGATGTCCGCAAGGGACTGCCGGCCTCCACCGTGACGGGCAATCTGGAGAAGATGGTGAATGCCGCGCGCGCCAACGGAACCATCCCGATTTTGGCAACGCTGACCCCGATGGGCGGCACCTATTCCGAGTTCATTCCCGAGGTGCAAAAAACCAGCGCGGCCATCCGCGATTTGGCGGCACGGCTGGGCGTGCGCCTGGCCGATTTGGAGAGGGCGTTTTAGGCGGGCAGTTAAACGCCGGATAGCGCGATTGACGTGGCGCCGGGAAAGGGGTTGCCACGCCCTGTCTAAAAACCTACAACTTTTTTTCAAGCATGGATCCCGTTGCCCCAGATTTTGCCGCTTCTGCCTGCCGTGGCGAGTGGCAGCCGCATCCGCCGGCGGGAATGCTGTCGGCGATTGGTGTGGATAGCCGGACTGTGGCGCGCGGCAGCCTGTTTTTCGCGCTGCCCGGCGCACGGGCGGATGGCCACGATTTTTTGGCCGATGTGGTGGCTGCGGGAGCTCATGCCGTATTGCGCGCGGATTACCCCGTGGATAAGTTGCCGACTGGGGGGCATTTCCTGCGCGTGGACAATGTGTTGGATGCGCTGGGCCGGTTTGCCGCGGCATATCGCGCCACGCTGCCCACTCGCATGGTGGGGGTGACGGGCAGCGTTGGCAAAACCAGCACCAAGGAAATCATTGCGGACTTGCTATGCACCTTGGGCAAAACCGGTCGCACGGTCGGCAACTATAACAACGAAATCGGCTTGCCGTTGAGCGTGGCTGCGTTGGATCGCGAGTGCCGTTTCGGGGTCATCGAGGCCGGTATCAGTCACCCCGGCGAGCTGGCTCATCTGCGCGATATTTTGCGGCCGGACATGGCGGTGATCACCCGCATCGGCCCGGTGCACGCGGAATTTTTTGATTCCGTGCGTGACATTGCCGAAGAAAAGGCCACGCTGCTGACGGCATTGCCGGCGGATGGCTTTGCCGTGCTGGATCGCGATGATGAATTTTTCCCGATGCTGCGTGCGCGCTGTAGCGCGCCGGTCATCACTTGTTCGCTGCGCCGGCGTGAGGTGGATTACGCCGGCGACCTGCAAGAGGATGACCAACTATGGGTGTGCGAGGCCGCCACCGGCGAAACCGCGATGCTGCCGGTGCCCCCGCCGGCGTCCTACATGGCCGAAAATGTATTGCGTGCCGTGGCCGTGGCCCGGCGGTGCGGTGCAACGTGGCCGGCCATCGCGGCCGCACTGGCGCAAGTGAAACCAGTGGGAATGCGCTGGGCCGTCAGTGAGTGGCAGGACATCACCATCATCAACGATGCCTATAACGCCAATCCCATCAGTGTGCGCGCGGCGGTGCAGGCATTTGCGGCGTGGCCCGTGCGCGGCCAACGGTTTTTGGCGATAGGGCCGATGCTGGAACTGGGCCGGTTGGAAGCCACCGAACACGAGGCGCTGGGGCGGCATTTGGCCACTGGCCAGTGGGCCGGCATTGTGCTGGTGCCATGGAAAATTCACGTCGGCGCACCGGATCCGGCCACACAGGCGCTGGCGGCCGGCTTGCAGGCGGGCGGGTGGCCCGCCGAAAAAATGTGTCTGGCCCCGGATGCCGCGGCGGCGGCAACGTGGCTGCAAGGGCGTTGCCGTGCAGGCGACGCGCTGCTCTTGAAGGCATCGCGCGGTGTGCGGATCGAAACCGTTTTGACTCATTGGCAAAAGGAAAGCTGAACCCATGTTGTATTATTTGTCGCTGCTGTCCGAGCATTACTCCCCGCTGAATTTGTTCCGCTATGTCACGTTCCGCGCCTTCATGGGGGCGGGGACGTCTTTTCTGCTGTCACTGCTGTTGGGGCGGTGGATGATCGGTCGGTTGCGTGCGTATAAAATCGGCCAGATGGTGCGTACGGATGCCGAACTGGCGGCGATTAACCACCTCGGCAAAAAAGGCACACCGACCATGGGCGGCCTGCTGATTATTTTCACTACGGTGCTGGCGGCGCTGTTGTGGTGCCACTCGTCCAACTCGCAGGTGTGGCTGGTGCTGGCCACCATGCTGTTCATGGGTGGTGTGGGATTTGTGGATGACTGGCTCAAACTGAAAAAACGCGGCTCCGAAGGCCTGCGCGAGTGGCAGAAGCTCGCCTTGCAGGGCGTGTGGGTGGTGATTGCCTTTGTGGTGATCGAGGCGGTGCCGGCCACCCATTTTTATGCGCGGCAGTTGATGGTGCCTTTTCTGAAGACGCCGTTGTTCACGGATATCACCGTGCCCGGCGCGCTGCTGTTCATGTTCCTGGTGCTGGTGGGCACGACCAATGCCGTCAACCTGACCGACGGACTGGACGGCTTGGCGGTGGGGTGCGTGAACTCGGTGTCGGCGGCTTACTTGGCGCTGGCCTATGTGGCGGGCAATATCGTCATGGCCACTTATCTGCAAGTGCCCGCGATTGCCGGCGCGCATGAATTGGCGGTATTCAGCGGCTGCCTGTTGGGCGCGGGCCTCGGCTTTCTCTGGTGGAATGCCTATCCGGCCAAAGTGTTCATGGGCGACACCGGCAGCCTGGCGCTGGGGGGAACCATCGCCATGATTGCCATCCTGATCAAACAGGAACTGACGTTGTTGATCGTGGGCCTCGTGTTTGTGGCGGAGGCCGGCAGCGTAATGATCCAGCGCGCAGCATGCCGGCTCTACCGGTGGCGCACGGGCACGGGATTGGCGCAGGACCGGCGCCCCTTCCGCATGACGCCGCTGCACCACCATTTTGAAATCATCTCGAAGGAACGCGCCAAAGCCGAAGGCCGTTCACCGGATGCCGCAGAAAATTCGGTGGTCATCCGCTTCTGGATTGTTTCGATTGTCTGCGCCCTGCTGGGCTTGGCGACGCTGAAAATACGCTGACCGCCATGCAACGCTATTCCCACGCGATGGTGTGCGGGCTGGGGGCCAGCGGGGTGGCCGCCGCGCAGTTGCTGCGCCGCGAAGGCACCACCGTCATCGCCGTGGACGAGTTTGACACCGCCGCCACGCAACACGCGGCGGAAACCCTGCGCGCGGCCGGTTGCCGCGTGGAGTTGGGTTGCGCCGCGCCACCAGAAGTAACCGTTGATGTGGCCATCGTGAGCCCCGGGCTGGCCCTGCATTCGCCGCTGTTGGTGGCGCTGCAAAAGCGCGGTATCCCGCTATTGTCCGAAATGGAGCTGGGGTGGAGCCGTCATGCCGGTCGCACGGTGGCCGTCACTGGCAGCAACGGCAAAAGCAGCGTGGTCAAAGCACTGGCGGATTGTTTCGCCGCCGCGGGCCACAAGGCTGTGCCATGCGGTAACTACGGCTTGCCGGTTTGCGAGGCGGTCATGACGGACACCGAGTGGCTGGTGATTGAAGCCAGCTCGTTTCAATTGGAAACGTGCGCCGGTTTTCGCCCGGATATCGGCATCGTGCTGAACATTTTTCCGAATCATTTGGACCGGCATGGCACGTTGGAAACCTATGCAAAGCTCAAGGCCCGGCTGTTGTCGCGCCAACGTGCGGGTGATGCCGCGTGGGTTCCGCCGGAGTGGGCCGCGTCATTGCGGGCGTGGTCGCAAGGACAAGGGACATGGCACACTTTCGGCACCACGACCCAAGAGGAAGTCCATTACGCCGCGCATCAGTTGGTGGCCCGCGACAGTCGTGCGTTCAACATCGCTGGTTCTTATTTTGACAATGAAGTGCTGGGCGCCAATGCTGCCGCGCTGCTGGGCGCGGCACAGGCTGCCGGTCTGCCGCCGGCGCTGGTAGCGCAGGCCTTGGTGAACTTTCAACCTCTGCCACACCGCGCCGAATTGGTGGGCGAGATCAATGGCGTGCGCTACGTCAATGATTCCAAGGCCACCAACCTTTCCGCCATGCTGGCGGCCATCCGGATGCAGCGGGGAGCGGTCATCTTGATTGCCGGCGGCCGCCCCAAGGAAAAAGATTTTGCAGCGGCGGTGCCCCTGTTGCGCGAACGAGTCCGCCGCGTGTTGCTCATTGGCGAGGCTGCTGCTGCCATGCAGGCGGCCTGGGGCGCGCATGTGCCCTGCACGGATTGCCACACTCTCGCGCAGGCGGTGGCCGCGGCCCGGCAAACCGCCCGCCCCGGCGAGACGGTTTTGCTGGCGCCGGCCTGCACCAGCTATGACCAATTTCGCGCCTATCCGGAGCGCGGCGAGGCCTTTCGCAAATATGTGACGGAAAAGGATTGAATTTCCTGCGGGGGAATGCGAATAATCCCCGCGAATCGGTGAACCATTTTGACGAAGAAACAAGAAGGAGAGGAATCATGAGGGTATCGGTAGTGGCCAGTTTGATTTTGGCTGTGCATGTTGCGGTGATTGGCTCCGTGGTAATGACGCAAGGTTGCGCCAGCACCCGGCAGGGGGCTTCCACGACGCCCGCGCAAGTTGATTCTCCGCCGGTGCCGCCGTTGCCGCCCGTGGCGGTGGATATGCCGACGGTGGCGCAGCCGGTGGCGTTCCCGGTGATTCAGCCGCCCGCGCCCCCCGCGCCGCTGAAGACTTCCGTGGCCGCGGAAAATGTGTACGTGGTGAAGCCCGGTGACATTCTCTCCAAAATTGCCGCGGCGCATGGCGTCAAGACGGCTGAGTTGAAGGAACTCAACCAGATCGCTGATGCCAACAAGATTCGCGTTGGCCAGAAGCTGATTCTGCCGGATTACGCCAAGCCTTCGCAGTCGCAGCCCGCGGCCAAGGAAAGCAAGGCCGCCGCCGCGCCTGTGGCGGCTGGTGGCGACACCTATGTGGTCAAGTCCGGCGATGCGCTGTCCAAGATTGCCGCGGCGCACGGTGTGAAGGTCAAAGACCTGATGGCCGCCAACAACATCACCGACGCCAACAAGATTCGTGTTGGCCAAAAGTTGACGATCCCCGGCGCCAAGGCCGCGGAAAAGACGGAGAAGGCCGACAAGCCTGAAAAGACTGACAAGCCCGCGAAACCCAAAAAGGCTGAATCGGAAGCGGAAGTCGCGCCGATCGAGCCGGTTGCCGCGTCGCCTGCCGAACCAGCTAATGTTCCGGATCAGGATAAGAGCTTGGAATATCCTGCGGCCCCCGGCGACACGATTGAAAGCATTGCCCGCTTGTTCTCCGTGCCGGTTTCGGCGATCACCAAGGCGAACAATTTGCCGGTGGATGCCAAGCTGGAACCCGGCCAGAAATTGCTGGTTCCACAAACCAGCCCCTAAAACGGCAATTCCGCGGATTTGCCAACAACGCCCGGTCTGGACAGACCGGGCGTTTTGCGCAATCAATAGCCGGGTATGACATCGCGTGTGCTTTTGATTTTGGTGGTGGGGGCGCTGGTCCTGTTTGGCCTGGTGATGCTCTTCAGCACCAGTTGGCCGCAAGGCGAAAAAATCAGCAACAACCAGTATTACTTTGTGCAGCGGCAGGCCATTTGGTTGGCGCTGGGCTTGGTGGCGGCTGTTGTCGGCTCCCGTGTGGATTATCATGTCTGGCAAAAAATCGCCTGGCCCATCATGGGCGGGGTGCTGGTGCTGCTGGCGCTGGTCTATGTGCCGGGCATCGGATTGAGCATCAAAGGCAGCCGCCGCTGGCTGCAGTTGCCGATGAAGTTGACGTTTCAACCGTCGGAGTTGGCCAAGTTTGCTGCGATCAATGCGCTGGCCTGCTGGTATGGAGCGCGCCGCCGCGGCGGGGGAACCTTTACCCGGGTGGTGGTGTTTCCCGCGTTGATTCTGGGCTCGTTTTTGCTGCTGATTTTGCCGGAGATTGATGTCGGCGCCACGGTATTGATCGGCGCCACCGGCGGCGTGATCATGCTGGTGGCGGGCGCGCCGTTCTGGCTGCTGGCTTTCGGCGTGGCGCTGGCGGCGGGCGGCTTGGGGGTTCTGATCAAATATGATCCCGTGCGCATGAGCCGCGTGCTGGCATTTTTGAATCCGGAAGAATATGCCCAGACCGAAGCCTTCCAACTGTTGAACGCGCTCTACGCTTTCGTGGCCGGCGGTCCCACCGGGGTGGGGCTGGGCCAGAGCTTGCAAAAACAGCACTACCTGCCCGAAGCGCACACTGACTTCATTTTTGCGATCATCGGCGAAGAACTGGGCGTGGTGGCATCCCTCAGCGTGGTAGTGCTGTTTGTCATTTTGCTGTTGTGCGGTATTCGCATCAGCGGGCGCGCGCCAGATGTCAGCGGCCGGCTATTGGCTTTCGGCATCACCTTTATGATCACGTTGCAAGCAGCCATCAACATTGGCGTAGTGACCGGCTGCCTGCCGACGAAGGGTCTGCCACTGCCGTTTGTGAGCTTTGGCGGCACCAGCCTGATGGTCACGCTCTTCATGATAGGCGTGCTGCTCAACATCAGCCGCCAAGGCATCACCCGCACCCGCACAGCGTAGGGGGGCAGCGTAACGGCGCATCCACCCGCCCGGTGGATTATCAGGGCGAGATATTGCCAAGGGGGGGAGCGACTGTTATACATAAACAAATATGGCTGGCAAAAAAGGCAAGTTGACGAACACCCGTC
>MWEZ01000004.1 GCA_002071335.1 Verrucomicrobia bacterium ADurb.Bin018
GCCGCTGGGTGACGGCGTAGATTTCCGCGGGGTCTATGACCGTCAAGGCAAGTTGGCGCACTTTTTTGAGCGGACCGTTGGCGGCGCCTCGCGCGCACCGGAAGTGCTGCGTTCGCTGCAGGATTTGGCAACGCTAAGCCAAATGCCGGCCGATGCTGTCGCGCGGTTGACCGAAGAAATTGCCATGCTGGACGCCGCCGGCGCGGTGTTCGATGAAGCCGCGGTGCGCGCCGGCGACATGACCCCGGTGTTTTTTGGCAGTGCGCTCAATAACTTTGGCGTGCAACTGCTGCTGGATTTCTTCCTGGCTCACGCCCCCCCACCCGGTCCGCGCAAGGCCGGGGCGTTGGTGGTGCCGCCGCAGCATGACCAATTCTCCGGCTTCATTTTCAAAATCCAGTCCAACATGGATCCCCAGCACCGCGACCAAATCGCATTTTTGCGGATTTGTTCCGGCGTGTTCCAGCGCGACATGAAGGCCACCCACCCCCGCACTGGCAAGGTGATCCGGCTCTCCAACTCGCGCAAGCTGTTTGCCCGCGACCGCGAAACCGTGGATGAAGCCTATCCCGGCGATGTCATCGGCCTGGTGGGGCATCCGGAATTTGGCATCGGCGACACGCTGACGGCAGACCCGGCCATCGTGTATGACCCGTTGCCGCAGTTTGCCGCGGAATGTTTCGCGTGGCTGCACCATGCCAGCCCCGCGCAATTCAAGCGATTCCGCGCGGGATTGGACCATCTGTTGCAGGAAGGCGCGGTGCAGACGTTCACTTTGCCCGACTCCGGTTCCCGCGCGCCGTTGCTGGGCGCTGTGGGCCCGCTCCAGTTTGAAGTCCTGCAATACCGGCTGGAAAATGAATATGGCGCGGTCACCCGTCGCGAAGCTGCCCCGTGGACCATTCTACGCTGGGTGGACCCCGCTGGGGAACCCGTCAGTCCAACCATGCTGCCCAGCAGTTGCCGGCTGGCTTTCGACACCGCCAACCGCCCGGTGGCGCTATTTTCCGCGGATTGGGAACTGAAGTTTTTTCAGGAAAAAAATCCGCGCGTCATTCTGCAACGCCTGCCGCCGGCTTGAAATCGGTTGATTTCAGCCCTCTTTATGCCACCATGGGGCCATGGTGCTGCAGTGGTGTCAATCTTTGGCCGAACCGGTTGAAAAATTGGTCAACGAAGTCAAATACGTGGGCACGGAACGGCACACGGAAATGGTCAGTGCGCTGTTGGCCGCGGCTTGCCAGCCCGACGGCGAATACCCCGTTGGCGCGATCAATAGCATTTATTTCGACACCCCGAACCGCCAATTCCACGACGAAAAACTTAACGGCGACAATCTGAAATTGAAAGTTCGCCTGCGGTGGTATGGCCGCCCCGGTCCCCTCACGGATGAGGATGTACCGGTGTTCATCGAAGCCAAGCATCGCCTCGGTTCCGCCCGCCGCAAGACGCGTATCGCGGTACGTGCGCCCGAGCGCTGGCTGGCCACTGTGCCGCTGGATGATCCCGGGCTGGTGGATTTCCTCTATCGCCACGCGGCAGAACTGGGCGAAGCGATCCCGCACATCCTGAGCCCCTCGGTTTGCATCTCGTATTCCCGGCAACGCTATATCTGCCCGGTCACGGGAAGCCGAGTGGCGCTGGATTGGCAAATTCGGGCCGGCCGCGTCAATCCCGCGCGCTTTCCCACCGTGGGCCCCGTTCATTTGGACTGCATCGTGGTTGAGTTCAAGAATCAGACCAAGGAACTGCCGGCCTGGAGCTATCCGCTTTTCCAGATGGGCTTGCGGTTGCGTAGTTTCTCAAAATATGGTGAATGTATGAACCAAGTCCTGCAGGGAGGCGCGCCGTTATGAATAATGTAAATACATTTGGAGTGTTGGAGAGTTTGCGGCAAATCCGGGAACAACTGGATCCTGGATTGTTTTTGCTGGCGCTGCTGGCTTCGCTGGCGGCAGCCTACGCGGCGGCCGGCTTCTACCGCTTTTTCTATGAACGGCGCGGCACAGGCAGCCAAGTTCACCGCGCTTTCCCGCTCTTGGGCATAGCCATCACCACGCTGTTCATTGGCGTGCAGCTCTCCATCCCCCTCTCGCTGGGCTTGCTCGGCGCGTTGTCGTTCATCCGCTTCCGTACACCCATCAAGGAGCCAGAGGAAGTCGGCTTCATCATGCTGGTGATTGCGGCATCCATTTCGGCGGCCACGTTCAACTTCCGCTTTCTGGTGATCATGTATTTGGTGGCCTTCGGCAGCCTGTTGCTGACGCGCGGGACACGCTTTTGGCGGCTTTGGCGGCGTGACGGTATTCTGGTGCTGACAATACCCGCAGGCGATGCCACCACGCACATGACCGCGGTGGAAGAAGCGCTGGGCCGCCATTTGCAGCGCTACCGGCTGGAAAGTTCATCTTTCCGGGAGGATCAGGCCAGCTTTCAGTACGTTTTTTCCGGACTGAAAACCGACGTGTCCCGCCTGCAAGCGGAATTGCGCGGGCAGGCGCCGTTGCAAACGCTGAACGTCTTTTTGGATCGGCCCGGTGGCCTCCGCTAAAACGCGCAGGCGGAGTTAAAGCTCATCGGCGGCTTCGCCCGCCGGTACATTCGGCGGCAATCCCGGGGTGACCGGCTCTGTGCTGCTGTTTTGAATGACAACCAACTCGTAGCCGGCATATTCGCCGAGGGATTCCACCGCCAACCCGCGTAAAAACTCGCGGCATTCACCACCGGCTAACACGCCGAGATACCGCGCCCCGGGCGCAATCGGCTGTTGGCAAAAATCCTTCAGTTGCACACTGTCTTGGTGGGCATAAAACATCAAAGAATTGAGCTTGTAGTGCCGGAAATTGACTACCAACGGATTCCCGGTTGGAGTCACTGCGCCCAGCCGTTGGGCAATCACGCGTATTTCGCTGGAGTCGCGCAACCGCATCACGGTGACGTGCGGATTCTGCAACGAGAGGCTGCCCGTCAGCGCGGCCGCCAAGCCAAGACCAAAGGCCGCGCCGCTGAGCCGTTGCCAAGCTTCGCGCCGGCCGACGGCGGCGAGCATCGAAACCGCAGCGAGGACGCAGACCAAAGCCGGCCACGCGGTTGGCCTCGCATACACGTTGGGCAGCCACACCCCCGCCGCCAGCAGCGCGCCAGCGACTAATCGCAAAGTCAAGGGAGCTGATCGCTGGAGCAGGCGCGTTGTTAGCCACGCGGCAATGATCGCCATTGGCGGCACGGCGGGCAGCATGTACCACGACATCTGCTGACGCACCAGCGACACCATCACCAGCGGCACCGCGCCGGCCAGCGCCACCAGCAATGTGGCGTCGCGCGCGCCGCGCGCGGCGGGCCCGCGCATCCACAACCAAGGCAAAACAAAAGCCCCGAAAAAGAGCGGCGCCACCCCGCCCCACGAAGCCCAGAGGTAACTCACGGATTTGAGATACAGCGCGGTATCCGTCCAAGAATGCTTCAGCCGATAGCCGACAATGTCGCTGTAATACGGCTTCACAAAGGCGTCGTGGTTCAACAAAAACTGGCTGCCGAACCAGATGCCAGCCAATACAAGGCCGCCTGCCAATGCAGCGTAGAACCACGGCTGGCGAAAAGTGCTCCGGCGCGCAACCAGCAAATAGAGCAGCGAAACCGGCAGGATGGGCACCGCGCCAGGACCCTTGGTCAGCAACGCCAGGCCGCAGCACAAGCCCCAGCCCGCAAAGAAGCGAGGGCTGTCATCGGTGCGCAGCAAAAACCATGCGCCGCCGAGAGTTAGCGCAATCATGAGCGAGTCCATCATGCCCATGCTGGACTGGACGGCCATAGTGGGATGCAACGCCGCAAACAATGCAGCCAACAATCCAGCCCAATCACCGGCCACGCGCCGACCAAGGACAAAGGTTAGCGCCAGCACCACGAGGTAGGCCGCTAGTGCCGGTACGCGCACAGCCGCCAGTTGTATTCCCCACACTTTGTAGCCAATGCCCACCAGCCAAAAGTATAGCGGCGGTCACTGCTGTCCCAATATTACCCAAACAGCAGTAATTGGTTATGGCTCTCGGGTGTTTTGGTTTTGTAATCCCATGCCTGAAATGCCTGTAAAATGGGGGTTTTCTCAAACAGCGAGACGCTCAATATCTGTAGAATTGTGTAGAGTTCCATCTCAATTCGGAGACGTTTTTTGAGGATCGCCACGAGCAAATATGTCGAAATGGCGATCCAGATCTGAGTCTTCACCGCATTTGGCGTAGTGCCAAGGAAAGCTTTAATACGGAGGTGTTGTTTGATCCACTTGAAGAACAGCTCAATCATCCATCGTGCTTTGTACAACTTGGCTATGGTCATGGCTGGCAGTGTAAAATCGTTGGAGAGAAACACGAGCAGAGAACTGGGATCGTCCGGGTCGCGAAATTTGATCCGGCGCAGAGGTTCTGGATACGCCTTGGCTGGGTAGAAGTTTGTGAGAAGCACGGTCTGATCGCAGATCAGGCCAGTATTCCTGTCGACCGGGTGAGAGTATCGACGTTGGAACTTGAAGTTGGATTTGGCCCTGGTGACAAAGAATGCACGGCAGACGTTGATTTCGAAAAGCCGGTTGAAATCAAGATAGGCACGGTCCATAAGATAGTATGCACCAGGCGTGGGGATAAGATAGTCGAGAATGTTGACGTCGTGCAGTTTCCCGTCGGAAATATGAATAAATTCGGGGATGTTGCCCCGAAGATTCATCAGGGTGTGCATCTTGATTGCGCCTTTATGCCGTCGAAAACGCGCCCAAGGAAACATCGAAAGGCATAAGTCGATGGTCGTCGAATCCAAGGCGTAAACTGATGCCTCCAACTCGACGGAAAGTTCTTCACCCGCGTAAAGCTCACGAGCTTTGCTGATCAGGTGTTGAGCGAACTCTGCGTACATGCGCCAGTCGCGTTGCTCGTTGGCGTTGGAAAGGTTGTTACGCGAAACGGTGCTGCGGATGCCCATGTGGTAGAGTTTCGGACGCATGGCCCGAAGACATGCTTCGATGTCGCGCAAACTCTCCCTGCAGGTCAACTGCGCGAAGGACATCACGCGGAAATGGGAAGAACACTTAAACTCCTTAACCTTGTGGTCGCCGCCGTATCGACTTACGCATCGGTCAAAATGATGCCACGGCAAATGTTGCATAAGCTGAGAGAATATTGTTGGGCCTGTGTACATCCGGGTCTCCTTCCTATTTCGGAAGGTAAAAGCGTACAGGCAAATTCAAGTCGACAACAGCCATTTCACTTCTTAACATGCTCATAAATAACATGTTGCGAAGATGGTTTGCTTACACGTTGGGACACTACTGAGCGGCGGTTTATGCACATCTGGCGCGCCGTTCCAGTACGGAGTCCAACCATGGCCTTGCTCCACTAGGCCACGCGCGCGCAACGCCACCAAAGCTTCGTCGCCTGTTGTGATGGAAGGCTGGAACACCTGCACCCCGCGCCACGCCGCGGCCAGCAACAGCAGCGCCAGCAACCCCAACGGCAACCAACGGCGAAGCGTCATGTCACAAATCCCATGATGCGCCGCGCGGGATAAAGAGCGTCCGCACGAGCCATAGCTCGGCCTCGCGGCATTGCACGACTGCTTGCACCTGGGTGGTTTCGTTCAGCGAAAATTCCACCCGCTGAGTACGCAGCGCATGGCGGCCGGTGGCGATGGGCTCAATGCGCACAGCGGCCAGTCGTTGTTCGTTGTCGGCCCGCCAGACTTCCAACTCGCCCCAGAAATCATCACCCATCCGCCCCCGCGCGGCAAAGAGAAAAACGGCTTCGTACTCGCCGGGCGCCAAGGTGATGTGAGGGGCGGCGCCCAGCACCCCGGTTGCCCCCGCCTTCCCGCCGCGCCAGTGCAAGGATGGAATGGTCAACGCCTGATTAGCGCGGCCGAACCGCTTCGGCAGCCTGATTCGCGGGAACCGCGTGCCGTATGGCGCGCACTCGTAGGCTGTTTCCAGCAGCTCATTCCAGTTGGTGGGCGCCCCACGCTGCAACAGCACATAATCGCCGTCAAAATAGACGAGACCATAGTCGCCGCTGGTCAGCTCGTCGTGGTAGCCGATGCGATGATTGTGCAGGTATTTCATTTCGCTAAAAATGAAATCCGCCGGCGGGGTTGTGGCGGGGTCTGCCGCCCAGTCCAGCAGATCGCGCCGATTGGCGCAAAAGCCGGCCAAATGTGGCGCGCAGCGCAAAATGCCGTCCGTTGGGATGTGGCGGGCGGCACGCAACCCCAGCAAGCCGGACTCATGAATTTGCGAATAGGTTTTGGTGGCATCCACGCGCGGACGACTGCCGGGAATGTAGCCTTGGGTGCGGAAGGAAAAAGCGGTGATCAGCAACAAAGCCGATGCTACCCACAAGGCGCCGCGTCGGCTGGTCGGCGCGGCTAGCGATGGGCGCAGGCGCGCGGCTTCGACCATGGCCACGGCCAAACAGGCCATGGTCGCGGCGGGATAATGCAGAGAATACGTATAGTGATTGGAGGTGCCGCTGCCCATGGCAATCAGCAACGGCACCGCCGGCAACACCAGCAGCGGCAGCCAGCTTCGCCGCCACACAAAAGGCAAGACCGGCAATACCACCCACAGCAGCGCACGCAAACGCAACAGCCCTGTGGCCGGATTCAGCAGATTGCCTAGCGGGTTGTTCACGTGCCCCGCCCGCCGCACCTGCAACGACATCCCCGCCAACAGCGGGAACAGCCATTGAATGGCCACCAGACAATAAACGACCGACAGCGCGGCATACACATAGCCCGGCCACCAGCGCTCACGCACCGCGCAATAGAGCAGCAGCGGCAAGATGATAAACCCGGCATCCTCGCGCAGGCCCAGCGTCAACAGCCACGGCAGCCACACCCACCGCCGCTGGAACCGCAGGCAATAATAGAGCCAGGGCACCAGCAAGAGATAAGCGCTGACGCCATGGAATTCGCTCAACAGCACTTGCTGATTGAGGTGGTAGCCGAAAAGAAACAGCACAATGGCCCAAGCCAGAAACGCCGGCACGTGCGCGCGCAGGGCGCCCCGCAAGAGAATCAGCGCGCCGCTAATCAGCATTAGCCACTGCGCCACCCACAACAAAAACGGATGGTCCCAGAGGTAAAACAGCGGCCCCAGCAACGCCAGCGAGAATGACAAGTGCGTGGCCAAATAGGTGCGATCCAGCAGACAACGGAAAAGTTGGCCGTGCCCGCTGTTCCAGATCATGTTCGTATAAACGCCATAATCGAACAGGCCGAATTTGCGCCAGGTGAAGGCGCAGAACCCGGACCAGAGCAAGCCCAGCGCCAGCAACCCAGCCACCACCATCAAGCCGCGGGTCAGCCAGGTTTCTACGCGCGACACCGGCTGGACGGCAGTCGGCGACTGGCCTGTTGTGGCAGAGTTGGCCAACGGTGAATGCACAGAATTACCTTGCCGAATGGCCCGCCGGGGAGCAAGGCAAAACCAAGCGGTTACAGCTCAAACGTCTCCACCGGGCATTCGGGCAACGAGCGCTTGAACACCCGCCCGTACCACTTGGTCAACAGGCGCGAATCCAGCACCACGACAATGCCTTGGTCGGTCTGGGAGCGAATCAGGCGGCCAAAACCTTGCCGAAACTTCAGCACGGCCTCCGGCAGGGAATACTCGCGAAAGGGATCGCCCCCCCGCTCCTTGATGCGCTGCAGCCGCGCCGCCACCACGGGGTGATCCGGCACGGCAAAGGGCAGTCGCGTGAGAATCACATTGCTCAGGGCGTCGCCACGCACATCCACGCCCATCCAGAAACTATCGAGCCCAAAGAGCACATAGCCTTCGTTTTTGCGGAAGGTTTCCAGCATGGCGCGCCGGCCCAGTTTGCCGCCTTGGGCCAGCAGTTCCAAGCCGGCGTCCGCCAACGGTTCGCGCAAGGCTTCCGCAGTGCGTTGTAGCAGCTCGGCGCTAGTAAAGAGCGCAAACGCCCGCCCTTTGGTTTTTAGAGACCATTGCAGCACCCCTTTAGCCACGGCTTCGGCATAGGCGTCCTTTTCCTTGGGATCGGGCGCGTTGGTGGCGACGTATAGTCGCATTTGGCGGGCATGATCAAACGGCGAGCCCAGGCAAAGCAACTCGGTTTCAGCCGGCGCGCCAAGGCGATCCCGGCAATAGTCCAGCCTTCCAGCGACGGCTAGGGTGGCGCTGGTGAGAATGACCGTGCGCAGCGTGCCGAACAGGACATTGCGCAAAATTGGCGCCACTTCGATGGGCGCGGAATACAGCACGGGCTGCCGGCGGCGGCCTTCGCGCTCCAGCCAATAGACGTGATCCGGCATGGACTGGTCCAGAAAAGCCTCCAGCATTTTGCTCAAGGCAATTCCCTGCCCGCGCAAGGAGCGTAATTCCGCGCGGGAGTCTTCGTCCTGCCCGACCAAATCTTCCCCCAGAATCTCCAATTCCGTGGAGAGTTGATGCATCAATTCCGGAACATTGGTCACCAGTTGCAAGGGCTGGGCGACCACCTTTTGGCCGTCGTGCGGCCCCAAGCCGACCAAGCGTGGCACTTCGTGGAACAGATCGGCCACTGCCGGCCAAAGTTCGGTGGCCACGCGGGCCGCGGCTCCGGCGCGCAAATAGCCCAAAAGCCCTTTGCCGCTTTCTGGCACGAATAGCCGGCGCAACCAATGTTCAAAACCATACGTGGAGAGGCGCAGGCCAAGGTGCTCGCTGGCGGTATCCTCCACCATGTGGGCCTCATCCAGCACTACCGCGCCCACATCCGGCAAAAAGGCCGCGCCGTCCTGCCGCAGGGCCAAATCGGAGAAAAGCAAATGATGGTTGGCCACCAGCAAGTGGGCATCCTGCATCTTGGCGCGAGCGCGCAGCAGAAAGCAGCGTTTGCGCTCCGGGCATTTGGCACCGAGGCAATTGCCATGTTCGGCGCATACCGCGCCCCAGGCCTCGGCGGATGGTTCATGCCGCCATTCCTGCAAGCTGCCGTCGTCCGTTTTGTCGGCCCACGACCGGATGCGCTCCAGTTCTTCGGCCACGCCATCGCTGAATAACTCGCGTTGGTGGCTGCGCGCGCGGGCCAGCCGCCGCAGGCACAAATAATTCATCCGCCCCTTGACCAGCACTGCGCGGAATTCAAAGCCCAAGCGCTCGTGCAGCATGGGCAGGTCTTTGCCCAGCAACTGTTCTTGCAGTGCGATGGTGTGGGTGGACACCAGCACCCGGATGCCCTGCTGCTGGGCGTGCAGCAGCAATGGGACAAGGTAAGCCAAGCTTTTCCCCACGCCGGTTCCGGCTTCCACGATCAGGTGGCGCTCATCAGCCAAGGCCGCCGCCACGGCATCGGCCATCTGCTGTTGCTGGGGGCGGGCCTCGAACTCGAAGTCGCCGGTGGTGACATCCGCCAGCGCGCCGCCCAGTGCGAAAAATTCACCGACCACCTCACGCAACGGGCGCGAATCCGCGGCAGCGGAGTCCGGAAACGGAGCGATCATACGGGTGACAAGCTCAACTTTTGGCAGTCGCACAAGCCGGCTGCCGGTGGACGGTGACTACTCGGTCCGTGGGGATTATTGAGCCGGCACCGAGACCGGAGCTTCCGGCGGCAGGGCCGGCGCCGTTTCTTCTGCCGGGGTTTCAGGAGCCGCGGGGGCTTGCTCGGCCAGCGGCCCGACCAGCTTGATCGTGGCCTTTTCGCGCAGCCCGCGGATAAAATTTGCCGTGACTTGCTGGTGGGCTTGCAGCTTGAGCACCTCCGTCAGCCGCCCCTTGACCTCCTCAAAGGGAATCAACTTTTCTTCTTGCTCGCCCGTCACTTTGACGATGTGGAAACCCACCGGCGTTTCGATGACTTCGCCGATTTCGTTGAATGGCTGGCCATACACCGCCTCTTCAAAAGATAGCGCTTCGCGGCCACGCGGAATCACACCCAATTCGCCGCCACGCTCCGCACTGAGACATTCGGACTTTTCCCGGGCCATTTGCGCGAAGTCAGCACCACCCAGCAGTTCTTGGCGAATCGCCTCGGCCTTGGCCCGCAAATCCGCCTTCACGGATTCCGTCGCGTCCTGCGGCACGCGCAGCAGGATATGCGACGCCAAGCGCCCGGCCGGCTGGGTGAACTCCTGCGGATGGGTATCATAATACTCCCGCACGACCTGTTCCGTAATCCCGGCCAAGGCTTCATCGAGCTGCTCCTTGATCATCTTGTTCTTGAAGATGTCCAATTGAAGATTCTTTTCAACCTCTTCCATGGGCAGCTTGGTTTCCGCCAGCAAGACGGACAGCGAACCTCCGGGGCCAAGTGCGGCTTCCAAGTCTTTCTTCCCCTTTTCGATTTCTTCGCGGGTGATGATGGACTTGGAGCGTTCCATTTCGTTGCGCACCAGTTGCCGAACAATCAAGCCTTCAACGGCCTCGCCCACCAGGCGCGCCTGAATACCCGGGATTTGATCAGCGGGAATGTTCGCCGGCACCTGCGCGAAAAGCCGATTGACTTCCCGCTGCACCTGGCCCGCCGTAATACCCGATTGGTCCACCCAAACCGCGACATCGTCCGGATTGATCAGATTGGGTTTGACCACCTGCGCGCTTTTCTTCCCGCAGCCCGCGCCCCAGACCATCGCCACCACCATGATCAGCCGCCAGAAATGTTTCATACCCTGCTTCCTTTCACCGGGCGTCACGCCCGGATTGATTTGAGGCCTCATTTTCCCGCCCCACCCGTCAAAAATCAAGCTGCAATCCGAGTCCAGCAGAATTCTTCCCCTATCCAAACGGGCCACATGGCCCTATTTGTGAGAAGCCGTCAATAACGGCAGCAGGCAGTCGGCCACAGCCGGTGTGGGGCGAAAATCCAGCCGGTAGGCGGGTATCGTCGCCACCAGGTGCTCCACCACCGCGAGGGCCAAGTCGCGCATGGTGGGCACGAACCATGGCACGGAGGCCGTGGTGAAAAGTCGTTTCAATGCTTCCGCGGGCGGGATTGGCGTCAGCCGATTTTCGGCGGCTTTTTCGATGAAGCACAAGGCGCGCAGTGGCGCCGATTCATTCCTGGCCTGCTTGGCATCGCCGGGCCATGGCGTACCGCAGGCGTCCAGGCCGTCGGCCGTTTGCCGCAACACCATGCGGTCATCGGACAAAATAACCCCGTGGCCGGAGGCCATGAGCTGGTTGCAGATGGTCGTTTTGCCCGCGCCAGACACACCGGGAAACAGCAAGGCTTGCCCTTGGTATTTCCATCCGCAGGCGTGAACCATGATCCGTTGCCGATGGGTCAGCACCCCCATACACAAGACCCGGTCCACCGGGTGCAGAAGCGGCGGCATGGGCCGGCCATGCACGGGATCGGGCCAGACGGTTACTCGCGAATAATCAGCGTTGGGTTCCGCCCAGAGATAGGCGGGCAGGTCGTTGGCATTGAAACGGAAAACAGTGCGCCCGTTCGCCTGACCTGCCTGCCAGGCGCCACCGGCAAAGGTGGCGGTAAAAGTGTCATCCGTCGGGCGCTCTACATCAGCGCCATGGAGGAACACGGAATCGGCGGGTGTGGAATCAGGCCGAATATTAAGAAAGGCCTGATAGGAATCAGGCCATGCGGAAAAATCTGGACATAGGGGCTTGGCCAGTTCAATGCCAAGCCCGGCTATGTCCAAGATATTGCGTCCGGAGCTCGTGGAGCCGGCGGGCGCGGGATCCAACCTCATGAACCCAATGACGAGCAGGTCACGCCAAATTGGTCTTGGCAGGTCAGCGTCGGGCCAGCGCCGGTGATGTCTTTGCAGCTCTTGGCCAACAGCTCTTCGCCGTGCAAATCAACCACTTCCAAGCGGGGGGCTTCGTAGGCATCTTGCTGGGGATTTTTCTCTTGCTCTTGCATGCTTTTCTCCTTGGGGGATTACTATTACTTTTAGGATATTCCGGGGGTTGCAACAAGACTTGTTTTAGCGGCCAGCTCTTTTTCAACGCCGCGCCGCTGGCGGGTTTTGGCCACTTGGCAGGCATAGGGGAAAACGGCGGTCTCTATGCCCGTTTCCAGTTCGGCTACCGCCGGGCAGGAGGCGCAATACGGCAGCGCCGCGCAACCAGTGCAGGCATAACCGGCGGGTTTGAACGCCGACTGGATGGCCTGGCGGGACTGCCGAAAAGCCGCCAGCAGCTTGCCGGGGCGCCATTGCACGCCGTAGCGGGCGGCGCTGACGCACGGTTGAATCATCCCGGTGGCGGTTGCATAGAACGAAATGGACCCGGCCGCGCATGTGTAAAGCGGTTGCGGGCCCGGCGCGGCTGCCGTCTTGGCCGCCTGCGTTTGTTCCCGCTTGGCGGTGCGCTCCCATTCCGCCTGCAGTTCGGGAACGTGGCGCGCTTCCAGCTCCACCAGCTCGGCGGGCGGCACGCGGTACTGCTGAATCTCACCGTCGCCGGGGAAGCGGGCATGGATCGCGGCATCGTAACGTACTTGCCGCTCCCCTGCCCCACGCATGGCGCGAATGGTCGCGAAATCATGCTTGTTGGGATTCATCAGGATGGTCTTCAAGGCCACGGGCATTCCGGCATCCCGCAGTCGTTGGACACCGTCCATGACTTCGAGATAGGCCTCGGGACGGCCGGTGACCGCGGCATACGTCTGCGGCGAGGCACCGTAGATCGTAATTTCAATCAGCCGCGGCGGCGCCTCCTGCAATACTTCAACGATCCGCTGGTCCACACGCGAGGCGTTGGTGAAGATCATCACCTGAATGCCCATTTTCCGGATACCAAGATAAATCTCGGGGAAGTCGGAGCGCAACAGCGGCTCCCCGCCGGTTAGCAACACCGAGAAACAGCCGGCATCTGCGGCCTCTTTTACGAGCGCCAGCCATTCGCCGGCTGTCAATTCCTTGGTCGGCGATGCTGCGTTGGGCAGGACATAACAATGGACGCAGCGAAAATTGCAGCGCTGAGTCAGTTCCAGTGTGGCGTGCAACGGGAGCCCCTCCTCGCGCGCGCGTTGCCGCATGGCATCCACGCGCGAGTGGCCAACTCCGATGTCGCAATCTCTCATGATGCAGGTTGGGCAACCACCAGGTTGCGTTCCACCAACTGCTCAACAAATGCCGTGGCATCCGCGGTCGCCCGCGCGGGTTCAATCCGGAAATGCCCGGCCATTTTCTCCGCCACCTGAGCCAAGGTAGTCTGCTGACGCAGTTGTTCCCAAAGCCACTCACCGCTGGCATTCAGCAAAAATAGGCTGTCCATATCCACCTCGCGCGTGACGGTGGGAACCAGCATGACTTCGCCGGCCACTTTACGCAGCACCACACCGGGGCGCTGTTGAAATTGCTGGTGGGCAAGAGAAAGCTTCATGGTACACCTCGCCGATCGTTAGAACGGGGACTCGTCACCGCCGCCGCCACCGCCACCGCCGCCACCACCCCCGCTGCCACCGCCGCCACTGCCACCGCCCCCGCTGGAGCCACCACCACCGCTCGGGGGTCGCGGTTTGTTGTTACTGCTGCCGCCGCCACCACCGCCGCCACTTGGCGGTTGAGGCGAAGGATTATTGGGCCGCACGCCCGGGTCGCGGGAATCGCTCCCCCCACCATCGCCCCCGCCGCCGCCACCAGCACTGGCAATCGCCGCCGTGATGCCCACGACAACCACCACCCCGGCAAATACTTTGGCAGTACGCCCCGGAGCATCATGCCACGCGCGCCAGTTCAAAAACGATAACGGTTCGCCCACCCGGATTGGCAAGCGCCAGCGCGAAGGGCGAAATACCGCGGTCAGATCGGCCCACGTGCTAAACTCCTGCCCGGCGCCAACGGATACCGCCGTGGTGTCCGCTTGCAGTGCGAGGGTGCTGGCCGGCACAGGCGTAGCGGCAGCCATGAGCAGCGGATAGGTTGCATCTACGGTCATTGGCGCGGCAGCCGAGGGCGCGCCATAATCACCATATCCCAGCGGTGCATCGGACATCGCCCACGCAAGGCTCGAGTCCTGCAACGTGAGTAACGGATGACCGGCCGCTGCCGCATAGCCGCCGAACAGGAACAGTCCGGCCGTAATTCCACAGACCAGCCTTTGTTTCATTTTCACGATTTTTCCTTTGCGCAATGCAATCACTAAAACCACCGCTCACTGTCATCCATGCCTTCACGGCCGGGCTGCACCGCCGGGTGCAACTGCCCAGCCCCAGTGGCCGTTCCACCAGCCACCGCTGCGGTGCGGAGCGGCTCCGGCACGCCACGCCCGCCGGCAATAAATGCCAGCGCCGCTTGGCTGAATCCGGACGAACCGGCCGCCAAGGCATCCCGATAGTAGTGCGGCGCATTCGGCTGGAGCGCGCATTCCGCCAACCAGAGGCAGGCCTCCCACCCGCCGATATTGGCGATGCCATGCGCCGCCGCTGCGGCGATATCGGGGTCCGGTGATTCCGCCAGACTCATCAAAGCAGGTAACTCCTCAAAATCGGTGCGCTGGCGCAAAACGGCCAGCCAAGGTGCACGTTGCGTTGGAGAGTAATTGGTGGCCAACTGCTGTTCGATAGCCTCGATAAGAGCCGGCCCACGCACCGTGGCCAACACCGCCGCGAGGCGCTCCCGCGTTTGTTCATCCGTTGTGGTTGCCAACGCCTGCACCAGCCACGCGGCCAAAGCCGGGTGGCGAATCCCATGCAGCGCGCTGACATAATCGGCATGGCGCGGGTCATCAGCAGGGGTCATCCACAAGATGGTCAAAGCCATGGCAAGGCCGGCATCGCCATCATGATGCGCCAGCCAACGAAAGGCCCCGCGCCGTTCCGCAGGCGTGGCCAGCGAATCCAATAGTTGCTGAACACCGGCCAGTTCATTTTCTGCCATCGCTGCAGCCAGCGCCTTGTGCAAGGCCACGAACGGCATGGAATCAGTCGCTGTGTCCGCCGGCCATGGTGTTTCATCGGCATCCATGACCACTTGGGGCTCTAACGCCGCTTCCGGGATGCTCTGGTCAAAATCTGCGTCAGACTGCTCGATGGTAGCAGCCTGCGCCGCAGCGCGCTCCCGCAGTTCTTCCTCGGTGCCGGGCAGAAGCACCACAGGCTGGTTATCCCGCAGATGGATGGCAACCGGCCAAAGCGCTAGCGCGGCCACAGCCAAGCAAAGCAAAACTAGAAGCCGACGGATCATGGCCCGGGACTCACCTGAATGGTGCGTTCAATGAAGCGGCCAAACATGCCATCGCTGGCATAGGGGCGTGCATCCACGCCCGAGGCCAGATTGCAGGCCATGCGGGTACCGTTGCTGTTTTGGATCCGGTGCCGGAAGAAAATCTGCACCCGGGGGGCACCGGGCTCGCCGGGCGGTGTGGTATTCCATTCCGCCAGCACATTCACCAAGGCGCGGAAGGTATATTCCATCGCGTAATACGTGGTGCCATTGTGCGTGAAGTTGAATGTGGATTTCTTGGACGACACCCGGCTGCCGTTCACTTGCAGCGGGATGGTCGAGTTGGCGAAGTCGGCCGCGGCCAACTGGCCTTCGATATCCATATAGGCCAAGACCGTCCACTGGCAGGTGACGGTAGTACCGGGCACCCAATTGTCCGGGATGTTGATGGCCGTGACCACGCCGCCAGAACGCTTCTTGATATCGTTGATGTTGTCGAACTCACGCTGCGGATTCTGTTCGCGCACGGGCGATTGGTCTTCGGTGAATCCCCCGGGCGTGCCGGGCGATGAGGATGAGGCATGCGACACCAGCGTCCGGCGGAACACTTTGGCAATATCCGGATCCGGCCGGTTATCCACCCCATCGGGAATATTGGCCAGCAGGTAGCGCACCCCGTCCATCTGCGCCACGTTGAACCATGCAAAAATATCAACTGGGGCATCGCCTGAATCGGGTGCGGTCCAGTCGCACTCGAAGGAATAGACCTTGGCTTTTTTGGCGCCGGAACCCACGTTCCATGAGCTTTCCACCTGCCCGACCAATTCGCCATTGCGTCGCACATTCCAGACCACGTTGGTGCCGTCGCGGTGCATGGTTTGCAAGTAGGAGCGCACCGGCACATAGGATAGAATCTGCCAGCGCACGCGCACTGTATTGCCGCGTGGGATATTGTCCGGGAACTCGATGGCTTGCACCACTTGGCCGGAGCGTAGTCCCGCGTCATAGTAGGCGTCGCCACTATAGGTGACCTTGACGGTTTGGGTGGTGGCGTTGCCATAGATATCCGTAGCAATAACGTCCAGGAAATTCACGCCTTGATGCAGCGGGATATCGTTCACCGACCAAGAGCCGGTGCCAGTCGCCACCCATTCGCCCACATCCCGGTTATTGCGCACGATCACTTCGGCCACTCCGCTGAAGTCGGCAGCCGTGCCGGACAGTGCGACCCGGTTCGAGGCGCTGCTCGCGCCCGGGCGGGTGGTTATATTGAGATTGGGCGGGGTAAGGTCATCGAAACGGCGCGGCCGCATCCGCAAGGCTGGGTCCCCCATCAAGACACTGGCGGCGACGGTCCAAGGCGACGCGCTGCGCGCCTGCAAGTCCAGTGCATTCTGGATGACGTTACCCAGAAAACTTTCATCGGCGCCAAAGAGATTGCTCACAATGGCACCGGCGGTGGCTTCCGCCATGGAGAGCGTGTTTTCGGTGGCCGAGGACCAAATCGCCACGGGCCCGCCTGGTGCGGCCGTCAAAAAGGCTTTGCCGAGGCAACGGGTGTTCGGATGTGGCTCACCAAAGTTGTTCAGCATGCAGGTTCCGGCAACCAGAAGCGGCGTCTGGACTTGGTTCGTCAACGACAACATATCAATCTGATTGGTTGCGTTATACTGGAAGAAATAGGGGCTACTGATCCCAAAGTTATTTGCGTGGCCATAATACGACGCCAGGAAGGGACCCATGTTGAGCTGCTGAATGAAATTGGCGCGCATCTCAGCCACAGGGGTTGTCATGCCAAGCGGCAATTTTTTTACCGTGAGACCCGGTGGCAGTTTGGCCGCCAAACGGTTGGCCGCATGCGCGAAAGCATTATTCTCATCTTTGTCGGACACCAGCAGCACGCTTTTCTTCCAAGTGGATTCAGCCTCATGCTGGATAATGCGGGCGATCATGTTGCTCAGCGCGGCGGGTGTTTGCGCGGGCAGCCGCCCCAGCCGTACATCCGGCGCCGCGTTACCCTTCCAGTCCGCCATTGGGTTATCCAGCCCCACCGTCAGATTGTTGCCGCTGGGTGTGGCATCCACCGGAACTCGCGATTTGACCGGTGGAATGTGATTGGGACGCGTGGCCGACTGGTTGAAAATGTCGTGATAGTCCTGATGGCCATCCCCAGCGAGACAGACATAAGCTGGTTTTTCGGTCCAGTTTTGGCTCGTGTATTTTAGGAATTCGCGCACGGCGGTCGGATCCCGCCGGCCATAAGTGAATTCATTGAAGAGGTCTTCAATGGGCACCAGCACGGAGTTCAAACCGGTTTGCTGCCGGTAATCCACCAGCGCCTGCGCTGCGTTGGTCAGAGCATAGGAGGTAATGACCACATACTTTCCCCCGGCCTGCGGTTTGCGCCAAGTCACTCCCGCTGCCCCGGTCATGTGCGCCGGCGTCAGATCCACGGCGCTGGCAAGGTAGCGGCGGGCGTCACTCTCAGCCACGCTCCACGAAATCTGCCAAGCGGCGCCATCTGGCGTCACAGTTCCCTGCACCGCCACCGGCCGGCGCGGGTTGGTGAGATCAAACACGCGAATGTCCGGTTGCGTGAAGCCGCGCACCGTCAGCACATTCGTTCCCGGCCGTGCGGTAAACAGCAATTGATTGCTTCGCGCCCGCAGATGGCGAGCATAGGTCACCTCGAGCGCGTCCAACATGACCGTGGTTGTAACGACGCCGCTATCGCGCAGGATGTCCACGCGCACCGTCAGCGAGGTCCCTCCCAGGTTGGTCGTTGGCCCCGACAAGACGATGCGTTCGTCGCCCTTCCATTGTTGTTCCGCCACCAATACGCCGCCCGCCCGAAGGCGGGTATGGTTGTCCAACTCCGCTGGGCCGTCATACGCGCCGATCAACACGGCGGACACCGTTCCTGTTTTGAGGTTGCTGTATGCATCCGGCAGCGTGATGGTGTTGGCCAGATTGGCGCTGCTTTCCGGCGACGTGAGCGACACGCCATCCCACACAAAATAATCATCCTCAACTCCGCCGGGGAGTTGCGGCTGATAATAATTTTGCCGTTCAACGCGCAACGTTTCCCAGAACCAGCCGTTTGTGTCCGACAACGCCGTGGCCTGATTGCTCACCGCCATGGCCAAGCCGGGAGCCAGTTCCAGCCAATAGACATTTTCATGCCCGTAGCTGTCCGAATACCGCTCGCCCACAAAACGCAGAGCCGAGCCGTCTATCTCACCGAGCCACGCCACGGCCTCGCCGTTGCATGTCAGACGAATGCCCTGACTTTGAATCATCGTCGCCACGCCTGCTTCCGTGGCGCCAACCAGCAAGTTGGCGATTTCCGCTGCGGTCACCCGGTACACGCCATCGTTGGTGACGGTGACTCGAATCCGGTTGCCGGGCACGATGGGGAGCCCGCGCCGTTGCATGGACGATTTGCCGCGCGCGGACGGTTCGGCCTGCGGCTCTGCCGAGCCGCGCGGGGCAACGGTGAGCGTGCGGAATTCGCCGGGCCACTCCTGCCCTTCCGGATCCACGACAACCAAGCGGTACGTCAGCACATCGCCGACCCGCGCGCCTGCGGTTGTGTCCACAAATGAATAGGCATCACCCGGCAGCGCAAAGAGCCGAACCTTGACCCAACTGGTGGTGAGCCGCGTCACTGCGCCATTCGGTAATTGCCGCTCCACATGCCAGCCCACCATGGCCGTGGGTGGAATATCGCTGTTCCATTCCACCACCACCGCGCCGGCATCGCCGGCCGTCAACTGCACGGAAACATCGTCGGGGCGCAGCGCTGCTTGGGCCGGCTCTGCCCCCCAAGCGATTCCGGCCACGGCCGCAAGCCACAGCCAGCGCCGCGCCTGCCCAATCATGGTTTTCCACGCTTTTGGCAACTGATTCATCTCCAACATCAAATCAAAAACTTATTTTTGCCGGCGGTCATCTTCCACAAAAAACATGGACCCGACCGCTTGGCCAACGGCATCAAGCGTTTGCTCCTCTACACTACGGCAGCACCCGCGTTTTGCCACTGATTCACTCGACTTTCTTTCGACTTCTTTCCCAATTCACTGTTTTGCATTCCGAAACATCAGGAGCGGCCGGCTTGGGGGCCGGAAAGGTTTTCCACAGTGTGGAAAAAATATTTCCACAGCGTGGAAAACCGCGCGCCCGCGGACCCCGGCGGCTGCCCCGGCATTCCGTGGCAGCCGCCTTGGCCTGGATTATGGTTCGCTGTCGCCCGGTATCCCTTCCGTTACCAAAATGACCTGGAAGAAGAGCCGCTGGTCATTACTCGGCACGACATACGTGGTGACAGCCCCGGTCGCCTCAATGGCCAGGCTGACCGGCAAGAACTCGCCACCCATGCTATCCGCCACGGCGATCCGGTATGACCGCCCGGGCACACTGTTCCAGCGCAGTTCCGTGCCGCCCGCCACATGGCTCACGTCCACCACGCGCAGCACGGAATCCGCGTTCAGCGGATCGGTGCCGGCAAGGAATTCCTGCCAGTTGGTGAGGCCGTCGCCATCCGGGTCGGCGTCACGTCCACTGATGGCCGGGTCCAGCAGTTCGGCCGCGGAGAACTGGCCAGCCGCCCAATCTTCATAGGTGTGGCCGGCGCCATCCACGGTCAGCGTGTACGGGCCATAAGTCAACAGTGCGCCGCTCTTTTCGAGTTCCACGATCCGGTAGCGATAGGTCTCGCCCGCAACCGCAGTCGGGTCCACCTGCTCGAAGACGATGGGAGCTACGCCAAAGAGCGGGTAGCGAATCATCTCTTCGCTGATGCGCACCCAGGCGCCGTTCACTTCGCGTTCCAGCCAGAAGCCAGCGGTGTCCCACGACTCGATGGTTTCCCAGCGCACGATGGTCTGGCCGTCGCGCGTGAACGCATCCACATTGCCGATGACTGCCAGCAGAGGGCCGCCACTATAACCGAAGTCATAGACGGTGATCCGGCTGCAGCGGGTCACATTGGCAAAGGTACCGCTGTGCTCGCGCGAATCGTTGGTGCCATCGCCCATATCCACACCGGTCGGCAGGTAGCCATCATCCACCAGCACGTCTTGAGTGCCATCCACCGAGATGGTGAACCGGATCCGGTCTGGGGTGGCTGCCGGATCGTTGGTGGTACTGCCCGCGTAGCGCGCATCCAACAGCAGATTGCCGAACAGGTAGTATCCCGTGGAATCCGTCAGGGTTTCCATGTTGATGACACTTCCATCCGGGTATTCCAAGGCCAGGCGCACGCGGACGTTCGCCAAGCCCGGCTCGCCGCCGTCCTGGATACCGTTGCCATTGATGTCGTACCAGACGTAGTCGCCCACTTCCGCGATCACAAGGTAGTAGCCGAAGTCGGCCGTAGTGTTGATTTCACCACCGGCCACCGAGACGGTGTAGGGATCGGTCTTGCTGTGTTTGTCTGCATTCTGATCCGGGCCGAGGCTGTGCCACCAGCCCAAGAGGATATTGGCGGTATCCACCACATCCACCGTGTAGGTACCGTCCGGCAGACCCTCGAAGAGGAAGTCGCCGTCCGCATCCGTGAAGGCCTTGCCCACCACGTTGCCGTTGCTGTCGCGCAGGACTACGCCCACGCCCGCCATACGGTACGGCTCGCCCGGATCGAGAATGCCATCCGCGTTGCAATCGCGCCAGATGGTGCCACCGATCGCGTTGGGAATATCGGTCACATAGCCGAAGTCTTGATCGAGGTTGATCTCTCCTTGGTCCAGATCATAGACCGAGCGACTGTCGCCCGGATTCGGCGTGTCCGGGTCCACTGTGTTGACCAGTCCCGCGCCGCCGTTGGGCAGCGTGGTGGTGTCCACCACGATTTCATAGCGACCGGCATCCAGCCCACCGAACCAGTAGTTGCCGTTGGCATCGGTGACCGTAGTCGCCAGCAGGTTGCCCTCGTCGTCATAGAGGCGCACCGTGACGCCTTGAATGCCTTCGCCCGGGCCGGGCAGGCCGTCGTTGTCCCGATCGAGGAAGACTGTGTCGCCGATCAAGCCCTTGAGCGGCTCGTGACCATCCGGCGTGTAGCCGTGGTCTTGCAGCAGATCGTCATGGATGCCGTCCAGTGTGGTGGTGCTGCGGCTGTCCATGCCACCATCCGGGTCACCCGTCTGCACCAAGCCATTGAGCACGTTGTCCGTATCGTTGACCCAGACCGTGTAGGTGCCCGCGGGCAGGTCAGTGAACAGATAGTTGTTGGTCGCCGAGTGATCGCCCGTGGTTACTGTGCTGGCAATCACATTGCCGAGACTATCCAGCAGCACAACAGTGACGCCCGGAATGGCATAATCACCGTCCGCAGGGTTGAACACGCCGTCCGCGTTGGCGTCGAAGTAGATCAGGTCGCCGAGGTTGCTCAGCGGCGCCGGCGGCACATAGCCGAAGTCGGCGTTCACGAACACATCGCCCGGCGCCAGCACGATGGGCGTGGTGGTTTGGTTGTCACCCGCCTGGCTGGGATTGGTCGAGGCATCGGCGCCGAAGTGGTCCGGATCGCCTGTTTGGACATAGCCCGGCGGCAAGGTGGTGGTGTCCACCCGCACCACGTAAGCATTAGGCGGCAGATTCGGGAAGATGTAGAAACCGGAAGCATCCGTCGTGGTGGTCGCCACCAGCGTCGTGTAAGATCCGGTGCCATCATCAACGTAGAGGTTCAGCACGACATCAGGAATGCCGATTTCGCCCGGGTCCTGCACGCCGTCCGAGTCGGTATCCACCCAGACACGGTCACCGATGGAGCCCAGAATCACATCATCCGGATTCCAGTTATAGCCAAAGTCAATCCGGCGTTCATCGTCGCCTGACTGCAGCGTGACCGGCGTAATGCTGTCGCGGTTGCCGTCGAAATCATACGTCGGGTTGGCCGCCAACTGCGGCGGCAGACTGGAGAGGTCCACCCGCACGGTATAATCACCCGGCGGTAGATCAGTGAACAGGTACAACCCGTTCAGATCCGTCACGGTCGTGGCAATCACCACGTTGTTGCTGTCAAGCAGCTCCACGCGCACGTTCGGGATGCCCGCTTCGCCGGCATCCTGCACGCCGTCCCAGTTTTCATCGAGCCAGACATAGTCGCCCACCGAGGCCGGGCGGTAGAAGCCCGCATCCCACGTCAGGTCTTCCTGGCCGCTCGTCAGCGTGATGGTCGTTGTCTGCCCGGAGGTCGGATCGGCGTCGCTGTCTACGGCGTCATCGTTGCCCCGATCCTGCGGCGATGGCTTGTAGCCGCTCGGCCGCTGGAAGTGAACGGTGTAATCGCCCGGCACCAGGTCTTCAAAGATATAGTTGCCGTTCACGTCCGTGACGGTTGTCGCCACCACGCTGCCGTTTGTGCCAAACAGTGTCACCTTCACACCCGGGATACCCGGCTCGCCGGCATCCTGGATGCCGTCGCCGTTCAAGTCCTCCCAGACCCGGTCACCCAAACGCGCGGGAATATCCACCTCGTAGGGGGCGGGATTGGTCTGCGGCGGCACCGGCGGATATCCCGGAGGCGTCTCGGGAGCCGTCTCCACCCAGTTGGTGTGGACTTCGGTCGTGTTCAGCACCGCCGTGAAAGTCGCCACAATCGAGGTGGTCGCGCCCGCCGGCAACGGTCCAATATTCGTCCAGTTGATCACGCCATCGTCAATGTTGTCGTCAGAGGCCGGCTCCGACCCAACGTAGCTCAAGTATGTCGTCTCATACCGGTCTTCCACCGGAACTTCCACCAGATCCGCTTCGCCGTCGTTTTCGACCGTAATCCGGAAGACCACTTCCTCGCCGATGATGGCGGGACGGTCCGCCGGTCTGATCCGCTCTTTCAGCAGCTTGTAGGAGGCCGACACAATCTGATACGGCACGTCATTTGTCTTCGGAGGCACCGGCGGCGAATTCGTCGGCGTCTCCGGAGCCGTCACCACGATGTTGGTGCGCGCCAGGTTGGTGCTCGAGGCAACAGCGGTGAAGGTCGCCACAATGGATGCGCTGCCACCAACTGGAATCGGCCCAATGTTCGCCCAGTTGATCACGCCGTCATTGATGTTGTCATCCGACGCCGGCACCGACGAGACATATTCCAGATATGCCGTCTCGTAGGTGTCTTCCACCGGCACCGTCACCAAAGCGACTTCGCCCGTGTTGGCCACCGTGATGGTGAACACGATGTCCTCGCCGATGTTGGCGGCACGCCCCACCGGGCTCGTGACTTCCTTCACCAGCGTGTAACCGACGATTTGCACCTCGTACGGCACTTCGTTGGTCTTCGGCGGCACCGGAGGCGTATTCGGAGGTGTTGTCGGAGCCGTCACCACTCTATTGGTTTTGGAGTCGCCCTCCGTGGATGCCACCGCCGTGAAGGTCGCCAAAATTGAACGGCTCTCGCCAACGGGAATCGGACCGATATCCGTCCAGTTGATAACGCCGTCATTCACGTTGTCGTCCGATGCCGGCACCGACGAAACGTATTCCAGATACGCCGTCTCATAGGTGTCTTCAACCGGCACGGTCACCAGTTCCACCTCGCCCGTGTTCTCCACCGTCAGGCGGAAGACCACGGTTTCGCCGACTTCCGCAGCGCGGTTCGTCGGGCTGACAATTTCCTTGGTCAGGATGTAGTCGGAGCTGAGTACCTCGTACGGCACTTCGTTGGTCTTCGGAGGCACCGGAGGCGACTCCGGAGGCGTCTCGGGAGCCGTCACTACAATGTTGGTGCGTGAACTGTTGGTGGTCGAAGCCACCGCCGTAAAGGTTGCGACAATTGAGCGGCTCTCGCCCACGGGGATCGGCCCAATGTTCGCCCAGTTGATCACGCCGTCATTAATGTTGTCATCTGATGCCGGCAGCGACGAGACGTAGCTCAAGTACGCCGTCTCGTAGGTATCCTCCACCGGCACCGTCACCAAAGCGACTTCGCCCGTGTTGGCCACCGTGATGGTGAACACCACTTCTTCGCCGATGTTGGCCGGGCGACCCAGCGGACTCGTGACTTCCTTCACCAGCGTGTAACCGACGATTTGCACCTCGTACGGTACTTCATTGGTCTTCGGCGGCACGTCTGGATAATCTGGCGGCGTTGTCGGAGCCGTTGTCACCGTGTTGGTCTTCTGTTCGCCCCCCGTGGACGCCACCGCCGTGAAGGTCACATCAATCGAGACACTGTCGCCAACCGCTATCGGCCCGACATCCGCCCAGTTGATCACGCCATCGTTCACATTGTCATCCGATGCCGGCACTGACGAGACATATTCCAGATACGCCGTCTCGTAGGTGTCCTCTACCGGTACCGTCACCAACGGCGCCTCGCCGGTATTCTCCACCGTCAGGCGGAACACCACGGTTTCGCCCACTTCCGCCGCGCGGCCGATGGGGCTGACCACTTCCTTGATCAAGGTATAGTCCGCGTTCACGATCTCGTAGGGCGCCGGATTGGTCTGCGGCGGCAGTGGCGGCGTGTTGGTCGTGGTCGGCGATGCCACCACGATGTTGGTACGCGACTGGTTGGTCGTCGTAGCCACCGCGGTGAAGCGGGATGTGACTACGGCCGTCTCGCCCATTGCCAGCGGACCAATGTTGGCCCAGTTGATCACGCCGTCGTTATTGTTGTCATCCGAGGCCGGTTCCGACTCGATATAGCTCAAGAATGCCGTCTCATACGTGTCTTCCAGCGGAACCGTCACCAGGTTCACCTCACCCGTATTGACCACTGTGATGGTGAACACAACTTCCTCGCCTATCTGCGCGGCGCGGCCCGCGGGGCTGGTGCGCGTTTTCTCCAGCGTAAAGCCAGCGTAACGCACTTCCACCGGCGCCTCGTTGGTCTTGGGCTTCAGCGGAATATCGTTCGTGGTGAACGGACTGGTCGTCACCCAGTTGGTCGTGTCGCTCGGGAGCGTGCTTTCGATGGCTGTGAAGTCCACCGTCACCACCTTGGAACTGCCTACCCCAATCGGCCCGATGTCATCCCAGTGGATGCTGCCCGGGCCTGTGCTGGTTTCCGCCGGCGACGCTGACTGGAAACTCAGGTACGTCGCATCATAGGTGTCATCCAGCGGCACCAAGCCAAGGCCCACGTCGCCGGTGTTCGCCACCTCGATGGTGAAGGTGACCGTCTCGCCCACCACCGCCGGGCGGCCCAACGGACTGGTCAGTGTCTTGGTCAGGGTGTACTTCGGCAGCGGCAGTTCCTTCTCGTCGTCTTCATCCGGATACTTGCGCTCGTCATCATCCTTGCCGTCCTTCGAGCTGTATTCCGTCACAGTGGCGCGGTTGGTCACCGGGCTCGGAGCATCAGGGATCAATGTCGCGCGGAACACGAATTCCAGTGCTTCGCCGACCTCAATCGAGTTGGTCGGTTGGCCTGATGCCGGGTCGCTCGCGATTGTCACCGTCGCGTCGCCCGGGTTGCCCGCGAAGCTGAAGGTGAATCCATCCGGAATGGTCACATTCGTAATCGTGTCGGTATCCCACCAGTTGGTGGTCAGCACGTCCTGAATTTCCACGTCGAATGCCGTCGCCAAACCGCTGTTGGTGACCACCAGCTTGATTTCGACCACATCCAGCCCGATCAGCGCCATGGTCTTCTCGATGGCCAGCACCGGTTCAATCACGACCACCGGCACATCCGGGGTCTCGTCTTCCGGATCCTTGCCGTCATACGACACATTGGCCCGGTTGTTCAGCACCGTCTGCGCTCCGGCCACCTTGCCGGTGTTGGAACCCACATTCAGCGTCAACAGGGTCAAGGTAATCGTGAAGGAGTTGTCGCTCGGATCGTTATTATCCGTCACCACCGTGTTGCCCTCGAAGACGATCGTGATGTCGTCTCCGGAGCCGCCGAGCGTCGTCACAGTCGGCGAGCCGGCCGGCAAGGTGCCGCCGAAACCGTTGGTATCCACCGCGACGCTGCCCGCCACATACTCCATGCCCACCGGCACCAGGTCCACTACCGTCAGGTTCGTGATCGTGGCCTCCGGCAGGGTCACCGTCAGGCGGTAGGTCGCGGTCTCGCCGATCTGCACATCGCTGCCCGTCGAATCCGCCGGGCCGTTCTCCGAGGTGCCGGTCAGCACCTTGGCAATGCTCATCTTGGGCGTGTCGAAGTCGTCCTCATCGTCTTCGGTATATTCGCGCTCCTCCGGGGTCGGCGGCGTGCCATCAATCGTATCGGCGCGCAAACTGACCGTGTTGGTGTAGCCGCTGTTCGGCTCGACCGCCTGCGACGCGTGCACCGTGAAGACGAACTCAAGGCTCTCGCCCACTTCCAGTGAATTGGTCGGCTGGCTGCTGGCCGGATCCGATGAGTAGGTCACCGTCAGCGTGCCTGCACCCGGCGTGGTGGCAAAGACAAACCCGGCCGGCATGCTGACATTCGTCACGCTCGCCAGATTGAAGATATCCTCGCTCAGTACGTCGCTGATCACGAGGTCATAGGCGGTGGCGGTGCCGCTGTTGGTGGCCACCAGCGTGATGGTGATTTCATCGCCCGCATCCACGCCGTTGGTCGGGGAGACCGTCTTGAAGATCGCAATGTCCGGCTCCACGGCCGTCACCGGCGGGCCGTCAATTTCCGCCGGCGGATTCGGGTTGCCGGTAAAGGTGACGGTGGCCTTGTTGGTCAACACGGTCTGCGGAGGCAAGCCCGAGTTGGCGGGCAGGTCCATCATCACCGCCTGCATCGTCACGCGCAGGACATTGGCCGTGTGGCTATGGTTGGTGGATGCCGTGATCACGCTGTTCCCTTGCCAGGTCATCACCACATTTTCGCCGCTGGCACCCAAAACGCCGACATTCGGCGTGACCGTAAAGGCGCCCATGGCTCCACTCACCTCGGAGGCATCCACCGTCGCCGAGCCCACCACATACGCCATGCCCGCCGGCATCACGTCGGTGATGGTCAGGTCGGGAATGACGCCTTCCGGCAGATTCACCTTGATCTCATACGTCGCCACTTCACCGATTTGCAGGTTATTCCCCGTGGAATCCACCGGCCCTGTTTCGCTGGTGGCAATGAGCGCCTTGGTGGGATGGAAATCATCGGACGTGAACTGATCTTCATCCTCGTCGTTGGTGTCCCGCTGTTCGTTCTTCGGGCCGTTATCCTTGATCGAGTCGCCTTTCACCGTGGCGGTGTTGGTCACCACGGAGTTCGGCGGCAAACCGGCGCCCGTGTGCACGTCAAAGGTAAAGGTCAAGGTTTCGCCGGCTTCAATCGTGTTCGTACCCGTCGGCGCAAACTCGTAGGACTTGAAGCGCAGGATATCGCCATCCACCTCGTGCACGAAGCCCGTCGGCACGATGACATTGGCCAGCGTCGAAATATCGAAATACGGCAGCGCCAGCTCGTCTTCAATCACCACATCATAGGCCGTGCCCGTGCCGCTATTGGTCACCACCAGCGTCACGGAAATGATGTCGCCCGCGTCCACGTGGTTCGTGGGACTCAGGCTCTTGGTGATCTCAAGTTTTGGTTCGATCACGGTAGTTGTCACCACGGCGGAGGTCACGGTATTCCCCGGGTTACCCTGATAGGTCAGCGTGGCATGGTTGGTGTGCACCGTCGGGTTCGGGCCCAACCCGTTGTTCACCGCGTTGCTACGCACCAGATAGTCCGCCAGAATGTAGAACGTGTTGTTCGTTGTATTGTTGTCGCCCGTTACGACCACGTTGGTGAACCCGAAGGTGATGGCCTGCCCCAGTGGCGCCAGATCGCCCAACGCCCCGGATGGGTTCTCCGTGAAGTTGCCAGTGTTGCCCACAAACGCGGCATTCGGGCCCCACGCACCAGTGTCCAGTCTTGCCGACCCATAGATGTAGGCCAACCCGTTATTGGACACATGGTCCACCACGCTTAAGTTCGTGATGGTGGATTCCGGCATGGTGACGCCGATGCGGTAAGTCACCACTTCGCCGATCTGCACATTGGAACCGGTCGAATCCGGCGGATTGTTCGTCTCGCTCGTCGCTTCCAGAATCTTGCTGACGCTCATGCCCGGTATGCCGTGCGGCACCATGTTCGTCGCGCCATCCTGGCGGTCCTTGATGCCGGTGGGCACATCGTTCGAGATCGTCGAACTCTGCGGAATCGTCACCGTGTTCTGATAAACCTGGTTCGGACGAACCGTCTGCGCCAGGTTGATGCTGAACTGAGCGCTAACGCCCGTTCCCGGTGCCAATCCCACGCCCTCGTTCGCGGACAGCTCATAGAGGCCGTAGGTGCCGTGATTCTGCCAATTCAGCGTCCAGCCCGGCGGTGTGGAGAGAGATGTGAACGACGTCACGTCATACACCGAATTGGTCAAGTAGTCCCGCACCACCACCTTGTAGGCATTGGCAAGAGCGTTCACATGGTTCGAGGCCACAATTGTGAAGGTAATCGGGTCGCCCGCATCGCCCTCTAACGGTGTACGGCTCTTACTCACGCGGATGTCATGCTCCACAATCCGATGCACCGGCCCCGTCGCGCCCAGCGTGGTCGTGCCGTCCGTCACGCTCACCACATTGCTGCCCATGCGCGGATTCGGCCTCAGCCCCGCGTTATAGGGCATATCCAGCGCCACGAATTCCATCCGCAGCAGGAAGTAGTCGTTGGTCGCGTTGCCATCCGCCGCGTTGGTGATGGCCGGGAACGTGAAGGTGATCGCCCGCCCGGAGCCGTTCGTATCCACCGACGAGGCCGGCGATGGATCCGGATCCGTCACCACCACATTGGCTTCCACAAATTGCGGTCCGCCCGCCGGGATTTCAAACTCATATCCCTTGCCCGGATACGCCAGCGCGGCGTCCGGGTTGGTGCCCACGAAGTCAATGCCTACCGGCACCGTATCCGTCAGCACGAGGTTCGTCACCACACCCTGCGGCATGTCCACGCGGATTTGGTAAATAAACCGCTCGCCGATCGTCCAGTCATTGCTGGTTGCATAATCATGGGTGTTCTGCTGGCTTGACGAGACGAACGTCTTGTTGATTCCGCGCAAATCCTCAAAGTTCAATACTTCCGGATCGTCCGTGTAGTAGTCGTTCAACCCGCCGGGGCCGTCCGAGCCGTCACGTTCGTTGCCGTTCTTGGAGCCGGAATCCAACGATTCATACGTCGCCACCGAAATGTTGGTTGCGGTTGAACCGATGATCTGGTCCTGCACCAGTACCGTAAAGACGATCGCGATCGGCGGGGCATTCGTCTTGAACTCCGCCAGGGCCGGCAAGTCCGTGCTATCCACCGTAATGCTCTGCCCCAACACCTGGCCGCTCGCGGGCGTCACCCACGTATTGAACTGAAGGCCCGCCGGCAACACGTCCGTGAACACCACGCTATAGGCGCTGGTGCGGCTCAAGTCCGTGTGCTCAATGATATTGGTAAACGTGATGATGTCACCGGCTTGAATGTTGCTGGTCTTGTCCGCCACCTTGGTAATCTTCAGGTTGGGCTCCAGCACTTCCACCTCGGTCGAGGCTTCCGGCGCCGAGTTGGTCACGCCATCCACCTCAAAGTGGGTCGTGGCCACGTTGGTGATCACCACCCCGTCCTGCACGAACATCATGTTCGACACCACCACGGGGATATCGAGCGTGATGCTTGACGGCACGCTGAACGCCGTTGGCGCCAGCGTGAACACGCCGGTGCCGGCACCCCAGCTCCCGCCCGTGATGCCGCCTGAAGTCGCCGCCACCGTCGGCGTGCCGAAGTGCAGCCCCAGCGGCAGCGAATCGGAAATGGTGACATTGGTGAACGTACCGCCAAAGTAGAACGCCTCGATGCGGTAGATCAGATCTTCGCCCACGCGCGCGTCGCGCTCGGTGCCCGCCGCCGACGCCGGCTCTTCATCGTAGCGCACGGTCTTGGTCAGCTCCAGGCCCGCGGCCGCAAAGCTGTCCTGATCAAACGAGTAATACTGCCCGTTCACCGGCCCCAGCGTGCTCCCCTGCATGGTATTGGCCAGCGGGTTGCCGCCCAGCGTATTAGTGAAGGTGCAACTCGGGGTGATGGCGCTATTGCCGCAATCGCCCACCACTTCGGCCAGCGCGGTCAGGGCGCCGCCGTTCGTCGTGGCTTGCGCGGTAAAGTTGATTTCGATGATGTCGTTGATCGGATTCAGGATCACGCCGGGGAAGTTGAACAGGAGGTTCGTGTCCCCCACCTGGTCCATCGTCATGGCGTTCGCCCCGGACGAGACGATGTTACTCGACACATACGTGACATTCGTCCACCCCTCACCCAGCAACACCCGCACGTAAATGCCATCGGCATTCACGGTTTCGGAATCGTTGATGACGGTGACCTTGAAGTTGACCACTTCGCCGTTGGTCACAATCAGGCTGTTGGGCTGCAAATCAATGTCCAGGTCCGGAATGTCCGGATAGGTGCTGGTACTCCCCGTGACCTCGCCGGGGTTATGGCACAGGTCGGTATACGTCACAAGGTTGCTGGTGCCCAGAAGGCTCGGCACCCCCTGTTCCGGATCCTCGAAATCGAGGTCGGTCGGGTCGGCGAGGCAGTCGAGGTTTTCGCCCGTGCTGCGCAGCGTCCATGTCACCACAAATCCGCTGTTTTTGCCCAAGTCGAGGTTGTCAATGCCATCCCCGGCATCGTCCTTGGCGTCCGTCGCGCCGCTGCTGGCCTTGGTACTGAAATCAATGTGCGCGACCGAGCCATGGGGAGTACCGCTATAACTCACAATGAGCTCGGCACTGCTGGCGTTGAACTCACCCGTCACCGAAGCGCCCGTGAAGACGTAACCCGCCGGCGCCCACTCCGTGTAATTGAAGAGGAAGGCCGTCGAAGCGCCGCTATTCGTCACCAGCACCGTCTTGGTGCCGCCGCAGGTGTCCAGCACCAATTCGCCATCCACCCCCGGCGGTTGCAGCCGCGGGGAGGTGACGATGGACGCGTTGGCCGTGATCTGGATGCAGGCATCCGCCGCCGAGCAACCATAATCCAGCGTGGCTTGATTGATGACGGAAGCTTCGCAAGCCACCACCTTTGCCGTCACCAGTATCGTGATGGGGCCTTCGTTCAAGGCAAACGGCGGCAGGCCATCGCCGATTTGGGCCAACAGGTTGGTGGCGCTCCACTCCAGGGTTTGGCCGCCGGGCCCCGCACCCGTCACGCTGTCCGGTAGGACCGAAGCGCCCACATAATCCATTGCGGACGGCAACACATCGGTCAGCTTGAGGTACGGCACCGGCGCAGCCGAGTTGGGATCGTGGCTGATCGTGATGGTGTACACCACTTCCTCATCCGCATCGGCCACGGGCATGGAAGCGGTTTTGGTCATCACCAAAAGCGGCTCCTTGGGGGCCAGCACCGACACGATTTCGCGGTTGGTCAAAATATTGTCGCACAAATCCGTATAAACGCCTTCGGCGATGAACCGGTTGTCACCGCTTACTGCTTCGCAGCCCAAGGCCACGTTGTAATGGATGGCCACTTCATTGGTGGGCGGCATGGCCGCCAGCAGCGGGATCAAGGACGAATCCCAAACCAGCGGGTCGCCGGGCAATCCGCTGCCGCTGGGATCGCTAATCGGGGCCAGCGCGCCGCCATTGATGCTCACCTGCGAGCTGCCACCCACATAGCTGATGCCCGCCGGCAGGGTTTGGCGGGTAATCACGTCATAATCCACGGTCAAACCGCTGTTGCGCACGCTGTACACCACCAGGCTGGTGCCGCATAGCTCGTTCGTCACCGGGAACGTTGCCCGGGTCACCAGCGAACCGGAGATGCTTTCATAGCCGGCAGTGTCCCATGGCGTCACTTGGCATTCACCACCATAGCAGCCATACGACGCGCGCAGATTAAGCTCCGTCAACGGGGCGCAGTAATCCACGTTGTTGGTCACCCAGAACTCAAAGACTTGCCGGGGCGGCAAATCGTCAATGCTGCCGTCGCCGTCCATGTCTTGCAGCGGCCCGAAGGCCTGGTTGATCGTGTGGAAGTCCCAGACCACATTGGTCGCCGTCACGGTTGAAGGCGAAATCTGCGCGCCGGCAAACGAGACGTTGGGCGGCAGGGCGATTTCCACGCGCAAGTTGTTGGCCTCTATCGCACAGGTGTTCATCACGAGGATTTTGTTGACGATCTGCGTGTCAACCAGGAATTGCATTTCAGGTTGCAAGTTGACGAACAGCACCGGCGTGCCGAACAGCGGCGGCCCGTTGATGCCGGACTCGGCCACCCGCGCCGGTGGATCTTGGCCGAGACTGCAATTGTCGTTATAGCGCACTTCCGCCCGGTGCTGGGCACTGGTGTCGTTCGTGCAGCCCATGTGAATCTTGTAGGTAATGGACATGTTGGCATAGTTGTTGGTGCCCACATCGCCCAAGTGCCATGTCCATTGGTAGCCGGAAGGACTGATCGTCGGATCGCTGGCGGTAATCGGATTGCCCGCCGGATCCACAATGTTGTGGAACACGGTAGAACCCGGTTCATAATGGAAAGCGGAGTAGTTGTTGCCGTCATAATCCAGGTTCAGCGTGACCACCACATCCCGGACCGGATAGAGCGTGTCGCCATCCAAGGGTAGAATCGCCAGATCAATCTCTCCATCCGTCGTGGCGCAAGCGCCCGCAATCATGACCGGCTTGAGGGTAATGGCCATGCGCCCGGCGCCATTCAGCCAACTGACAATGTCTTCCTCGGTTCCGCATTGCGGCGTGGAAAGATACGAGTAATCATACTGCCGGCCGGCGGAGGCTGACGCCACCTGATAAATGACGCGGAGGTTGCTGGTCACCGAGGCCATGTCGGGATAGGGCGAGCCGTTCAAACCGCTCAGGTCAATTGTCATCCCGGAGGCGTTGGTCGAGATCGCCACATAACTAGTGACATCCGTCGAATCAATCCATACCCGGACCGCATTGGTGTCTGTCCAGCCGTTCTCCGCCAAATCGGCAAAGAAAGTCACTCCCGTCCAGTCCGTCAGGGAACCGGTGAACGAGCTGAAAACGTGGGTGATGATGACATCTTCACAAACTTCCGCCTCGGTCGTGGAGATGAACTTGGCACTGCTAAAGCTGCACGCGTTTGTTTCGCAACCGATGCCGGCACGCACTTGGACGGGGTACCGCTCTCCCGAACCGTTCACGGTCCGTTCACAGCCCTTGCAATCGGTGTAGGTCGTCGCGTAAATCGTGTTGTATACGATCGCCCGCGGCCCGCCGCAATGCTCCAAGATCCCCATGTCGAAGTTGGCCGACCAGGTGCCCGAACCGCTCAATCCGCTCACGGTCCAGACCACGCTGGTACTGGTCAACGTGCCTCCGCCCGTGATGTTTTGCGGCGCGGTCAGGTTGGTGTGCGCCGGGAATACGTCCGTCACCGTAATGGTTTCGCTTCCCGTGAAATTGGTGTACGACAGGCGAACCGTCACCGGAATGCTGCCGTCGTCGCCGGAAACACTCGTTGGCATGATCTTGGTGACCGATGCCGAGGGTGGGTTGATCACCCGCGCCAAACTCACACCGATCGGGCCCGTGAACGGCGTACCGCAGGCATCTTCATAATAAGGACGGAAATAAAGGAAAAACTCGTTGGTGGAAATCGGGCAGCCGCCCGCGTTGACCCGGAACGTCACCGATGTCGCCGTGCCGGCAGGCAGCGGGTCAAAGTGGAGAACGTTGCTAATCACGTTGTCGCCTGTCAAAGACCAGCCCGGCGGCATGACCGGCGTGCCCGTCATGTTGTACGCCGTGCCCACCTCGGCGCCGGAGGCATTCGTGATATACAGCGTCACCTCGGTGCCCGCGCAATAGTCCACCAAAATGGGCGAGGGATCCATTGCGTAGGAAATGCTCGGGAAGCGGTCGAGAAAACGAATGCCCGCCGTGGCCGTCTCGTTCTCCAACGAGGTGTCTTCGCAAATCTCATTGGCCAACACTTGCAGGTTCTGGCAACCCCACTTGGCATCGGCCTGGTTGAACAGCCCCTTGCATGCCACCACTTGCGCCGTCACCACAATGTCCACATAAGCGCCCGGCGCCAAGCTAGCCAGTGCCGGGATCACCGTGGAGTCCCACACCGCATTGGAGACAGTTGCATTGGCTGGTGTGGGGTCAAAGCCGGTGAAAGCGAGCCCGTGGCCCAACCGGTCAGACGCAACAACATTTTGTGCCGTGCCAAAGCCTTCGTTGGCAATTCGCACCGTCCACACCACTTCATCCCCCTCCCCCGCCTCCTGCATGATCGGGGTCTTGGTGACCACCAGGTCCGGGATGTTCACCGTCAAAAATGCCGACCCCGTGGCATTGGTGGCGGTGCCGATGGGTTGCTCAAAGCCCGCCCGCGCAAACAACTGGCCTGATACTGCCGCGCAATTGATTTCCACCGCATAGACAATGGTAATCTCCGCGCCACTGGACAATCCCTGCGGCAGATTCCCCGATCCAGGATTGGGCGTGGGCTGATCTCGCCAGTCATTGCGCCGGTTGGTATCGTTATTGGCCGGACTGCGTTCCAAGGAATGCCCGGCACCCACGCCCGGCACCGCCGGATTGAAAGCCGCCGTGGAGCCACCATACGAAACGGAGTCCACCGGCCCCATAGTACTAATCAGGAATACCCCATCGCCCGGGACCACGTTCAACCCGGAACCAATCTTCCCATCCGCCACCTCATAAACTTGCCCCGTATAGGCTGGGTGGTCCGCCAAAAATGCATTCGTCCGCCCGGCAATGATCACAAACTCTCCCGGGGCGATCGTGAAGGTCGGCAGCAGGTCCAACTGCCCCGGATTCGCATCGCCCACCTGCCAGCCATTCAGCGTCACTGGATTCGGCGTCGGATTGTAAATCTCAAACCACTCGTGATCCTCTTTGGTCCCCGGCCCCGTATAATTATAGAAAACTTCCGTAATCAGCAGATGGTCCACATCGGACGGCGTCACCACCGACGAAAAATCCCAGACCAGATCTTGGCCGTTGACCGTCGGGTCCGCCGCCGCGCCATTCAACACTACCCCGCTTGGCAGGGTCACCTCGGACAGTCCCGGTACATAGGCCCAATTGGCCGATGGCAGCACATTGGTGATGAACAAATTATTGAGCGTGGGCCCGTTGTTGCGGAACGTGTTGGTGAAATACACTAACCCGCAACTGTCCGCCATCGGCGCCCCGGCCAGTATGTTGGACACTTGAGCCGACGCCGTAAGCGTGCCCAAGCTCAGCAACAAGCCCAAGCTTCCCAAAAGCCAGCCGCTGCGCGTCCGCTTGCCGTTCGTCGTTTCTGCTGTTTTCATATCCGGTCTCCTCGGAGTCATCACCTTTTTAAAACGCCAAAAAACCGCCCAGTTCCACCCTGCTTTTCCAAGGTGGAACCGCGCAAAACTTCACTTGTCTTTTCGCCGGAAGAAACGCTTGACCCCACAAAATACAAGGATTGCTGTGCGATTAAGCAAACTCGGGGGAACCAAACAAACTTCCGGTGAATGGGCGAACTGATGACTCATCTGCCCCCCCGATGCAAACGAAAACAGCATTTTTTTTCTAATTTTTTCCGAAACCGCTGTTTTTCTTTCCGAAACGCCCCCCCCCCTCCCCGGCCTCACTGCGGCCGGCTACAATAAGACAGGAAATCCAACAGCCCGCCTCTGGTACAACGGCGGCCTACAAGGGCGTGGCTGTTGCTGTAGCCGCGGGCGGTGACCGCAGAGATTTTTTCAGACTCCCCCCCCGCTGGGGGGGGGATCAGCGGAACCAGGATTTCAGCCAAGGATGCCGCAGCAACCGCAGCGGACGCACCAACGCGTAGGCCGGCTCCAAAGCATGCGGTAATGGACACCCCTCCAAATCGCCCAAAGTCGGGGTGAACACCCACCCGGTCATCATTCGTACCTTCTGCCGCCATGCATCCTGCGCGGCGCGCTCGTAGCGCAGGCGGGCCATCATCGGCATCCGTTCGGTCGCCGCGGGGCCGGCCATCACCGCAGCCCCCGCCGCCAACGCCAGCACGCGGGGCCGGCTCGCCAGTGTGGCGGCATCGTCGCTTAATTCAATGCCTGCCAAGTCCGCCGCCAACCGCAAGCCCAGCCCCAGCACGACGGTTTGCGCCCGCCGCCGTGCCACAACACACGCCTCCGCTCGTTCCGCCGGCGATAACTTCTGCCAAATGGCCGCGGTATCCATCACCCACGAAAGCCGATCCCATCCGTGGTGCGCGCCGTGCCGACAGCCGAACAGCAACGCATCCACCGGGTGCAGCGTGGACACGACCACCCCGCCGATATTCAACTGCACGCGGCGATTCCACATCTCCCGTGCAGCCCGGCGGCTGGGCCCCAATGACGCCCAACCATGCGCCACCTCCACCAACCGCCCTCGTTCCGGGTGCCGGAACGAAGCCTCGATCCCCGCCCGCCGCGCCGCCGCAGCCACCCGTTCCGTCAACGGCGGCGACCGCTCGAATCCCGCAGCCCGCAACGCTATGGCGGCGTTCGCCGCGCGCGACGCCGGCACCCAAAGATCCACGTCGTCACTCACCCGCCATTCTTCGGTCGGATAGGCCTGTCGAGCCAACGCCGGGCCTTTCAGAATCAAAAACTCCCCCCCCGCCCCCGCCAGAATATCCGCCACCAATGCCACTTCGCGGTCCAGCACCACCATGTGCTGCGCCAACGACAGCACTCGCCGCCGAAATGCTCCCCGCTGCTCAGCGGCCAGACCCGCCGCGCAAAGTGGCACCACACGATGCCGCTCCGCCATGGCCAGCAAATCCTCCGGCCTCACCCCCGGCGATAATTCCACTCGGCCCAAGTTGCCGTGCAACGCCGCCGCGCAACACCGCTGCAAATCAGCGAACGTCTGGAGCGGTTCAACCATGCCGCTGCCGCCACTGCAGAATGAGCCGGTTCACCCAGCGCCGCGCCGGATGGATCAGCAAAAAGAGCCGGCGTCGCCAAAGCGGCAGCGCCACGACGCCGGCAACCGCCGCCAGCGGCACCAGTTCCGGTGGCCCCCATTCTGCGTCGCCCCGACATGCCACCACGCCATCCGCTGTCGGCGGTTGCACCACGCGGTGCAGCACGGGCTCTTGTTCGTTGCGCCAGAACAGGGCGATATCGCCCCGGCGCAACTGCCGGCCCGCCAGCGGGGCCACCATCACTTTTTGCCCCTCGCGCAACCACGGCAGCATACTCGGCCCCCGCACCCGAAATGCCACCGCCTGCCCCCTCGCCAAAGTCTCGCGCAGCACCGCCGTAAACAACGCCTGGTCCTCTCTCTTCAAAAGGGGTCAGTCCTATAATTTAATATTTTTGCTTCCGGCCCCGGCTATTCCGTGCGCCGGCACCGCGCCAGCGGCGTGTTGATTTACGGCATTGTGCTGGTTTGCAGATGTCATGACACTATTCGCGCGGGCAACCGCCGCGGCATCAGGCTTGCCGCAGTTTGGTCGGGGCGGCGGGATTTGAACCCGCGACATCAAGGTCCCAAACCTTGCGCTCTACCAGGCTGAGCCACGCCCCGTCAATCGGCGGGCACTTTTGCCCAAAAGCCGCGTGCCGTCAAAGCAAAACCGCCGGAATCCGAACACAGTCCGGATCAGGGTTGGAAACGGAAGTTGACGAACTGCCACGGATCGCTGGTGTCAGGGGTGGCCTCGTGATTTTCGGCAAAGAAAACACGGTGGCGTTGCAGGGGCGACCAAGTGGAATGCTGGGAGACCAGCCGGCCCAGATAGGGTGCGGCATGGCGCAAGATTTCCTCGTGCGGCAGGTCCTCGGGCAAGTGAATGCCGCGGTCAGGGTTGGCAATGGCCCACAGCACGGCGGCCAGCATTCCCGCGGCCACTTGGACGGCTGTGGCGTTGGAATGCGGCACTTTCTTGCGGGCTTCCGCTGCGGAAAGGATGGAGCCCGTCCACCACGCCTGGAACTTGGGCCCCATGAGTAGCGCGCCCATCCGGTCGTCACCTTCGCTGATTTCGTCGGTGATGATCCGCTTGTTGGTTTGCAACTCATAATTGCGGCAGCGCATTTCATGCAAGGAGGCCAAGGTATCGTTGGAAGGCATATAGGCGTAGTGCACCGTGGGGCGGTACACCACCCGTCCGCGCCGGCGCACGGTCAAGGCGTGGGAAATGGTGAAGGCTTCGCCGTGCGTGACCAGCATGCCCACGATCTCCTGATCCGGCACCCACGAGCGAACCAGCGTATTCATGCCCATCTGTGGCAGGATGATTTGGTTGCCGGGGCCGTTTTGCGGCACAATGGCCAGCGGGGGCAGGCGTTTCTCATGGGTACCCCACCCCAGCTCGCTGGGCGAGATGGCTTCTTCCCACATTCCCTCGATGCTCCATGTGCCGACAAACTCTTCGTGGCGCTTGGGTACGCGGCTGAGCTGCCGATCCCACTCGCTGCAATGGATCACCCGCACGCCGACCGCCCGGGCCAGTTCGGCGAATTCGCCATCTTCCATCAGGCGCTGCAAGCGCCGGGCGCTGCCGCGGGTCATGCGGTTCTTCTTCAGGATGTGCTGGCCAATATCCAGCAAGCCGCGCTTCACAAAATGCGAAATCAGGCCGGGGTTGGCGCCGTGATCCAGAACGGCTGTGGGGGCGTGGCGCGGGGCGGCGGCCATGGCGGCCAGTACCTTGTTGTAGCGCACATACAGGGACTTTTCGAAAGTGGTGCGTTGCGTGCTGGCGCCGGTGCTGTCCCAGGACTCCAGCGAGGTGTTGACGTAGAGCACGCCGTTCTTGCGCGCCCATTCCATGATATCGAAGCAGTCAATGCTCCATGCCAAATCCACAATGATCCCGCCGGCTTCGACATAAGTGGACAGCAGCCGGGCCAGATTGATGGCGGTGACGCGCTCGCGCACATAGCGCACGCCCTTGGCGGTCCATGGCCGCAAGGCTTCCGTGCAATCGGCAAAGTCAATGACCGTGATGCGGTTCAGCGGCACGCGCAGATGGCGCGGCAGCATTTTGAGCAGGGTTTGCGCCACAATGCCAAAGCCGATAAGCAAAATGCGTCCGTGAAAATCTCTCATGTTTTATCTCCTGATTTGGGGCCGGCGCGGGGCCGGCCATTGCCGAATGGGCCACCTCCCTGAATTGGCGGATTGCAACCGCACTACACCAAAGGGAAACGATATTCTTGCGGCACGGGATCGCTGCCTTCCCACACGACGCGCCGGAAATGGCCGGGGTCGGTGTTGCCTTCGGTGTTGATCAGCAGGATCTGCGAGTCCGGACCCAGTTTCATCCGGCGTTTCAGATCCTGCAGCGACTCGTGCTCCACAATGTACATCATGGCCGCCAAGGTGACCGCGCCCGATTCGCCGGACACGATGAACGGATCGCCCGACACGGGCACCGCATACACCCGCATTCCCTTGGCCGCCACAAAATCCGGACACGACAAAAAGAAGTCCGCACAATGATCCAGAATCTCCCACGCGATGGGGCTGGGGTCGCCACAGGCGAGGCCGGCCATGATGGTATCCAGATCGCCGCCGACGGAGCGGGCTTGGCCCGTGCCTTGGCGCGCCGATTCATAGAGGCAGGCCGCGCGGTCCGGCTCCACCACCGTCATGACCGGGCGCGAATCGCCAAACAACCCGCGGTAATAACCGGCCACGGCGGCGGCCAGCGCCCCCACCCCGGCTTGCACAAACACGTGCGTGGGCCGCGCGATCCCCTGCCCGGCCAGTTGCTCCTGGATTTCCGTCATCATGGTGGTGTAGCCCTGCATGACCCAGCAAGGAATGTCCTCGTAGCCCGGCCATGAGGTGTCGGAAATGATCTGCCAGCCATTCGTTGCGGCATCGCGCATGACCATGCGCACGGCGTCGTCATAGGTGCCGGCCACCACTTTGACCTGCGCGCCAAACGCCTCGATGGCTTTGATCCGTGCCCGCGAAGTGCGCTCGTGCACATAGATCACGCAGCGGAAACCCAACTGCTTGGCAGCCCACGCCACCCCGCGGCCATGGTTGCCGTCGGTGGCGGTGGCGAAGCACAGGTCGCCCAACTGCGCGCGGGTTTTTTCCGATTTAAGCTCCGTCACGGTCAGTTCGCGGTCGCGAATGCCGAGCCGCTTGCGCAAAAATTGGTAGATGGCGAATGACCCGCCCAGCACCTTGAACGAGTCGAGACTCAAGCGTTGCGATTCATCCTTCACCCAAACCCCGCCCACGCCGATCAACTGCGCCAGGCCCGACAAACTTTTCAGCGGGCTCATCCGGTAGCCGTCCAATTGGCGGTGCAACTGGCGGGCAATGCCGGTGATGCCCGGTGGCAACAACCGCGTCAGGGCCGTGCAGGGGCTGGACACTCCGGCCCGGGAATTCTCCACCCAATCCAGCAAAGGTTTTGACGCAAGGTCAGCCATGACGTTCTCCTTATTCATGCGAATACCGCATCTTCGCCAGAACGAAATTATTATCAAGCGCAAAGCGGGCTGGTTGACATCCGCGGGCCAGTTCCGTACATTCCCCGCGATTCAATCAATCCCTTTGGCGGGATAGCTCAGTTGGCAGAGCGGAGGACTCATAAGCCTTAGGTCGCCGGTTCGACCCCGGCTCCCGCCACCACCCCAAAACCCCTGAAAATAAGGGCTTTTCGCCTATTTTCGGGGCTTTTTCTTGCCCTTCCCTCTCTCTTGCCTTTGTCCCATATTGCCGCATTTAGCCCCCACTAACGGCCCAAAGTGTCCGCAAAGTGTCAGCACAATCTTTTCAATGCCCGCCTAGTCGAAACCCCGTTTTTGCCGTTTTCAGCCACGCCCCGTTTCCCCGCCCTTTGTGTTGACACCACGGTGTCCGCACTTTTGCCCCCAGCCCGCCGCCCCGCCAGCCACCCCGCCACCGACCCGCCCCGCGCCCCGGACGCGCCAGCGGGCACCTAGAGGCGTTTTGTCGGCCTGCAATCCTCCGGGCGCGGGCGCGGGAAGTCCGCCGGGCGCACATCATCATCCGGCGGCATCGGCCTCCCCCAGCCCGGAAAAGCGGCATCAATAAGCCCGGCAATCATCCACCAGCCGAACGCGGCCATTGCCAGCACGCCCACAATCTTCAACGCCGTTTCCATGCGGGAGAGTATGCGCCCGGCCCGGCCTCCTGTCCAGCCCCGCCGGAAACCCCCGTTTTACTGGGGTTTTTGCGTTACGTCGCATAATGCGCATTATGTTACTTAATTATCGCATGTAAATAACTGCACACAATGGGCTTGCATCCTGCCCTTTATACTACGTATAAAGGGGGCATGAAAACGCCCACGCCCTCCCGCATGAGCCCCCAAACCCGCGCCGCCGTCGCCGCCATCA
>MWEZ01000005.1 GCA_002071335.1 Verrucomicrobia bacterium ADurb.Bin018
TGAAGATCGGCGGGGTTCTTCGCGGCGTTCTGCCGCGCTCTTCCGCCCTGCGGGTTTCGGGTGGGGGCGCGCGCGGGAATGCGGTACGCGGCAGCTCGCCGCGAGCCCAACCCCGCCTCCGATCCGCGCTCGGGCTACGCCCTCGCTTACGCGCGTCGTTCAAATCCGCCTGACGGCGGATTTCCAACGCCGCTTGTCCGTCCGCGCCTTTCCAGGCCATTTTTCGGGCTCATTTCGGCGCTTTGGGGGCTAAAAATGCCCCCCGCGCCTGCATTTCACCCAAAAAATGGCCTCAAAAGGCGCTGCAAGGCCGCCTGCAACTCGCCCCGAGTGTCCCGCTACGCGTGAAACTCGGGGCCACTTGCTTAACGGCGGCCTAGCCTGCCAGGCGCGGACTCTGGACCGCGCCCGGCACCGTCCCGACCGCGCAGACGCGTTCGGGACTGGGGTCGCGCCTGACGGCGCTCCGCGGCATGGTCTCTCAATCCTCTAGGAATTTTTAACAGCCCCCCGATTAAATCCGCTCCGCCCGCAACGCCCCCTTCGCACCTAAGAGCGCGAGGATCCCCGACCTCGGGGCCAGAAAAACGGCCGCGCCACTACGCCGCACCCGAGGCGGGCGCGGCTGAGGGCGCTGACCGCCTGCGGCGGTCGCCGTTTTTCCCGGCCCCTCAGTCGGTCGCGCTCTACGGTGCTCAAGGGGCGCCGCGTGCTCCGCTCAACAGCCCCGGAGACAGCCCGAACCCTCCAGAAAACAGCCCTAAAACCGAGTTTTCCACAGTGTGGACAAAGTTTTTCCATTGTGTGGAAAACTGGCGAAAAGTTTTTCCATTGTGTGGAAAAATCGCCAAAACTTTTTTCCATTGTATGGAAAATATGGCCCGTTTTTTCCACAGTGTGGAAAATATTTTTCCATAGCGTGGAAAAATCCCGAGAAAGTTTTCCATACTGTGGAAAACCACGGCGCCAGGACGGTCAGAACAATGTCGGGATAATCATTTTTATTAGAGTTTCGGGGTGTTCACCTTGCATGTGAAAGGCCGAGCTCTTCAAATACAAGATTTGGAGGCTGTTCAAACGACCACCGAAAACTAATTCGAGCGCGATCCTTTTTTTCTTCTTTTTCTGTTAGAAATACCATTCTTGCGCCTGGATATTTCTCTCGGACCTCTTGGGTCAGCCTCCAATAAAACGCATCAATATCTTTCAACTCTGGATAAAAATATTTTACAACAAATGCAGCATAATCGATCCGAAGTCTTTGGAAATATTCTTCCGTAAGACTAATTAAGTCCAGATCCCCATGCTCTGCGGTCAGCCTAGATCTTTTCCAGCCGCTATACTCTTTAACAAGCTGGGCCGCGCTGTGTGTGATTGATATTGTTATGCTGTGTGTTGACTCGTTGCGTGAACAATGTCCGATGGGCAGGGCAAAATGTTGTGCGTAATTTCTAAAATCCATAAAGAATGCCGACGCCCATGATGTCTCACAGAACTTACTCAGGAAGCTTTTATACTCCGCAAGCTTTGTCTGGTCTTTTCTGTACCGCTGCTTATAGGACACTTCAAAGTGTTCGATTACTCCATATGCCGAAGAAAGGAAATTGAACATAAGTCGATCAAAGGTCAGGTGGTCATCTTCTTTGCGAGGACCAGGCGCAATAAACTTCCGTTGGTGGGCCGACCACTCTCTGTAGTTCAGCTCAAGGATTTGGAAAAGCTTCAGACGGTTTTGCGCCTCCGTGAACTTATCTCGTAATTCAATATCCTTTTGCACCTCTTCATCTGTGAGCGGTCGTATCTCTTTGAGATTATTTCGCGCGTTGTCCCAGGCCGCTAGTTGTGGTGCGCTCATAAATCCTCTTTATAGTATTACGCTAAGCATCTTGGCATTTACTAATTTCACCCAAGGCCCAATTCCAATTTTTACACAGGATGGCGCCGCGTGAAATAAGTTCCTTGTCGATAGGGGGCTTAGGGTATTTGGGGCCGTCGAAGAAATCCTCTGAATTTGATGTGAGTAATATTCTTTTGCGGCAGTTGGATCCCGTGGTGAGATTGTCGAACAGTTCCATCGTATGCTCATAGACAACACAATCTGCCACCTTGCCTTTTCTCGCCGGCGGAATGCAGGAAAGGGCTCGACTTGTTGCGCGCATTGACGGGGCATTTTCATTATGGAGCAATAAGCTAGTTGATAAAATCCGCTCGCTTACATCATAAAAATATTTTGCAGTCCTTTCCACGGGGAAAGAAAGGGATGGCATAACCTCTCCATGTGCGGCAGCCGCCGTTTTAATATTTTGATAAGCGCGCCCCGCTTCTGAAATGAAACCCTCTAACTCTGTTCGTGTGGCGGGAGCGTTTCTGTGCCACTCATCCGATACAGGTGGCGGGCAAATAATCGTTACCTTTTGAGCGCTGACCAGCGCTTCAATCCTATATACTGCCGCAAGGGTCCGGGCGATGTCTTTTTCGTTAGTGGCTCGCATCGGAAGTCTAATAATGTCTATTAGTGCGCATGTATCACATACGAGTACATGTGACCCGTTAGCAGATATAATCTGCGCTGCGTCATGAATTGAAATTGGCGAGGGCGGCATTTATTTGCCGAGGTAATGCTTTAGCAAGCCCACCTCTTGTTCATACTCAATTGCCATTGCTTCTGCGGTATCTGCATCCCAACCATCCTCTTCAACAAGCAACCGGGCTAAACTAGAAGAATGAAGATTGTCATTATTTCTGACCACCGCGATGATAAACTCATACCATCGTTCTTTATCGTTAGGGTGAGAGGTGCCCGTTGATTTATTGGCAAGTGCGGAAAAAGTATGAAACTTCTTGGCGGTGTCAGGCGACACCCAGTTTTCAAGCGTAGCCTGCCCGGACGAGCGTATCACGCGCAAATTCATTTTTTCAGCGACTGGCCTAATGCATTTATCATCAAATTCATCTAAAATATAATTGTACTGATCATGCTTTAGTTCGCTGACATCTCTAGGCACGATATTGGATACATACATGACACTTTCATCCCTTGCTACCAAAGCCACGAGCGCCGCGGGCCTTTCTCCCTCTGGCGTACAAACAAAATAATAGAATTTGTCCTCGGTTGCCGACGGCGTATCTTCTTCCGCTTTTCTGTCGCGTATCCAGCCGGCGGGGAGTGTGCGCTCAAGACCAGCCAAGAATTCTTTGCGCATATTTGTGTCCACTTCAATTTCGAGATCCTTAAATACTTTCACCGGATTCCCCTTTCTATTCTCTTATGGTCTGTCTTATCCGCGTCCGCTTCTTTGCCTTTTCGGGAAAAAGAGTGGTTCTGGATTGGTAAAGGGAGAAAAGAAATTCGAGGCGGGCGCGTTCGGTGTCAAAGGGGGCAGAGCGATAGGCGCGATCTACGGCTCGGTCGAGCGAGGCGTGGGCTTTGGCAAGGCCGAGGGGCATGGTGACGGGATCGTAAAGGTCGGCGAGAGCGGCGCCGCTGGCCTGGTGTTTGGCGCGCTCATCCAAGACCGCTTGCGCGCAACGCTCGATTTCCGCGCGGCGCGCAGGTGTTTCTTGTGGCAGCACAAAAGTATGAAATACGGCCGGTGAATAGCTGTATCGGGATTCAAGTCTCCCTGCAACTTGACGCATCCATGCCATGTGCATGGCCGAAGTCAGAATCCCGAAAAGATAAGGCGTCGCATTGGGCAGAACATATAGCTTGTTGCTGGCGATGATTGATTTGTCGTTATAGCCGATTGGAATGTAGAATCGCCGTTCGGATGATACTTCGGGGATGACCAAGTAATCGCTTTCAGGCTGGCGAATCTGCGTGAAGACGGCGGGTCGGCGGGCATCAGCCTGGACGGACTTGGTTGGACTCTTGGCGCGAAATTTGGCAACCGCGTTAATCCGCTCCATGATTTCGGGCATTTGGCGAAGCTTGGCGGGCGGCGCATCCACAAGCCAAAGACAATATCTCTTGCCGTTGTTTATGAATTCGTCAGCGCCCATGTATTGGCGGATGAATTCTGCGGCTTCTGGATATTTTCCAACTAGAACTTTCCGCTCATCTTCGCTGAAAATCAGATTCCCCCCATCGGTCGGCTGGCTGCCCTTTGAAAGGTCGGGATATTCGCTGTTCAAATTGTGCCCGCGCGACTGAATGAAGATGTCAAGCGCATCCACAAGATATGCGTTAATTCGCTTGGGGTTGCTAACAACCGGTTCTCCGCTTTCGTTTTCATAGGTGAAAAGGATTTTTCGCGGTCGGTCGTTTAGGGAAAATCCAACAACAACAACAGACACATGGGCCTTGCCTCTGGCTTCGCTTTCCCATGGAAAGGTATGGTGAGCAAAGTTGATTATTACTTTGTACTTCTCGAAAAGCATCTGCCACAACGGGGCGACGGTTTCGCCTTGGCAAATGGAATTCGTGGACACAAAGGCGCATTCAATGTCGGTTCCCTGTATATATTTTGCGGCGAGCTTGTACCAACAAGTGACAAAATCGAGTTTTCCCGTTTTGGGATCGTCGGCGAAAACGACTTTCATGTCGTCTTGCTGTTCGGGACTTCGCCATTGATGCCCGACAAAAGGGGGATTCCCCATGACATAGGAACATTCTTTGGGCGGGAGAAGCTTGGCCCAGTCGGTGCGAAGGGCGTTGGCGTGGAGTATGGCTGCGGATTTCGTCAGAGGCAGGCGAATAAGCGGCTTGCCGAGCTTTTCGGCGAGGTCGCGGTTCATAAGGTGATCCATCAGCCACATTGCCACTTCGGCGATGCGGGCGGGCCATTCGTCGATTTCGATGCCGAAAAACTGGTCCACATTTACGCGGGCGATGTGCGAGATGTCGAAAACGGTCTGTCCCTGATGGAGGGCGAAAAGGAGTTCGTTTTCGATGGCGCGGATTTCGCGGTAGGAAATCACGAGGAAATTGCCGCACCCACACGCGGGATCCATGAATTTAAGCGAAGCGAGCTGGTCATGGAGCCGATTCAGCGCGGCGTGGTTTGTCCCTGCCTTTTTTAACTGTGCCTGCAAGTCGTCGAGAAACAGCGGCCGGATGACCTTTAGAATGTTGGCCTCGGAGGTGTAGTGGGCGCCGATCTGGCGACGGGCGCGGGGTTCCATGACGCCTTGAAAAAGCGCACCGAAGACGGCGGGCGAGATGCGCGACCAGTCGAAACGGGTTGCCTCAAGTAGCGCCTCGCGCATGTTCGTGCTGAAGTGGGCGACAGTCAGCGGCGAGGCGAAAAGCCCCCCGTTTACATACGGGAGTCCAGCGAGGGATTCATCGAGAGTAGATTGCCGTTGGTCGCGCGGGGTGTTTAGCGTATCAAAGAACTCGGCAAGTCGAGACCCAAGGTCTTTGCCGTCGGGAGTCGAATCGTTTACGAGGTTGTCGAATGCGCTTGCATCAAAGATGCCTGTGTCGTTCGCAAAAAGGCAAAAGAGCAGCCGAACGAGATACACTTGGCGCTGATGGTCGGGATAGCCCGCATCTTCCAGCGTGTCGCACAGGTTCGCCATAAGTTCGGCGGCCTTAATATTGACGGCTGGCTCCTCGGCGAAGGTATGCTGCTTATATCCGGCGATGAACGCAAAGTGTTTGATTTTGCGATGGAATTCCTTTAGCGGGAAGTCGGCGACAAGGCGCTCGTCGGCTTCAAGGTCATAAAGCTGTATGCGCGCAAAGTCGGTGACGACGATATATTGCGGGACTTCGGCTTGGCGGCCTTCGCGGGTCAGGTCTTGGACATAGTCGAAGGCCTGGCCCTTGGCTTTTTCCAAGTCCCGCCCAGCGGATTTATGCTCGGCAAGAAGACGGCCTTTCCAGAAAAGATCGATCCGGTTATAGGTCCCTTGGATAGACCGGACGGGCTCCTCGAAGCTGGCGACGGCGCGGCGGTTTAGGCCGAACACATTAAAGAAGGCGTCCCAAAATGACTTTGCCTCGGCGGTCTCTCGGGTTTCATCGGCCCACTCTCGGGAGAAGGCGACGGCGCGGGCCTTGATTTCATTCCAGCTCAACGGCATGGGAAGAAAAATATCAGGTTATAGGGGGTTTGCATAGGCTGTGTAGCAAGTCTTATCACAATGGGTATCGCTCAGGCAGAGGGCAGCCCATCCTCCGCGATTTTCTTTCGCGTAGACTTTTTATCCTCGGAAGATTTCTTCATGGTCTCGCCCATTTCTATATTTCCTAAAGCGCAGTAGACTTGCCCCATTTTCCAATCGGGCTCTGACCTCAGAGGCGCGAGTTGGGAGGCCTTTTGCATATTGTTAATTGCTTCATCATTCAGCCCAGCTAGATATTTCGCCAGCCCCCTGTAATACGGTACCAGCCAATTGCGGGGATGCTTTGCCTCAGCTTCCACGAATAGTGCTTCCGCTTCTTTGTGCCGGTTCATTCGCGCATATAGTTCTGCCAAGTAGCAATATTCTTCAACCTGTGTATTCTCTCTCCTGACTGCTTTCTCGAAATAATCGATTGATTGCGGCACCACAATTCTTTTCCCGCTTTTATCAACAACCCATCCGTCAGCAATGGCCATCGCCATCGTACGATTGAGCATTATTGAATCATTAAGCTCAGGCATCCACTTTATGCAATAGTCGACACACTCTTTATATGATCCTGTTTCCAACAATAATCGACCGATTTGACTTATCGCAAGTTGGCCGTGCACATTTCCCTTGCCGGCCATATTTACCACCTCCTTAAATTCGTCGGCGGCATTTTCATATAGCTCTAGTTTCAATAATACTGAGGCTAATGTATATCTCGCGGACAGAAATCTGGGGTTCTGGTGTTTGGCTTCGGTCAAATACCTTAAAGCCATTTTCATATAGTCTGTATATTGGTTCCAATCTTGCTCGCCGTATTCATCTGCCAGACGAATCATGACGGCCGCCGCCTCTTCAAGTGAGTGGACATTTCTTCCACCCTTAAGGCGGGCTTCCAGATAATGCAAAGCATCTGAAAGCTTGTTCTGGGATTGGAGAGCTATTACATAGTTTCCAAGTAGATCCTTGTCGGTTGGGCTCTTCTTAAGCCCGGCCGCGCATATTTGCTCGGCTGCAACCGAATCATGATTATGCAGTAAGGCCAATGAGTAGTTTACATAGTATTCTGCGGGAAGATCGTTCATTCTTGCGAGGGGCTCAAAGATATTTACAGCCTCTTTTGCCCTCATACATTTTACTAAACAAGTCGCATAGTTTAGGGCGATGGTGTGTCCCATATTCCACTTTGCGTCCGGGTTAGCAATTTCAGGATCATATAGTGGCGCAAGGATGTCTTTGGCCTTTCCCCATTGTCCGAGTGCGATCAAAGCCTCACACTCTTCAATGTATGGCATTATATTGACCAGATCGACTACTCCGCATGGAGCATTATCTTTTCTAATATCTACAGTCTTATGAAATTCACCGCGGCCAATTGCTGGCCGAAACTGGCGCATTTTAGGACTACTCTCTGAAATATCAATGCGCCGCTTGTTGGCAACTCGGCCGACCTCCCCGAGAAGTTCCTCATAGTTCTGGAATCGCTCGTTTGGTTCTTTTAGCAGGCACCGCTCAATAATTCTTTCAAGTCCAAGATTTGTTCGGCGGAATAATCCAGCACCAAGTCCGGGCGCTTTGTCGCGCAGATGATGTGTTGCAATTTCCCCTACAGTTCGTCCCGTGAACGGCGGCTTCCCGCTTTCCAGTTCATACATAATACATCCAAGGCTATAAATATCCGAACGGAAATCGATTTCGTGTTGGCCGAGAATCTGCTCTGGCGATGCATAATATATGGTTCCGAGGAATGATCCCGCTTGCGTTGCCCCTGGACGATCGATATTCCCCGCCGTCATCGTTTCGTTAGTGCACTTACGCAATTGCCTTTCGACAAGCTTGGCAAGACCCCAGTCGGAAATATAGGCCAATCCTTTTTCGTCATGAAGGATGTTCTCTGGCTTAAGGTCTCGATGCACGGATTTATGTTTCTTCTCAACCCAGTCCAGGGTGTGCAACACGCGGGCAATCGCGCTATACACAAAAGCGGGGGAGCAATCGCCTGCGCGCATTCTGCTGCGGAGTGTTCCGCCTTGCATCCACGGCGAGCAGAGGCAGGGTATTTCATTCAGCCGGGCTAAGCAGATGGCCTCCACCACGCCCGTCGATTCAGACAGCGTAAAACACAGCTTTAATTCATCAATAAACCTTCGCCATGCCAGATCATTTTCCATTAACTCAGGCCGGATAAGCTTGACCGCATAAGCGGTTTCATTTTCGGAATGTACGATTTTCAGACAGGTTCCCATCCCCCCGGCCATGATGTCCGCAACGCGGAAATTAGGCGTGGCTGTCCCTGCTGCTCCTGACAATTCAGGTAATATAATATTATCGCCTATTTTCACCATTCTTCTCTGGTTTAGTCGGGGATCGGTGGATTAGACGCGGTTGCGAAATACTTTTCAATTGCCACAATCAACCAATAGGCGTTGTCAGCCTCATTTTCGGCGATTTTAATCTCACCTCTATCATGGAATGCCTTTTCATGGACCAATTCTTTGCGGCATTTCCGGAGCCTCTCAACCGCATCTAGAATCGCCTCTTCAGTACAACCAAGAATCTCAAGCCCTTCTTTATAGCTAAAATCTCTATCATGCTTCTTGGCTTTCTGTGCGCCATTCTTGCGTACTATTTTCAGATGAAGAAAGGCGGTTAACCAAATGCTCGCAAATACTATGGTGACGAACGCCTGCTTAAGTGAGTTGCGCTCGGGATCGACAGATATGATCCACCCTTCGCTCCCATCGCTCTTTGGCTTGCGGCCAGAGGCGATATATTTCTGCATTTTTCCGTGTGCATCCCGCGCAATGGCTTTATAGGTCTCAACATTCGTATTCAGTAGGCGGCTCATTTTCCTTATGCACTCAGTCAGTTATCCCCGGCAGTTTCCGGCGTTTTTTCATTTTTGGCTAGAGTAAAAGCACAAGACAGTTAGAGAAAGTGAAGACGCGCGCGCCCCCACCCGAAACCCGCAGGGCGGAAGAGCGCGGCAGAACGCCGCGAAGAACCCCGCCGATCTTCACGCCGAGGGCAACGCCCGAGGCGCAGGCGAGCGAGCGCCAGCGAGCGAGTTCCACCCGGAGCCCAGCCGTGGACGCCGCAGGCGTGACGGCGGGGCGAGGAATGGCCAGCCCCCGGCGCAGGCCGCGCCACGCCGCGCCAGCGGCGGGGCCGTGGCCGAAGCGGGGGCGGCCATCCCCCGAGCGAAGCGAAGCGGAGCGAGGGTCAGCGTAGCGGCGCGGAGCGCCGCGCGTAAGGGGGGAAGCCGCGCAAAGGGGGGCAGCGTAGCGGCGGCGCAAGGGGGGCTTGAGGAGGTCGCGGCAGAGGGGGGCAAGGAAGGCCGGGCTATGGGGGAAACGCGGCCAAGGGGGGAAGGCAAGGCCGCGCAAGGGGGGCTTGAGGTAGGCCGCGCAAAGGGGGGAAGGATTACGGGCTTTTATTTCCGGCAGTTCCTGGCATAGTCGGGGTCGAAGCTGGTTCTACAGTACAGGGCCAGCCGCCACCATATAGTACGATTCGATTTTTGCGCGGGGGACAGCGCAGAAAATGCCGCGACAGCATTGAGCGGCGCGGGGTATTCCACTCGCAAGGCAGGCTCCCGCTCGGACACCTGAAACACGAACGCGGACGGGCATCCCTCGGCCCCAAACGCGGCGGCGACTTGGGCGGGATCGGCGGACGGATCGAAGGTCGCCCCCTCCGAAAAGGCCTGTGGAACGGGCTCGGTGCGCGGCCGGACCGGCGCGGGGCGTGCGGCAAGGCCGCCGCCCCGGCCCTCGGGCTCGGGTCCACCGGGCGGCAGATGGGCGCAGGTCAAATCCGCTGGGGTGCGGGTCCCGATGGTCGCCGCTGCGCGGCGGTTGTCGCGTCGCAACCGGCCCACTTCGCGGCCTTTGGCGCTCGTTCCTCGCACGCGTCCGCGAGCGGTCCGCCTGCGCCGCGTTATTTTCTCATTATTTCCCCAACCCCGCCTTGACTCCCTCCCTCCCCAGGGCGTAGGGTTATGCCGTAAGTTAGATTTACGCGAAAGGGGAACCCGATGCACACGGACATCGCTTGTCTTTCCACCAAGGGGCAGTTTGTGATTCCGCGCCGTTTCCGCGAAATCCTAAAACTGACGGCGGGCTCAAAAATGGTGATGATGACCGACGGCACACACCTGCTATTGAAGCCCATCGCCCGACCGGACACAAAAGCCTTCAAAGCCGTCATTGATGGCATGAAAGCATTGGAGCAGAAAGCCGCCGTGAAGAAGGCGAAAGGGGGCCGCAAATGAAATACTTTCTGTATGCGCGGAAGTCCACCGACGAGGACGACAAGCAACTGCTTTCCATCGAGGCGCAGCTTCAAGAGTTGCGCGAGTATGCCGCGCGGGAGCGGCTGGAAGTGGTCTGCGAATTTGTCGAGAAGCGGACGGCGAAGGAGCCCGGAAGGCCGATCTTCAATGATATGATTCGACGGGTGGAGAAAGGCGAAGCCGACGCGCTGCTGGCGTGGCATCCCGACCGCCTCGCGCGGAATTCGGTGGACGGCGGGCGGATCATCTACCTGGTGGACACCGGCAAGCTGGCAGCCTTGAAGTTCCCGTCGTTCTGGTTCGAGAACACGCCGCAAGGGAAGTTCATGCTCTCTATCGCGTTCGGGCAGAGCAAGTACTATGTGGACAACCTGAGCGAGAATGTGCAACGAGGCATCCGGCAGAAAGTGCGCCTGGGCTGGTATCCGGGCCGCGCGCCCATCGGCTACGCGAATGAGCCGCGCCTGCGCACCATCGTGATCGACGAGAAAACGGCCCCGCTGGTCCGTAAGCTTTTCGAGTCCTACGCGAGTGGCGAGACGAGTTTTCAGGCGCTGGCGGACATGGCGAACCGGATGGGCTTGCTGACCTGCCGGGACAACACTTTCCGCAAGTCCTGGATGCGGGGCCTGCTGTCGAATCCGTTTTATATCGGCATGTTCCGGTTGAAGGGTGAACTCTACGAGGGGCAGCATGAGCCTTTGATTTCGCGCGAGTTGTTTGACCGCGTGCAGAAGATGCTCAATCAGCGCAGCCGAGCACAGCAAAGCCCGCGCAAGGGCGATCCATGCTTTTTCACGGGGATGATCAAATGCGGCTCGTGCGGGAGCGGCATCACGGCGCAACGGCAGAAGGGGCACCATTACTACAACTGCACGCGGCACTTTGGCCCTTGCGATTTGAAAAAGTACATCCGCGAGGAATCGCTATCCCTGGAAATCCACGCCGCGCTGAGCTACCGCACCTTGCCGGGCGAGGTGGCCGACTGGATTCTGGCCCAGGTTGATCAGTGGCAGGCCGAGGAGGCGCACCGTTCCGAAGGGTTGGCGGCGCAGCACGCGGCACGGCTCGACGACATCCAAGCGCGGCTGAATCGGCTGCTGGATGTGTACCTCGAAGGCACGGTGGACAAGGAGGAATACACGGCGCGGAAGGAAGCCTTTATCCGCGAGAAGGCTTCCTTGTCCGCCGACCTCGCCCAAATCAAGACCAATGGGGCGGGCTGGATTGAACCTTTGCGCGCCTTCGTTACCGACTGCAAAGAAATGGGTTCCGATTTGGCCGAGGCCGACGCTGAGGAATTGGCCCGTTTTGCGAAAAAGTCGGTATTGAATCTAAACATTGTGAAGCCGATTCGGGGCCGGAAGGACGGAAAACCCGTAGCCATCGGGACCCGCACCCCAGCGGATTTGACCTGCGCCCATCTGCCGCCCGGTGGACCCGAGCCCGAGGGCCGGGGCGGCGGCCTTGCCGCACGCCCCGCGCCGGTCCGGCCGCGCACCGAGCCCGTTCCACAGGCCTTTTCGGAGGGGGCGACCTTCGATCCGTCCGCCGATCCCGCCCAAGTCGCCGCCGCGTTTGGGGCCGAGGGATGCCCGTCCGCGTTCGTGTTTCAGGTGTCCGAGCGGGAGCCTGCCTTGCGAGTGGAATACCCCGCGCCGCTCAATGCTGTCGCGGCATTTTCTGCGCTGTCCCCCGCGCAAAAATCGAATCGTACTATATGGTGGGCGTTATAGGACTCGAACCTATGACCTCGTGCATGTGAGGCACGCGCTCTAACCAACTGAGCTAAACGCCCTTCTCGAGAAAAGCACGGCAAGCATACGGGGTCGGGGGTAAAAGTCAAGCGGCGCGGCGTGAGAAAAGATGGGGTTGTGGCGAGTTTCGCTTGACCGGGCCGGGGCGCTGGCGCATAGTTTTGGGCAGGTTGCCGGACCATGGCAGGAGGTCGTTCATGAAAAAACTGTTGATGATGTTGGGCTTGGCGGTGTTGATGTTGGGCCTGACGGGGTGCGAGGATTACGACAAGCAGCCGCTGGAGTTCGTCAACGCTTCCACCTATGAGGTCACGGTGCGTTCCTTGTCCACGGAATGGGGCGATTTTATCCTGCCGGTGGGAGCCAGCAAAAAGATGACGGGCATCCGCGATGTGGATTACACCTATTATCCGGAAACCCGCGTGAAACTGGGGTTCGCCTCGACGGATCGGTACATTGTGTTCGTGAACGAGAGCGCCGACCGGAAGAGTTGGTAAACGCCATTGAGAGAATCCTGCGCCCGCCGCTTGCCGGCGGGCGTTTTTTTTGAACTTCGCGCACTCTAGTTGTTTCCGGTTGGATTGCTGGGCTGGAACGGTCGCAGACCTTCCAGCCATGCCCGGCGGGAAGGTTTCATTCTTCAACCATTCCCGCCCTACAAAAGCAGCCGGTTGGATTGTTGGGCTGCTTGGTTTGACGGTTTTGACCTGACCTCTGAACCCTGACCACTCCTACCGCGGTCACCGCCCGCGGCTACAGAAACAGCCATGACAGCCGAACAGGAAAACAAAAAACCCAGGAAAGCAGGAAAAATCATTGTCTGGATTGTTGCGTCTTTGTCGGCCGGAATGGCCAACACCTTTCCATCTCTCTCCTTCGCGTGCTTTGCATCTCTGCGAGATTCATCTTCATTCCCAGCCCAAGCACAAAGCACCAAGAACCAAGTACCTCCGGCTTTTTTCCTGCTTGGTTTTTCCGATCCCGCCGCCGATACAACGGCGGCCTACATCAAATCCTGACGTCGTATTTGAGGCCAGGGTTGCATTCCCGGCGGGCATTTTTTTATGGGCAGACTTGGCGGACGCGGTAGAACCGGGTGGGTCCGGAATGGTATGGGTTGGCCGGCATGACGAGCGGGCCATCGGTGCCATAGCGTTCGTCCTCGAAATACCAATCCAGAGTGTTGGTGGTCAGCCCGGGGGTGGATTCAAGGACATAACCACACTCGGCGAACGACACATCCAGATGAGCGGTGATCGTGCCGTTTTCGTACACGAACCGAGAAAACCGGGGAATCAGGGATTCCAACCGGGTAATGGCGATGCCATCCACCCCAACGTTGCCGGTGAATTTGTCCAGGTAATGGAAACGGATATAACGCGCGGTGGGGTCCACCGCGTGGGTGACGTGGTTCGAGGCGTTGGGCAATGCGGTGTAGTCTTGCAGCGTGGTCCAAGCCGTGCCATCCACGGATTGCTCCACCCGGAAGATGCCGCCGGTGTACATATTGCCGCAAATCCAATAGCTGAGCGCGGCGGGGGGCTGCGCAAAGTGGATGGTGATGGCGCTGTTCGTGCTGGTGAACTTGGCAGCGCCGTCTTGGGCGGGATCGTAGCCGGGGATGTAATCCGGCCCCCCCAGCCCGCTGAACGCCCAGCCGTCAGGCGGGAATGCGAGATACCAAGGGCCGGTGTATGACGTGGGCAGCGTGGCTTGCCCGGCGGCGGTGTGAACCATGATCGCGAGTCCCAACGACAGCAGGATAATCGCGGCCGGCTTCATCTCCCCTGCCCTATTTTGCAGCAGCCAGCGGCTGCAGCAAGCCCTCCTGATAGAGGCGTTGCACCATTTCCACATCAAGGCCATGCCCGGATTTGTAGGAGATGATGTCGCCGACAAAAAGCCCTTCGTCAATCAAGGCGATGGCCGCCAGCAGATCAAGCGTGGCGCGGTGCCAGACGGCTTCCAGCGATTTGCCGTTATGCTTGAGCAGGGGCTTGTTCCAATAGCAGAAGCGCCCGGCGACCAGCAGGTTGTCCAGCGAATAGCCGAGGTTGCGGATGTCGGCAAAAAGCAGGCCGATGGTGCGGCAATAGAGCATTTTGAGCGCGGAAGAATTGGTGCGGGCGGTCGCGCCAAAGGCAAACCGCTCCGGGTCCACCGCAAAACGGATGCGCTGTTTGCCGATGGCGGTCTTGAAGTCCACGGCGGCATCAATGTTCAGCCGGGGGCAGGCCGGATCGGCGGGGGCCAGCGTGAGGAAACTGCCGCTGCCGCTGACCACCGTGACGGGTTCGCGCACGGTCACCAGCGGTTGCGAGCGAGTTGTGGAGCGAGAACCGGCGCTGCGCAGGGCTTGCACCAGCTCCGTGCTGCCGCGATCAAACAGCGGCGGGTCGCCGGAATCAATTTTGATGAGCAGATTATCAATGCCGAGCCCCATGCGCAGGGCAATCATGTGTTCGGCCATGCGGATATAGTTGTGGGGGGAGCCGCTGCGCAGCACGATGTTGCTGACGACGTTGCCGGTGGTCCAGACGTTGCGGATGGAGCAGCGGACGGGGAGGCAATCGGGCAAATCGGTACGCTCGAACCACCAGCCTTCCATGTCGGTGGGGCAAAGGGTGAGGGTGCGGATGCTCTTGCCGAAAAACGTGCCGCGGCCGCGCACGGTGACTTCGCGTTCAGTGGTGGTCTGCATCCGGGGCGGCAACGGGGGCGGGGCTTCGGCCAGCATATCCCAATCCACGGCTTGGCGTTGCCAAGCGCGCGCACTTTTTTCCAAGGTGGCGGCCGCGCCACTGAGTAATCGGCCAACGGGGTTTTCGAGCATGAACTAGTTATCGTTTATTTGTCGCCACGTGACAAACCCTAAATCGTGCGCGAGGGCATTGGCGGCGGCCGTGGATTGGCGGGCGGCCCAAAGGACGGGGCGCGGACCGGCCAACGCATGTTGACGACGCATTTCAGCGGGATCCGCACTGGTGCACACGAGCGCGTCGGCATACACTGTGGTGTAGGGCGCAAGCGTGCTGGTGTCTTCCACCAGCAGGCAGGTGTTGGCCTTGCGCAATAGGCAGGACAGCGAAGACACCCATTCCGCGGCTGCGTGGCCCAGCACCACGCCCGGCTTGGCGACGCCAGCGGGCCAGGCGGCGGGATAGTCGGCCATATAAAGACCGCGGGCGCTGCAATCAAGGTCATCGGCAAACGGCCCGAGGCGAATCCATACCGCGCCAGCCCGTTGGCGGTTGATGCTGGCCAACAGCGTTTGTCCGCGATTCTGCCCTAACTCCAGCAGGGCTTCCAAATCCGGGTCCGGGTTCACGGCGACTTGCGCGCCGTCGGGAATCAGCTCAACTAGCGGCTCGCCCGCGGCCGTATGCGCCACGGAGAGATAGGCGCTGGCGGAATCGGCGGAATCGGCAAACAAGCTCGACATATTCAGTTGGAGAAACTGGAAAGCATCCTGTGCGTTGGCGAAGCCACCGGGAAAGGTCAGGCGATGGCAGATAAGATCATAGGCCGGCAGCGCATCGGGGCCGGCCCGCAAGACGGCATCGGGTACCGGCACCGCGCCGCCCGTGCGAGCCAGTTTGGCCACGGCCTCCTGCGTCGCGGCGGCGACATCCGTGCTGGGCCAAGTTTCCGCCTCAAACGAGAAGGTGACCCGGCGCGGAAAATTACCGGTGGCCTTGGTGACGGCCAAGTCCATCTCGATGGCGGGCCCCTGCCCCGGAATGGCCACGACGCGTGAGCGGCGCGGTTCAGCCAAATCCGGGAACAGCCCGACAGCTTGGCCGTCGCTGACGCTCACCACGGCGGGCGGGTTCTCATCTTGCAGCACCGCCTTGCCCGGCGTGCCGGTCACCAAGCCCACGCGCAGACGGAACAAGCGGGTATCGCTTTTTTGCAGCATGATCCGGCCCTGCAGAATGCGTCGCCCGTTTTCGAGCGGAATGACCATCATGCTCCATTCAATGTCGTCGTCATCCAGAGTTCCACCGTAATATCGGGGATCATGGCGCGTGGGGAAACGCCCCCCTTCCCGGCCGCGGCGGGTCGGCTGCAAGGGCCAGCGTTGGCCGGTCTGGATGTCTTCGAGCTCCAGCACTGGGCGGACAACCAGCGACGGCAAAAAAAATGCCGGCTCCAGCGCGGGATCGTCGGAAAAAATAATGGTCCAGCGCCGGGAGCGAGCGGCTTCATCATAGCGCATGGATAGCGACCGCACGGCGCAAGGGCCAAAGGCGTTGCGTTCTTTCGGCAGTACGACGGTGGGCGGCGGCGCGAGGCGGGCATCAGCGATGGCCAGCCGTTCGGCACCGACGGACAGGGAATCGGCGTTGGCGGGCAAACGGCCCAACCATGCGCCATCTTGAAAGACCCAGCCGAGGGCTGGCGGCGCGATGTCGGCCGACGCGCCCGTAATGGCTCCCCAACTCCCCTCGCCCTGATAAAGGGCAGGCGCGCCATGCGCCACCGGAATCACGAGGCCAATCGCCAGCGCCCATCCGATGGCCAGCCGGGCGTTCAACTCCGGTTCTCCTTGCTCTCCGAGCGGCTGCGTTTTTTGTCGGGCGGGCGGGTGGCCAGCCCCTGCAAACGCTTGAGTTGATCGCGCAGGAAGGCGGCTTTTTCGTAGTTTTCCAGTTCCACGGCGCGGGCCAGTTCGGCGCGCAGATTTTCGGCCTCGCTCTTGGGGCGGCGGCGCTCGATATCGGCCAGCAACTCGCGCAGCGAGATTACTTCCGCCGGGGGCGGGGCCGGAGTGCCATCGGCATTTTGCGGCTCATAGTTTTCCGCAAAAAATTGTTCAATTTGGCGGATGCCATCTTTCACCGCGCGGGCCGCGCGGTCGAAACGGTCGCGGGACATGGCCACTTCCGCCACCGCCCGCGCCAGCATCATGCGCATATAGGGAAACAACTGGTTGAACTGCCAGGCGGTTTCGTCGTCGGCGGCGTAATCGCTCACGATGTCAATAATATCGAGATTGTGCTCGCAATCTTTGACGACGCTTTTGTGTTCGCCGAGGGCATAAAACGCCATGATGCGATAATAATACTGCATGGCCTCCAATTGCAGTTCGGCGCAGGCGTCGTTGTCCAGTTTGTAGGGGAGCTTTTCGTCGGGCGAACGCATTTCCTCTTCGATGTAGAAATCGCGCAGGGAGATGGCGCCGCGCGGGCAGGTGCCGTCCGGCCGCCCGGTGGGCTCCATCTGGAAAATCCCCAGATCCAGCCGCAATTGCAGCTTGCGCGAGCCGTCATCGGCCTCGATCCACCGGGCGCGTACTTCGCCCGGCTCGTAGGGCCAGCCGTCCACCAATCTGGAGATGTCTTTGCTCATGCTCTCAACCAATAATATATTGAAAAACTCCCCGGCCAGAAAAATCCGACCGGGGATGCCTGACGGCTTGGGGAAGAATGCTTATTCAGCAGCTTCTACCGCCGCCGGGGCTTCGACGGCCTCAGCCGCTTTTTCCGCGGCCTTCTTGCCTTTGCGCTCAGCCTTTTTCACCGGAGCGTCGGCTTTCTTTTCAGCCTTTTTGCCCTTGCACTCGGCCTGCTTTTCGGCCTTTTTGGCCGCGCAATCCGCCTGCTTGGCCTTGCAGTCGGCCTTCTGCGCCGCGCAATCAGCCTTCTTGGCTTTGCAATCAGCCTTCGGGGCCTTGCCATCCGCCTGCTTCATGGGGCAATTCGGGTTCTTGCAGTTGGCATTGTCCTTGGTGCACTTGCACTCGCCCTTGGCCTTGCAGTCCGCCTTCTTGGCCTTGCAATCGGCTTTTTGAGCCTTGCAATCGGCCTTCTTGGCAGCGCAGTCGGCCTTGGCCTTTTCGGCGCAAGCCTTCTGGTCAACCTGCTGCTCCACGGCGGGCTGATCGGCGGCAGCCTTTTTGCCGAAAATCCACCACGCCTGCGAGCTCATGGCCGACGCGAAGACCACGGCCAATGCCATCATTGCTACTTTCTTCATTTCTAGTACTCCTATTGGTTTGGGTGATTATGACTAATCCCGCCGAATATACCCCGTTTTGGGCCGATCGCAACTGGTCAGCCGCGATAAAATTCGTCAATAACCTCCACCACGCGCGCGGCCATGGCGTCGCTCAATTCCGGGTAAATTGGCAGCGCGAGGGTTTCCTTGGCCGCCCGCTCGCTTTCCGGGAAATCGCCGGCCTTGTAGCCCAGGTCGCGGAAGCATTCCTGCAAGTGCAGCGGCACGGGGTAATAGATTTCGGTGCCGATGTCGCGGCTGCGCAGGTGGGCAATTAGGCCATCGCGATTTTGCGCGCGGATGACGAATTGGTTGTAGATGTGTCGGTTGGTCACTGCCGCCGGCAGTTGCACCTTGCCGGAGGTCAGCAACCCGGTTTGCGCGAACAACTTCTGGTAGCGCGCGGCGTTCGCCTGCCGTCCGGCCGTCCAGCCATCCAGATACTTCAGCTTGATCGTCACCACTGCCGCTTGCAGGGCATCCAGCCGGAAATTGCCGCCCACCAGCTTGTGGTAATACTTCGGCTCTGAGCCATGGTTGCGCAGGATGGTTGCCCGGTGCGCCTTGGCCGGGTCTTGCATGGTCAACATCCCGCCATCGCCAAAGCAGCCGAGATTCTTGGAGGGGAAGAACGAGAAGCAACCGTAATCGCCGATGCTGCCCGCCCGCCGCCCCTGCCATTCCGCGCCGATGGCCTGCGCCGCATCTTCAATCACCACCAGCTTGTGCTGCCGCGCCACGGCCATCACCGCATCCATGTCCGCCATTTGGCCGTAGAGGTGGACGGGGATGATCGCCTTGGTCCGCGGAGTCACCGCATCCGCCAGTTTGCGGCCGTCAATGTTGAACGTCACGGGGTCAATATCCACAAAGCGGGTCTGCGCCCCAAGGCGGGCAATGGCCCCGACTGTCGCAAAAAAGGAATACGGCGTAGTAATCACCTCATCGCCGGGCCCGATCCCCTCCGCCATCAGCGCCACGATCAGCGCGTCGGACCCCGAGGTCATCCCCACCCCGTGCGCCGCGCCGCAATACGCTGCCACCGCGGCCTCGCACTCCTGCACCTTGGGGCCGAGGATAAAGGCCTGCGATTTGCATATCGCGAGGATTTCCGGTTCCACCTCGGCTTGGATTTGCGCGTATTGGGGTTTCAGATCTAGCAGCGGTACTTTCATGGTTTCTCCCTAGCCTGTGAATACTGGCCAGCCACTATGCCACGCCCCACCCCGCAAATCACGCAAAAACCGCGGCGCGGACATAACGCGGAAGCAGGAAGAAAGTGAACCGCAGAGCAAGAAAACAAAAAAATGAATTTTAACGCAAACGCCGCAAGAGACACCGCGGCCCGCAGGCATGCTCAACACATAGGCCGCTGGCAATGTGGTGGTGCAAGGTAAAGCAAACGGCCCGGTGGGGCCGGGCCGTTTGAGTAGTCAGTTGGCAGGGGGAGTTAGTCCATGCCGACTGGCGGTTTGCCGAGGGTGATGACACGCGTCGGCACCTCATCCAGCACAAGAGTCGCATTGACCGTCGTGCTGCCCACCACCACATTCGTGACAAAGGACCAATTCCACTTGCCGTTCACGACCTGATCCGCCGCATAAATCGGCAGACTGGTCACGCCTTCGGGCAGGTCGGCAATTTCGGCAGTGAAACTCACCTGGCCGCCGCCACTGACGATGCTGTTGATGGCCACGATCTCGATGGGCTCCACCTCACCGCCGCCACCGAGGATCGTGACAGTGAAGTTGGTGGTGGCAAAGGCATCGTTCCGCTGGTTCTGGGCGATGAAGTAGAACGTGTGGCCGCCGGCATTCGTCGGGGTGAAGGCCAGTGTGGTGCCGGTATAGCTGTTCAGCAGGCCGGCCGGCGCATTGGTGAGCGTGACAATGGGCTCGCCATCGCCGGTGGCCGTGACGGAAATGCTGACGGACTGCCCCACCGTCTTATTCGTGGGAATGGTACCAACTTGAATGACCGGCGGGGCGTAGGCCGTCACATCCACAAATTGCAGATATTGCACCACGGCGCCATTGGCCCAGACCTTGGCAGGATTGGCATTGGTGCCGTCCATGCCACCATCGAGGCCGATGTAGAAGTTGGTGATGATCTCCGAACCGGCCTTCGCCTCCGGCCAAATCAGCGCTGCCGGATCCGATGCCGCCAAATTGCGGATGTTATAGAGCCGGTCGGCGCGGTTTTCGAGTCCGAGCTTGTCGGCAAATGGGGAGAGATCATACACCTGTGCATTGCCGACCAAACCGCCATCGCCTTCATTCATGAACAGCACGCTGGCAATGACGGCATCACGCACGTTGGGGTTGGCGCCCGGGGTCTCCCACTTGGCCACGGTCATCATGCGCGGATTATCGTTGAGGAACCAGCGGTTCTTGCTGCGCAACGCGGGACTCATCAAGCGTGCCTTGTTGATGCGGCCATAGAGTTCCGCCATCTTGCGTGATTCACGGAAGTCGCCGGACGGATAGCACGGGTCATCCCACACATACATCTGGTTCCACTTCTTGAAGTGCGGGATCCACTTCCCGAAGTTCTGTTCGAAGAAGTAGAAGCCTTTCCACTTGTCGATGGTGTCGCCATCGGGGCCGCCATAGGGACTGATGGCGTGTTCCTGGCCGAGCAGGATCATCGGCACGCCGTCAATGGCGGAAACCATGGCGTAGCGGGAGGCGGTGGCCCATGGATCACCGAACGGCAGCGGCTCGTCGTGGCTGGACAGGTTCAGCAGGATGATGCCGTTGCCGTACAGCGTGCGGCGGTCTTCGAGCGCGGCTTGGAATGGCGCCGGCTCGCTCACCTTGTCCTGCGTGAAGCGGAAGACCATGTTTTCGTTCAGGATATCGAAATGGCGGTTCGAGCGCTTGCCGACCAGGCCGCCATCGAGTGATTCCGCCATGAAGAGGAAGTTCCACTTCTTGGAACGGGTGCGGTTGATGAGGTATTCCCAGAACTGGCTGGGCAGGCCTTGGGCGTAGTCGCAGCGCAAGCCGTCAATGCCGTAGTCATCCAGCAGGACGCCGTTGCCATCCTTCTGGCCGGGCTGGTTGGTGCCGGAGTGGCCGGTCTTCTTTAACCAGTATTCCGGATACGAAGCCATGTACTTCCACAGCAGCTTGGTGGCCGGCAGCATCTCGTTGTAATAGTACCGGTCGTCCTCGTTATACATCCGGCTGGTTTCCTCGGTGAGGTTGTAATCCGGCGGCACACGGTCATCCCAACGGACCATGGTGGAGTAATTGCCATAGAGCAGCTCCGCCACGTCATCCCACTTGCCGAAGTCCACGCGTTCCGGCGCCACGCCGATATCGTTGTCATGCGCGGTGTTGTAATAGGTGGCGGGCTTGGCATAGTTGGTCTTGGCGGAATACCAGTTGATGCCCAACTTGCCGGTGGTGGCGATGCGCTCGCTCGGAGCGAGCGCCGCGATGTTGCCGTAGGCATTGGTCAGCTCGGCGATTGCCGCTGCGCCGAGGCCGTTGGTGGCCAACGCGAGACCTTCGCCATAGATCGCATCCCAACTGGTGTGGTTCATCACGCCATCGAGCATGACGTTGACGGTGTTCACCGTGCGTTCATTTTCGGGCATGGTTTCGCCGCGGGCGCGGTCGCACAGGCGCACAAAGTTGGTGAACGCCGCCACCGCCGCCGATTCGGTCGCGCTGTCGGACATGTCCGGATTGACCGAGAAATAATTCTTGGTGCCGTAGGGGCTGCCCGGCCAGTAGCGATTCGAAGTGGCGGGGTCGTTTTCCACCCGGTCGCCACCGGAGGGGTGGATCGGCTGGAACCAGAGGCAGTTGATGTTCAGCTTGTTGAGATAGGCCAAGCTAAATTCGTCGTAAGCGCCGCTGCCGGCATTGAGCTTTTCTGAAAGCTTCTCAAAGGTACCCCGCCCCGACTGCGCGGTATTCGTAGCCTTGATGGTGAACACATTGAGTTCGTACATCGTTTGCTCAAGCGCCTTGCGCGGTGAAATCACCACAGCGTGATCGCGCCGCAGGGAGTTGTCAGGCCCTTCGGAGTACCACGTCCATTCGCCTTCGGCGGCGCCGGCGGCCAGGAAGCGCGCGGTAATGCGATAGGCTCCGCACTTGTTCACGGTGAGAGTCTTCTGCCACGCGCCACCCACCGCCGTCATCGGGATCGCCTGCCAGTAGCCGGCGCCAACGTTATAGGTGTTTTCCGCCGTGATGGTGTTGCCGGCGGGCGGGATGATGCCATCCGGCCAGCCGTCGTTGTTCATGTCGGCATCGGCAAAGTCTCGGCGGCCGAGATTGGTGAACAACTCCACCTTCTGGGCGTTGGCGGGCGCCTTGTAACGCACGGTGATGGTGACGGTGTCCTGCGCGTCGGCTTCATTGATGAAGTACTTGGTGGTGGTGTAATCCGCCGCCAGCCAGCCGCTGTCATAATCGCGGGTGTTGCCGCGCACCTGCAGGTCATCCGCGCCTTCGGAATAGGGGCGGTATTCAAAGGTGGAGGAACCGCCGCCGGCGTTGTATTCCGCCTGCCGCCAGACGCCATTGGAACCCTTGGCGTAGATTTCATAGATCAGCACAGCCCGCTCGTTGAGCAGGTTGCTATCCGTGATGGTAGCCACCCAGCGCATGGCGTTGCCATTGGGGCTGGAATCCGGGATTTCGCCTTCGTAGGCCATGCTGACCTGATTGGTCAGCGCATTCCACGAGCGCGGGCTGCGGCCGGACTTCAGGATGCGCTTGAGGCCGCGCGCCTGCTTGGCGCCCTTGGCATCTTCGGCTACGCGGTAGCGCACCACGGCGGTATCGGCCCACTTCGCGCCGTCCTTGATGTAGCCGATCTTGGCGCCAATCTGCACGCTGTCCTCGCCGGCCACGGTGATATCGCCTCCATGCCAGATATAGCCCGGTTCCTTGCCGGCATCATCCCGGATGCCCACTTCAAACGGAGTCGCCTGCGCGGCTGCCTCGCGCTTGAAGGTCTTGTACATGGCGGACTGGTCGGGGTCCATCGCCACAAACGTATTGGTTGGCGAGCCGTCGGTATAGGTGACCTCCAGATAATACTGGAAGACGCCGCCCTTCTTGTCGCCCGGCACCACTTGCGTACCGACCCAGTAGCGGTTGTCATCGCCATTGGTGTTGTTGGTCCAACTCAATGCCGTGCTGCTCCACGCGCCGCTGGTGCCCCAGCGGTAGTGCAGCGAGCCACCGTTCATGTCGCCCTGCGGATGGTAATTGCCGACATAGATTTCGATGGTCTCGCCCACGCCCGGGGTCACCGGATGGCGCATATATTTGGCCTCAAACGGCTCGTTATTGGTCGGGCAGTGCCAGGCGTTACCCAGCGTGTAGCTCATACCCTCGGTGGCCGTCAGCACCAGGGTGGTATTGGTGATGGCTGCGCCACCGGCGGCATGGGCGGTGACGCGCAGCCGCCACGTGCCCGCGGCATACGCGGTCCACGTCCAATTCCAAGTCGCGCCCGCCACATTCGACCACGACTGCACGTGCGAACCATTTAGCGCCGTCAATGACGCGCTCCAACTGGCCGCCGTGGCGTTCGTCAGCGAAAGCCCAAGCGTAAACGCCGTGCCGTTTTCGCCGATGCTGATGGAACGGCTGCCGGTGGCTTCGATCCGTGGCCGGCCGTCATCCTCGCGGGTGATCGTCACACTATCCTGCTTCTTTGTGCCCAGGCTCGCGGAAGTGATCTTCAGGTCGTTGAAGTAGAAGTTGTGGTCTTCGCCACCGTTAGCCGAGTAATGCCATGCATGAAAACGCGCGATAGTGCCTGAGAAGGAACCGGTGTACGTGCGCGCTGAACCGCCCAGAGGCGTGATGACAGCGCTGTAGGTACTGGCGGAAGTCAACGTGAATTCAATCGTCAGTCCGCCGCTGGTCCAGCCAATATCCGTCGCGCCACCGGTCATGGTGTAGGTGAAGTCGCCGCCGACAAAGTAAAACTCCCAGAGATTTTCCCCTGAGGCTGATTGTAGGCCGATGCCGGTGCTGTGACCGCTATCAATGCTGCCGTTGTCAATGGAGATGGAGAAGGTGTCTCCTGCTCCAAGCGCCTGGCTGAACGGGCGGTACACTTCCGATGTGTTGTCCGAATGCGCCCACATCCCGAAAGCGGGTTTGGTGAGGTTGCATGTTTCATTCCCAACGGCAATGAAGTGGCCCGCATAGTCTTCGACACCGACAAGACTCCAGTTCCCAAATCCGGAGCCTTGGTTCGAATTGTGCGTCCAAGTCGCATAATTTGAGGCCTTGTCGGTGGCGTTGGTCGTGGTGGTCCCCGCCTCGTAGCCATAGACCGTGATGACGTTGGTTCCGACATTCAACGGGATGGCCGCACTCCAGTGGCCAGTCAGCTCAAATTGTGCGGTGTCGCCGGTTAAGGAGTTTGTCCAATAGAGGCCATCGGCGATGTTCGCACCGGCGGTGCCGGCCACAGTGGCACTGCTGGCCTGCGTGGTGTGGTTCGAGGTGCTGATCTCGATGTCCGCCGGCACAGCCGGCCAGTCCTTGATGACCACGGAGTAATCCTGTCCGCCATTGTTGGCGTAGAGGATGGACGCGCCATTGCTCGCCGCGATGTAGTACTTCATCACATAACCGGCCTCGAGGCCGTTGTTCACCGTATAGGTGAAGGTACTCAACACGTTGGTACCGTCGTTCGTGATGGTGTTGCCCCGCGTCATGGCGTAGGTCGGCCAATTCGTCGCCGGGCCGTCTTTCGGGTCAAAGATGTCATAGCCGACCCGTGCCGCCAGTGCGCTGATGTTGGTTCCCGGCGCGGTGCGCAGAATCACGGTCACCGTCACGCTGCCCTCCGGTTCCGGATTCACCGGGTTCGCGGCCACGCTGTGGAACGAGAAATTGACGGGTTCCGGTGCGGGATAAATCTGCATGGTGTAGTTGCCGCCGCCATTGTTATCCCAGAAGGTGTTGGTCACGCCGTCTTCCACCGTCTCGACGGCAATCACATAATCGAGTCGGCCGGTCGTCAGGTTGCCGAGGTCGTAGTGGAACCAGTTGCCGCCGTTGGAATCCCATTCTTCATTGAGCTCCATCTCTACCTTCGGCCAAGCGCCGCTGGGATTGTTGAAGCCATAGACCAAGTACACCTTCTTGTTGGTGACGCTGGCGGGGCCGGCTTCCGTGTTAATGTATATGGTGTCGGCCGTCGTGGCAGTTTCGGTCGGGTAACCATAGGTGTTGCGCGCCCAAAGGCCCACCGGCGTGCCACCGCCGCCGCCGAATACGTCGTTGCTGTTGTCCACGAAATTGGCGATGAAAATCTTGCTGCCCTTGCCCGGGATTTTGGTCGAGCCAAAGGCAATGTTGCCGTTGCCGGCGGAAGTGAAACTGGTGGGCCCCACCCCGTTTTCCTTAAATTCCGCGTTGCCCTTGCCGGCGTTGATGTCGCCCAGGTCCCGCTCGCCATCGGCGGTGTTGACGATCACCAGCGCCACCTCGTCGCCATACCACTTGGTGAAGGCGTAGATGCCCTGCCCACCGCTGGTGCGGCGCTGCTCGAAGCCGCCACGCCGCAGCGCGCGGCTCTTGTTGCGCAACCCGTTGAGCCAGGAAATATGACCGTAGAGGCCGCGGTCCTTCGCCCACTGGCTGAACATGTCGCCACTGGCGTTGCCGGGCTGGAAGCCTTTGTCGAACATGCACTCGCGCTGCCAGTCGCCGTCATCGGGGTTGTCCCACGTGCGGTTGCTGCCATTGGGGTGGCCGCCCTGGTTGAACATGTGCTCCGTGCCGTAATAAATCAGCGGCACTGGCGGCGCCATGTAGAGGAACGTCATGGCTGGCTCCATGATCTTCTTGGCGGTGGCGGCATCGCCTCCGCCGAATGTGCAGGCAAAGCGGTCAACGTCGTGGTTGTCCAAAAACGCAATCACGTTTTCCTTGCCTTGGCCGTACTGGTTGATTGCGCCCATTTCCCAGCCAAGCTGATCCGAGCCCGCGCCGTAGCCGAAGACGTTTTTCATGGCCTGCATCAGCGGGAAATGCAGGGCCGAGTTGAAGCCGTAGCCATCCGCGCACCAGCTCGCCAGCGCGCCGTTGTCATAGCTGAACAGTTCGCCGAACATCAGGAAGTTGTTTTTGCCGCGCCACGCCGCATGGTCGCGAATGTTCTGCGCCCACGTCCGACACCAGTTGTAGGGCACGTGCTTGATGGCATCCACGCGGAAGCCGTCGCAGTCCGTGGCATCAATCAGGTTTTTGAACGCCTTGGCCAAAATAGACTGCACATCGGGATGCTCGGTGTTCAGGTCATCGGTGCCTTTGAATTGGCCGTTGATTTGTTCGGGGAAGCAGTCCCAGCAGTTGATCGTGCCGTTCGGGTGGAAATAGTTCAGGTTGTTGAAGGGCAGCGCGTGCTTGTTGCTTTCGTTCCACCAGCCGAAGGAACCGTGGCCGTTGGGCCAGTATTGCTTGTCATCATTTTCGTTGCCGGTGTTGATGCCGTTTTTGTCGCACATGTGGTTCGGCGCCACATCCAAAATCACATACATCCCGCGCGCGTGACAGTCGTCAATCAAGTCCTTGAGGTCCTGGAAGGTGCCCATGGCCGGGTCGCACTTGAAAAAGTTTTCAACGTGATACTGGTGGTAGGGCGTATAATTGGGATCCTTGCCCTGGTCATTTTGCTGCACGCCGGAAATCCAGACCGCCGTCACGCCCATGCCGGCCAGATAATCCAGTTGGCCCTGCAAACCCTTCCAGTTGCCGCCGTGGTGGTAGTTGCGGTTGTAGGGATACGGCTTGCCGTCACACGTCCAACTCGGCTTGTAGCCCGCCAGGCGGTCCACGCCATCCGTCGCGAAGCGGTCGGTGAACAACTGGTAGATGTTTTTGTCGCGCCATTGCTCCGGGCTCGGCGTATAGGCATAGGAATTATTCCCCGCCGTGTCGCGCGACTTGAGCCCATACACGTCCGGCTGGTCGCCGTACCATGTCGAGGCAATCTCCTCGTTCGCCCCGGCTGTCGTCCAGGACAGCACCGCCATCGCACCCACCACACCCAACAACTTCATCCATTTCATGGCTCGCTCCTCGCCTTTTTTAAGCGGTCTTGAATTCGGCGTCACCCGGCAAAGCGTGACGCGCAAAACGTTATACTTCCCATGCGCCCGAACACAAGCGCAAAGATACAACAACAACCCGCTACCCGCCCCCCCATTCCGCAAAAATGCCCATCCCAGACGTGTTGTTGGTTGTTTCCCTCGCCCGGCTGGGGTAAAGTCGCCCCCCTAGAGTCAGAACAGCAAGGACACCAAGCACCCAACCCCATGGTCCCGACCGAATGAATGCCCCCACCTTCCAACTGCCCGCCTTCGCCTTGCTCCGCCCCCTACCCAAGCCGGCCATTCTTTGGAAAGATACCGCCATCTCCTATGCCGACTTGCTGACCCACTCAGCCGCGCTGGCCTCGCTCTATTTTTCCTCGCCCGGTGAGCGCGTGGTCATTTTCTCCGAAAACCGCCCCGAATGGGTCTCCGCCCTGCTGTCCATCTGGCGTAATCGCTGCGTGGTGGTGCCGGTGGACGCCTTCAGCCCTGCCGCTGAGCTGGCGTATATCCTCGGCCAAACCGAGCCCGTGGCCATCTTCTGTTCCGCCAAAACCACCCCCGTGGTGCAGGAAGCCCTCGGCACCCTCCCGGCCCTCAACGCGCGCATGGTTTGCTTCGATAACGAAGACTTTCCCGCCATTCCCTCCGGCTGCGTCGCCGACACCCCCCTCATGGCTGGCGCGGAGGACACTCTCGCGGCCATCCTCTTCACCTCCGGCACCACCGGCGCGCCCAAGGGCGTCATGCTGACCTTCGGCAACATCAAGGTGAACCTCGAATCCGTTTGCGACCGCGTCCCCATCTTTACCCCGCAAACCCGCACCTTTGCCCTGCTCCCCGCGCATCATATTTTGCCGCTCGTCGGCTGCCTGCTCGCCCCCCTCTACTCCGGCGGCACCATCATCCTCGCTCACTCCCTCGACCCCGCCGACATGGTCGGCACCATGCGCCGGCACCGCGCCACCCTGCTGATCGGCGTACCCCGCCTCTATGCCCTTTTCCGCAAGGCCATTCTCGACAACCTGTTCAAATCCCCCGTCGGCCGCCTGCTCTACCGCCTTTCCGCCCGCATTAACCGTCTGGGCGTCTCCCGCGTCCTCCTCTATCCCGTCCAAAAGAAGTTTGGCGGACGCCTCCGCCAAATGGTCTCCGGCGGCGCCCCCCTCGACCGCGATGTCGCCCGCGATATGACCATCATGGGTTTTCAGGTTCTCGAAGGCTACGGCATGACCGAATGCGCCCCCATGATCACCTTCCCGCGCCCCTCAGCCGTGCGCCTTGGTTCCTGCGGCCAGCCCTGCCTGCCCGATTCCGTCCGCATCGAGGAAGGCGAAGTTCTCGTCCGTGGCCCTCACGTCTTCCCCGGCTATTGGCGCAACCCCGCCGCGACTGCCGAAGCCATTCAGGATGGCTGGCTCCACACCGGCGACCTCGGCTACCTCGACAACGAGAACTACCTCTTTATCACCGGCCGCAAAAAAGAAATCATCGTGTTGCCCAATGGTAAAAAGGTCAACCCCGCCGAACTGGAAGAAAAACTCCTCGCCCTCTCGCCCGACATCAAGGATGTCGCCGTCACGTTGCAAGATGATCTTCTCCACGCGCTCATCCAGCCTGTCCCCGGTTTCCTCGAAGGCGTCCCCAGCCAGCAGGCCGAACACTTCCGCTGGCAGCTTTTGCAGCCCTATAACCGCCTTGCCCCCCCCGCCAAGAAAATCACCCAGCTCACCATCGTCACCGCCGACCTCCCTAAAACCCGCCTCGGCAAACTCAAGCGCCACGAGCTCCCCCCCCTCGCCACCGGCACCTTCAGCAATGGCTCCGCCCCCGCCCCCAAGCCCGAAGACCTCGGCCCCGCCTACGAAGCCTTTGACCACTTCCTGCGCACCGAGCTCGAATGCCCCCGCGTGGCCCCCACCGCCCATTGGGAAATGGACCTCGCCCTCGACTCCCTCGCCCGCCTCTCCGTGCTGGTGTTCATCGAAAAAACCTTCGGCATCAAACTCCCCGAAACCGCTTTTCAGGATTATCCCACGGTGCTGGCCCTCGCGCGCCATGCCGACGAACAGCGTCTGTTCTTCCGTCAAGGCGGCGGCGGCTGGGATGCCCTCCTCAAGGCCCAGCCCGACGAAAAACCACTTGAGCTGCCCCGCTCCCGCTGGATCCACCCCTTCCTGAAAAACCTCTTCGGCACCCTCCTGCGCCTGCTGTTCCGCGTCCGCGCCGAAGGACGCCAGAACATCCCCGCGCAGGGCTCCTGCATCCTGGTGGCCAACCACCAGTCCTATATTGACGGTCTGTTCGTCTCCATGTTCCTCACCAACCGCTTCCTGCGCCGCACCTTCTATTACGCCAAGCGCAAGCACGTCAAAAAAGGACTGCTCACTTGGCTTGCCCGCAACAGCAACGTCATCGTGGTGGATGTCGGGCGCGATGTCCAAATCTCGCTGCAAATGATGGCTCAGGCCCTCCGCAGCGGCGGCAACTTGCTCATTTTCCCCGAAGGCACCCGCTCCCCGGATGGCCGTTTGGGCGACTTCAAGACCACCTTCGCCGCCCTCGCCAAGGAAGTGCAAGTCCCGGTTATCCCCGTTGCTATCAATGGCGCCCACCAAGCCCTCGCCCGCGGCACCCGCCTCCCCCGCCTTGGCACCCGGGTCACCGTCCGCTTCCTCCCGCCCATCTCGCCGGAAAACTTCGACACCCACCAACTCACCGAAACCACTCGCACCGCCATCGCCCAAAACCTGCTCATCTAACCAAACCCTAGAACCCACGGAAGGATCCCATGACACTCCACCGCCTGCCTGCCATTGCCATCGCCACCCTCGCCCTCGTCCTCGCCGCCACCGCCAGCGAATCCCTCGTGGTCCGCGGCTCCGGCATCCGCACCAAACCCATCCTGGGCGCGCTATACGAACTCACCCTCTACGTCCCCGAATCCCTTCAAGCCGCCGATGGCCCCGCCATCCTCGGCGCCGACCAACCCATGGCCTTCCACCTCACCCTCAAAAGCTCGCTCATTACCCGCAAGCGCTTTGTGGAAACCACCACCGAAGGCTTCGCCAAAGCCGCCGCCAGCGGTTACACCTCGCCCAACACCCCCGCCTTCCTTGACCAATTCGCGAATACCGAATTCAAGAAGGGCGATACCGTCATCATGCGCTACGCCGATGGCGCCCTGACCACCCTTTACCGCACTGCTGGCGGCACCGAAACCCCGCTCGCCACCATCCCCGGCCTCGACCTCAAGCAAGCCCTCTTTGCCATCTGGCTCGGCGCCACCCCCGCCCAAGAATCCCTCAAAACCTCTCTTCTCGCCACCCCGTAGCTTCACACCAAAACAGCCCACCTTCCTCCCCTTTTCCATGCTTTCAGCCGTGTACCGCCGGCGTTGAAAAATGTTGCTTTCAATGTATCAATTGATACATTCACGGCATGAGTAAGTTACTCCTCATTCCCGCTGCTTGGCGTAACGCTGTGATTGCGATTCTGGAATCGGGCGATAAAAATCGAATCATCAGCACAGAGACCGCTGACCGGGATTGGAACGCCGCGTTTCCTCATGCGTTCATGTTCGCGCGCCATCAAGCCATGGCGCAGGCTCTCCGGGCCGATATTCACGGCCGGCACATTGCTGATATGCGGCCAGCGTGCGATGCATACGAGTTTTGGTTCTTTTTCGACCAGAGTCGAGTGCTGGGTAAAATCGGCCTGCTCCCCAATGGTAAAATCATCATCATCTTCTCAAGCCACATCCCACGTAAAGGAGATTCCTTATGAAAAAAGCACCTGTCGCCGGCTGGGTACTGGTCACTTCCCGCCAGCCGGTCTATATCCCTGAAACCACAGGCGATGGCATCGCGGAAATTATCTGGAAAGATGTCCCTGCATGGAAGGATCCTAAAACCGGCGAGATTTTTCTTTCCGGTGAGGCTCGCGAACTGCTGGAATCCACCAAGGCGCGCTTTCTAGGCATCCTGTCCCCTGCACAAATTCGCGCCTTGCGCCGCTCAATCAAGGCCACCCAAAAAGGAATGGCCGAACTTCTGCAACTTGGCGAAAAAACATGGACGCGCTGGGAATCGGGCGCCGAACGCCCCTCCCGCTCGATGAATGTCCTGCTCTGCGCCATTCGCGACGGCCGGATTGGAGTGGACTACCTGCGCTCTTTGGTGCCACCTGTTGTTGCGCGCCACCACCCAGCACTCGCGGTTCCTGAACCCCAAATTGCGGAACCTGCGGCCAAATATCGCACCCGCTCCAAACGTAGATAATCCCCTTCCCGCCTTGTGGCCATGCTTGCGGCCTTTGGCGTCGCTGGCGTCGTTAGCGTTAAAAATTCTTCTCTCCTGCTTTTCTGAGTTTCCTACGTTCCTGTTGGGCTTTTGTTTCGATCCCGCCGCCGATATAACGGCGGCTGACATCATGACCGCGCTGGCGGCCGTTTGCGTTGCATTTCGTTTTGCTATTCGGCTGTCGGCAAGCGCAGCCAACCGAGGACCCGGCGTTGTCCAATAAACCAACGCCCCTCGCGGATAGCCAAGGGATAGATCGCGCGGGTGCTGCCCCATGGACCCGGATTCTGCTGGGCGATCTCCACGCTGTTGCCTGTCACCGCCGCCACAATGGCCACGTGGCCATAGCGATTGAACAGCCATGGCCGCATCACCAACAAATCACCAGTCGCGGGTTTGGTGGCGCTGCCATTGGCAAACTGCGTCATGCCGCGCCGCGCGTTCCATTGGCCATCAGCCAGCCGCGGGTCGAAAAAATCTTTGGCATGACCATATGCATCTGGCATCCGGTGCCCGTGCCGCTCGTACAAGTAGCTCTTCACGAACTCAACGCATTGATAGCGGATGCCCAGATTATATCCATCCGGGGCCAGATTCCGGCCATGCGTCATGTGAATCCCGCCATTGTAATAAATGGCCACACCCTCCAAACGATCCAGCACATCCCCCGGCCGGTGACGAAAATTCAGATTGGCCCGGGTCGCCAGTGCATACGTTCCACCGGCTAAGACCACCAGCACCACCCAAAACCATGCTTTGCCTGACAGCAACATCAGGTTCATTCTTTCTCCTGCATCAGGTGGCGGGCCATGGCCTGAAAGGCTGGCAGTGTGATGGGATCGTTCGCCGCATTGGCGGCAACCGGGTGGCTGGCCAGACGTACAATGACCACTTGCGCGCGCGGGTTGATGTAAAGCGCTTGGCCGTGAACGCCCCGGGCCATGAACGCGCCATCTTCATTGTGCATCACCCACCACATGGAGCGATAACTCCAACCCTGCAGCAAATCATAGCCAACCTTTGCGAACGCTTCCCGGTTGCCACCACGCCGGATGTCCGCGATGGCCTCCCGCGCCACAATCTGCTGCCCGTTGTAATAGCCGTCGTTGCGGATCATTTCGCCAAAGCGCGCCAAATCGCGCAATCCCACGTTCAGCCCGCCGCCGGCAAACGGGGTACCGGTGGCATCCACGGTCATATACGCATCCTGCTCCGCCCCCAATTTGCGCCAAATCCGCGTCTCCAAAAGTTGGGCAACGGACTGCCCGCTCACCCGCGCGAGAATCCAGCCCAACGCATCCGTGTTCGCGGTCCGGTAATGAAATGCCTCGCCATGCGTCCCTTCCGGCTGCACCGTTTGCAAAAACTCGTAGCATGACCTTGGACCGGTATAATCCGCCGGTTTCGGCAACGGATTGCCGGCGACCGCATGCGCCCAGACTTCCGCCTTGGGATCCGCGTAGTCCTCGCTGAACCGGATGCCCGTCGTCATATCCATGACTTGGCGCACGGTGGCATCACCGAACGCGGATGCTTGCAGCTCCGGCACATAAGTGGCGACTTTCCGCTCCGGATCCAACTGGCCCTCGGCCACCAGCAACGCCGCCAGCGTCCCCACAAAAGTCTTGGTGACCGACATGGCCGCATGCTGCCCTTCCGGGCGTAATACGCCGAAATATCGTTCATAAACCACCCGGCCTTCGTGCAACACGATGATGCCATCCGTGTAGTTGGCCGGCAGCGATTCTGCCCACGTCATCGTGCCGTCCCCGCCAAGCGGGCTGAAGGCCACATCATCCAGATCATCACGGAGCGCTTGCGGCAACAACACCGGCGCACCCAGCCCCCGCGACACATTGACGGTTGGCATCAGTTGGCGAAAGTTGGCGACGCTCCACCGGAGCGCGGGGAAGCGAAAATAACTGCCATCATCAAAGCGCACCATCCGGTCGGGCGGCGGCGGCGCGCCAACCATCCATCCCAAGCGCGCCGGATCGCTGGCCACGGCATCAGGATACTCTTGCGCGATGGTGTGACCGCCCGGCCAATGACAAGACGCCGTGCCCAAAACCATGCCCACTATAATCCAACAATACCCTCGTCTCATTCACCCCTCCACACAACGCGCCGAGCGACGCAAATCAACAAATACCGCACGCTGCAGATTAGAAATCCCAATAGCCGGTGCCGATGCGGGGGGTGGGGTTGCCGTGGCTGTCGGTGGTCCAACTGGGGTTGCCGACGCGGGGCACGGCGCGGCCACGGGAATCGGTGGTCCAGCCGGGATTGCCAATGCGCGGAACGGGATTACCCCGGCTATCGGTTGTCCATTCGCGGTTGCCAATGCGGGGCACCGCCCGCCCGTGGGAATCCGTAGTCCAGCCAGGATTGCCGATGCGGGGCACGACGCGACCATGGGCATCAGTTGTCCAGTTGGGATCCCCCACCCGCGGCTGGGCATTGCCAAACTGAGCATGGGCATTCAATATCAGGCCGCACAAGAACGCAACAACCCCGCCGATAACTATTTTATTTTTCATTATCAGTCTCCTGCCGTCGGCATGGCCAACATAAAAAAACAAAATAAAAATGGCGGAGGGAGTGGGATTTGAACCCACGGGACGCTCATCACGCCCGTCCGATTTCGAGTCGGGTGCCTTAAGCCGCTCAGCCATCCCTCCGCGGTGTTGCCTCCGGCGCAACCGGATGCGAACAGGCAAATGAATACTATACCCGCCCGCGGATTTCAACCGAATCCGCCGGGCATAAAAAAGGCGCGGAGGTCGTCCGCGCCGAGCCGCCGTGGCGGTTAGTAATAGAAGCGCATGCCGAGCCGCAGGCTCAGGTCCTTGTTGGTGGCTTCGAGGTCGTCATCATAGATGTCTTCGGTGGCGAGTTCGCCCACGAGCGACAACGTGATGGCCGTGGTGTCGGTCAGGAAGAACTTCACGCCACCTTCGCCGCCAAAGACCACCGCACTTTCCTTTTCATCGAACAGCTTGGCGTGGCGGTAGCTGATGGCGGCGCCGAGGAAGGGCACCAAATCCGTGCCGAACAGCGGCTTGTAGTTGCTCGACAGCGTGAAATTGTATTCCGCGTTCACGCCCAGCCCGAACTGGTGCATGGCGTCGTTGTTGAACACCACGCCCTGCACGCCCAGCGAAATCCGGTCCCAGAAGAAATACGCATATTTGGCGCTGGCTTCCAGCCGGGTGCCGACGGCGGTGGCAAAATCCAAATCGCCTTCCAAACCCAATTCGTTGGCGCCCTTGGTGACGAGGGCCGCGCCAAAGGCCAGCGGGGAAACGGCCAGCAACGTGGCCAACAGACTCAACCATGTCATCTTCTTCATATCTATTTTTTTCTCCTGTGTTTCAAGCCGGGGCACTCTTGCCGTTCCGGCAAATAAAAGCAAGCCTTTCCCGGCGAAGGCGCGCGGTCAGGTGGGGATGCGGATGTTGCGGCGGATATAGGTGGGGATGTCGAGATCCGCGCCATCGTGCAAGGTGGGTGAGACATTCTGGAAGCGGCCGCGGTCCGGGGCGGGCGCCAGCGGCAACTCGGATTGCCCCCGGCCCGCGCGGCGCCGTCCGGCGGGCTCGGCCGACGGGCCGGTATGGCCGGCTTCAATCACCAATGCGCCGGGTTTGGGCGGCGGCAGCCAATGTTCAACGGCCAGCACAATCAACGCGAGCCGCCCGGGCCAGTCATCCAGCACGGCCGCGCCCAGCGAGATGCGGGCGCCGGGACGTGACGAGGCAGTGATGCGTTCATGGATGGTGCTTAATTCCGCCAGCGAGAGGTCCGGGCCACCGATCACGCCCAAGATCATGGCGCCGGAGTTGGCCAGCACGCGGCCTTTATCCAGCATGGGACCGGCCAGCAGGTTTTGCAGGGCCTGTTCGGTTTTGCCGGCGCCGGCGCCCTCGCCATAGCCAAAGCAGCATTCGTTGCCGCTGTTTTCCACCAGCGTTTGCACGTCGGAGAAATCAAGGTTGAGCATGTTGTTCTGGGCCAGCAGGGTCCACAACCCGCGGATGCCCGCCACCATCATGCGGTCCACAAAGGCGAAGGCATCGGGCAGGGAGGTATCGGGCGGCAGCAGGGAATGGAGGCGCTGGTTGGGCAGGCATACCACGGCATCTGCATTGCGCTTGAGCGTGGCCAGGCCCTCCTGCGCCTGCTCTTGGCGGCGCGCGCCTTCAAAGGCAAACGGCAGGGTGACATAGGCCAGCACCAACAGGCCTTCCTCACGCGCGACGCGCGCCAGCACCGGCGCCGCGCCGGTGGCGGTGCCGCCGCCCAGCCCGGCCACCAGCAGCAGCAGGTCGTGCCCCGCCACCAGGTTGCGCAGCGCATCGAGGTCTTCGCTGGCGGCCAAGCGGCCCACTTCCACATCGCCACCGGTGCCCATGCCCTTGGTGACGTTTTTGCCGATGGCCAGTTTGAGGGCAACATCGCTTTGCGCCAGCGCGGGCGCGTCGGTATTGATGCCCGCCACCAGCGGCGCGTCGGTCCAGCCGGCCAACGCGCGGCTGACCACGTTGCACGCGCCGCCACCGACGCCCACCACCAGAATACGGCAGCGGGGCGCGGGGGCCTGGGCTTGCGAATTCTCCGGTTGTGCGGTCATGATCGTCATCCTCTCTTCAGCCCACGCCGAACCAGCGGCCGATTTTCTTCCACACGCCGCCGGCCTGTTGCGCGGCATTGAGCGCATTGCGGTGGCCTTGCAGCACCGCGCCGATGCCGGTGGCATATTCCGGCAGGGCAAGGTTGGTGGTCAGGCCGCTCACGTTGCGCGGCACGCCGATGGTGCACGGCAGGCCGAACACCTTCTCGGCGAGGGTCGTCACGTTTTTGAGGTGCGCGCCGCCGCCGGTCAGCACCACGCCGCCGCTTAAAAACGACAACTGTGTGCGGGCCTTGAGGCGCTCGCGGATCAGGCCAAAGGTTTCCTCCATGCGCAGGTGCACAATGGACTGCATATCCATGCGCTTGAATTGGCGCGGCGGGCCGCCGGCTGCAGCCGGCAGCGGCTCCCAGCGGGTGCGGTCGGCGCCGCTGACCATGGCATCGGCATACTTGATTTTCAGCGCCTCGGCATCGGCGGTGGTCACCTGGAACGCGCGGGCGATATCGTTCGTCACGTGGTCGCCGCCGACGGCCAGCACGCCGGCATCGGCGATTTGGGCCTGCGCATAGACCACGTAATCGGTCGTGCCGCCGCCAAGGTCAATCAGCAGCGTGCCCTGCATTTTTTGTTCGGGGGTCAGCACGGCCTGGGCGGCGCACAGGCCGCTGAACAGCGTGCCCGCGAGGGAGAGTTTGAGCTCTTGAATCACGCGCACCAAGTTGAACATCCGCGAATGGACGCCATAGACAATGAGCACATTCACTTCCAGCGTGCGCCCCGCCATGCCCTCGGGCGTGACGCCGCGCAAACCGTCGAGCGTGTATTGCCCGATGATGCTGTGCAGGATTTCGCGGTCCGCCGGCAGGGTGACGGCCTTGGCCAGTTCGCGCACGCGCGCGGTATGCTCCGCGGTGATTTCGCCATCCACCTGGATTTCGGCATGGTTGGGCATGGCCTCGATTTGCGAACCGGACAGCGCCAGATACACATCGTGGATGGAAACATTGCTGGCCTCCTCGGCTTGGCGCAGCGCGGCTTCCACGCACGGGTGCAGGCTGTTGAAGTCCACCACTTCGCCCTTGCGCATGCCGCTGCTGGCGCAATCGCCCACGGCGGTAATAATGAGGCCTTCATCCTCGCGCGGCTCGCCCACAAACACGCGCACGCGGCTCGTGCCAATCTCCAGCGCCACGATCGGTTCCAACTTCATTCTTCCACGTTCCTTTCTCCGCGCGCCCCTACCACGCCGGCGCCGCGGCCGCGGCCGGCGGCGCGCCCGTGGCCGGGCGGCCCACAAAATTGCGGTCCACGGTCATGTCATACACTGCCAAATCCAGCCCGCGCCGCCGCGCTTCGATGCGCATGGCGCGCAGCCGATCCAATTTTTCACGCAGCTTGTTCCGCGAGAGCAACACGGTTTCGCCGGTGGTCAGACCCACGGTCAGGCGGTCGGGGTGGCCCACTTCGATGGTGGCCACGGTGAGTTCCTGCCGCATGGCCACCAGATTGCAAATCTCGAGCACTTGCAGCGCCTCGGCCAGCATGGGGTCTTGCACCACATCGCCGGGCTTGAGGCCCTTATCGCGCACGCCGAGAATCACGGGCAAACTGGCGCGCACGCTGCTGGGCCCCAGCACATGGCCGGTCAGGTCCACCGCCAGCGGGCTGCCGGCATCCGAGCGCCCCAGCCGGGCCACGGCCACGCGCTCGCCCACTTCGATCAGCAGCGTATCCGGCAGCCGCCGGCCCACCTGCGCGCTGGCGATCATGGCCTTGCCCAGCAGCGCCTCGCGGATGGTGTCCGGCTGCACCGCAAACAGGTTCTGGCCCTTGCTCACCTGCGCGGCATCCAGAATCTCCTGCATGGTCAGCGCGCCATCGGTCGTCACTTCGATATCGCGGATCAGAAAAAACTCGTTTTCGGTGAACAGGATTTGCCACGCCGCCTGCCCGCCCCACCACAGCGCGGCACCGATGGCAGCCACGCCCAGCAGCGCGACCACGGCGGTGGTCACGCCCCGGCGCACGGCTTGCCGCCGGGCGCTGGAACGCGCTTTGCTCCGCAGTATGCTTTCGCGCGACTGGTTGCCCCGCCGCTTGGACTTCAATGCCGCCAACGTAAACCTCACCATTTACCAAACAAACAGGCGCCTACTATGCCACACCCCCACCCCCGCGAAAACTTTTTCTTTGCGCGCGCTACGGCCAAAAAGTTTCTTCGCCGATTGGGGTGACGGTGCTCGGGATCAGGTAGAGGTGCCTGAGCCGAGGACTGCCATGCATTGCCAACGAAGCGCCAGCAGAACTTGACCATAAATGATGTGGTTTTCAGAATCATCGCGCCGATGGTTTCTGGCACCTTTCAACGACCTACATGCGGGTCCGCACCGAGCGGATAAAAACACAAAACACCTCACGTCGGATCCATCCAGAGTTTATAAACTCTGGATGGCACCTGCAAAACAGCCGATTATAAATAGCCAATATTTTATACATATTATAATGTATGAGAATGAGATAAGACTAATACGGAAACCATCCAGAGTTTATAAACTCTGGATGGCATGTCAGAATCCGCAAAATAAAATGGGTTGATTTGATGCTGGCTGCAACCCCACGGTTTGACCGCAAAAAAGGGTCACATACAAGAGGGGGCTTCTGATCCATCACGATCCTCCCCAGTGCGGGCAAAACAACCGAAAGAAAAAGGCCGCCGGGGAGGCGGCCTGCGCACGAGCGGGCGGCGTTAGAATTGCGCGGCGGCGGCTTGCGCTTTTTCGATGGCCGCGGCGAGGGTGGCGGCAGCCTTTTCGCGGCCCGCGCCCTGCCCTTGCGCGCCAATCAGCGTCACATTCGTGATGCCCATGAAGCCGAGCTGGGTGGTCAGCATGGGCGTCAGGGTTTGCTGCGGCGGCTGGCCGTGGTCGTAGAGCATTCCGCTGGCGTAGCACACCACGACCTTCTTTTCCGGCACGAGCCCGATGGGCCCGTTGGCGGTATATTTGAAGGTCTTGCCAGCCACCATGATGGCGTCAATAAACGCCTTCAACTGCGGCGGCCCGTTGAAGTTCCACACCGGCGAGGCAATCACCACCAGATCGGCGGCGAGAAACATCGCGAGCAGCTCGCGCTGGCGGTCGCGCCGGCGCTCGATCTCGGCATTGGCTGGCGGCGCGCCAAAGAATGCCGGCAGCAGGAGGGCATCCAACTGCGGCACATCATCCTGAAAAACATTGATGGTGGTGACCTGCGCATCGGGATGCTTTTGCTGCAGGGCCGCCATGAAGGCGGCTTCGATTTTCAAGCTGGCCGATTGCTCCACCGGCTTCGGGTTGGCGATCACACGTAATACATTCATAATCTATTTATGCTCCTTTTTCTGTTGTGGCGGAGCAGTCTACCATATTCAGGATGATTTCGCAAAGTTCTTCAAAACTCCAGCCGTGGGCGCGCGCGGCATCGGGCAGCAGGCTGATCTCGGTGAGGCCAGGAATGTTGTTGAGTTCAAGCACATAGAAACGGCCATCGGAGCGCAGGCGAAAATCCACGCGCGCCATGCCGCGGCATCCTAGCGCACGGAACAGCGCCAGCGCGGCGTCGCGACACGCGGCGGCCAGCTCCGCCGGCAGCGGCGCGGGCACCACGTGCTTGGACACTCCCAGCGTATATTTGGCACGGTAATTAAAATTACCATCCGGTGCGATGATCTCCACCACCGGCAGCGCGACATCGCCCACCACGCCCACCGTCAGCTCGCGGCCGTCAATGAACTCCTCCACCAGCGCAATCTCGTCGAGGCGGTGTGCCAGCGCGATGGCTGCCGGCCACTCCTCTTCCTTGAACACGCGCGACACCCCCACGCTGGAACCTTGCCGCACCGGCTTGACCACCACCGGCAGCGGCAGCGTCCGCGGCTCCCCCGCGCGCAGCAACTCGTACGGCGGCGTCGGAATGCCCGCCTGCACCATGATGGGCTTGCTTTGCGACTTGTCGAACGCGCGCGCGCACGCCTCGGGGCTGGAACCGGTATGCGGCACGCCCTGCGCCCGCAGCACGGCCTGAACGCCGCCATCTTCGCCGAAGCGCCCGTGCATGGCCACAAACGCCACCTCGGTGCCCGCCGGCAGCACAAAGCGGCATTCCTTATCCACCTCCACTTCGCGCGCGTCATAGCCCCGCGCACGCAGTGCCTTCGCCACCGCCGCGCCCGACCTCAGCGAGACTTCCCGCTCCGACGACGGCCCGCCCAGCAGCACCGCCACCTGATTCCATTTTTTCTCTACGCCACTCATGTTGTCCTTGGTTGCTCCGCCGGGTTTTCCACACTCTTATGAGAAGGCATGTCAAGAGGTCCGTTTTGACGGACACCGCGTTGGCGAGTTCTTTGGGTCG
>MWEZ01000006.1 GCA_002071335.1 Verrucomicrobia bacterium ADurb.Bin018
TGGCCTCCCGGTGGAAGTTCCCGAGGGAGTCAACATTTTGAATGCCGCCCGCCAGGTGCAGGTGAAAATCCCGAGCCTGTGCTACCACCCCGACTTGCCGCCATGGGCCGCATGCGGGATTTGCGTGGTGAAGGTGAAGGGCCTGAACAAGCTGGTTCGCGCGTGCGCCGCGCCGGCAGCCGAGGGACAGGAGATCATTACGCACGACTCGGAGTTGTTCGCGATCCGCCGCACGATCATTGAACTGATTTTGTCCACGCATCCGGACGATTGCCTGCAATGCCCGCGTAACCAAAACTGCGAATTGCAGCGGTTGGCGGCGGAATTTGGCATCCGCGAAGCGCCCTACGGCAAGCGGTTGCGTGATTTGCCCGAAGACGACACCACCGGCTCGCTGGTGCTAAACCCGGAAAAATGCATTTTGTGCGGCCGTTGCGCGGCGGTGTGCCAGGATATGCAGGGGGTGTGGGCGCTGGAGTTTATTGGGCGCGGCGAGAATACCCGCATCGCCCCAGCGGCGGATGTGACGTTGAACGAGTCGCCCTGCATCAAATGCGGGCAATGCTCCGCGCATTGCCCGGTGGGCGCCATTTATGAGCATAGCCATGCCCGCGAAGTCTATGCCGCGCTGCAAAACCCCGCCAAACATTGCGTGGTCCAGATTGCCCCCGCCGTGCGTGTGGCGCTGGGCGAAGACTTTGGCTACCCGCCCGGCACGCTGCTCACCGGCAAGATATATGCCGCGCTGCGGCGGCTGGGTTTTGATGCGGTGTTCGACACCAACTTTGGCGCCGACCTCACCATCATGGAGGAAGGCACCGAATTCGTGGAGCGCTTTGTCCATGGCAAGGGAGAATTGCCGCTTATCACGAGCTGTTGCCCGTCGTGGACCGACTACATGGAGAAGTTCGCCCCGGACTTCATCCACAACTTTTCCACGGCCAAATCGCCGCACGCGATGGTGGGCGCGCTGACCAAAACCTATTATGCGGAAAAAATGGGCTTGGACCCGAAGGATATCTTCATGGTGTCCATCATGCCCTGCACCGCCAAGAAGTTTGAGATTCAGCGCAGCGCCGAAATGAGCAGCTCCGGCCAGCAGGACATTGATATTTCGCTGACGACTCGCGAGCTGTGCCGGATGATCAAGAGCGCCGGGATTGATTTCCGCAACCTGCCGGAAGACGAACGCGTGGATTCGCTGCTGGGCGAGTATTCCGGCGCGGGCACCATCTTTGGGGTGACTGGCGGCGTGATGGAAGCCGCGCTGCGCACCGCGCACTGGGCGCTGACTAAAGAACGTCTGCCATCCATGGAATTGAAAGAAATCCGCGGGCTGGACGGGGTGAAAGAAGCCACGTTGCAGGTGGCCGGCAAAGAGGTACGCGTGGCCGTGGCCCATTGCATGGGCAACATTGAGACGGTCCTTGACCGGGTACGCGCCGCGCGCGCGGCCGGCAAGGAAACGCCCTATCATTTCATTGAAGTGATGGCCTGTCGCGGCGGGTGCGTGGGCGGCGGTGGCCAGCCGTATGGCGCGACGGATAAAATCCGGCGGCAACGGGCGGCGGGAATCTATCGGGATGATGAAAAGAGCGCCCAGCGCTGTTCCCACGAAAACCCGATGATCCAGAAGCTATACGCCGATTACCTCGGCGCGCCGTTGAGCAAGAAATCCCACCAGCTCCTGCACACCCATTACCAACAGCGCAAAGTATATAAGCGCTGAACACGGTGGGCGCTAGGCGCCGATGCCTTCGAAGAGGATGGTGGAGAGATAGCGTTCGCCTGCGTCAGGGAGGATGACCACGATGGTTTTGCCGGCAAAGGCTGGATCGTGCGCCAAACGGGCCGCAGCAACGACCGCTGCGCCACTGGAAATGCCGGAGAGAATCCCTTCTTCCTTGGCCAGGCGGCGCGCCATTTCCACTGATTCCGCTGCGTCCACCTGCTCCACGCGATCCACCAACGACAGATCCAACGTGTCGGGAATAAACCCTGCGCCGAGCCCTTGGATTTTATGCGGGCCGGGTTTCAGCTCCTGGCCGGCCATGCGCTGCGTGATCACCGGGCTTTCCTTCGGTTCAACAGCCACCGAAACCAGCGCCTTGCCCTTGATTTTTTTGAAGTAGCGGGAAACGCCGGTGATGGTGCCTCCGGTGCCGACGCCGGAAACCAGCACATCCATGTTGCCGTCCGTGTCATTCCAAATTTCCACTGCCGTGGTGCGTTCATGGATGTCCGGGTTGGCCGGATTGCGAAATTGCTGGGGCAGAAAATATTTTTGGGGTTCGGCGGCAGCCATGGCTTCCGCGCGCGCAATGGCGCCCTTCATGCCTTCGGCGCCGGGGGTCAGAATAAGATTGGCACCTAAAGCGGCCAAAACCCGACGGCGTTCCAAGCTCATGGTTTCGGGCATGGTGAGCGTCAGTTTGTAACCGCGCGCCGCGGCCACATAGGCGAGGGCGATCCCGGTGTTGCCGCTGGTGGGTTCAACGATTTCCACGCCGGGTTTCAGCACGCCGCGTTGTTCGGCATCCCAGATCATCGCCGCACCGATCCGGCACTTGACGGAGTAGGAGGGATTGCGCCCTTCCACTTTGGCCAAGACCGTTGCCGGCGCACCGGCCACAACTTTATTCAAACGAACCAACGGAGTGTTGCCGATGGATTCTGAATTGTCGCGATAGATTCTGCTCATGGGGCTCCTTTGTTTTTAATGTCTATAGAAATACTATATAAAATGTTAATGTCAAAAATATTTTTTGCGTAACTCTTGACAGTGGTGTGAAAATGACAGATAGTCCAGTCAGACGATGGATAATGTAGAGAAATAAAAATTAACCAAAAAACTCGACGGTCTGGGTTGGAAAACATACAAAAAGGACTTGCCCTCCCGTCCTGAAAAAGAATCTAAAAACAGCAGGAGATCAACATGAGCCAAGGACTTCACACCATTTCGTTACATGCCGGCCAAAAGGCGGACCCGACCACTGGGTCGCGCGCGGTGCCGATCTATCAAACCACATCCTACGTGTTCAAAAGCACGGAACACGCGGCCAACCTTTTTGCGTTAAAAGAATTCGGCAACATCTACACGCGGCTGATGAACCCAACAACGGATGTGTTCGAGCAGCGGGTGGCAGCCATCGAAGGCGGCACAGGCGCGTTGGCTGTGGCCTCTGGGCAAACGGCTATTACGTACGCGTTGTTGGCCATTACCCGGCTTGGCGATGAGATTGTGGCCGGCAACAATCTTTACGGCGGCACCTACCAGTTGCTGCACCACACCTTCCCGAAACTCGGCCGGACAACCAAGTTTGTGAACTCGCGCGATCCGGAAGCGTTCCGCCGTGCCATCACCGAGAAGACCCGCGCCATTTATGTGGAAACCATTGGCAACCCGAAACTGGATGTGCCCGATTTTGAGGCGCTGGCGAAGATTGCCCACGAGAACGGTATCCCGCTGGTGGTGGACAACACTATCGGCGTGGGGCTGGTGCGCCCGTTTGACCATGGGGCGGACATCATCGCCACCTCGGCCACTAAATATATTGGCGGACATGGCACCTCCGTGGGCGGGGTCATTGTGGATTCGGGCAAGTTCCGTTGGGACAATGGCAAGTTCCCGGAATTCACGGAGCCGGACCCGAGCTACCACGGCCTGAAATACTGGGACGCATTAGGGAATGTGCCCGGCATGGGCAACGTGGCGTTTATTTTGAAAATCCGCGTGACGTTGCTGCGCGATACCGGCGCGGCGCTGAGCCCGTTCAATGCCCACGAGTTTTTGCTGGGCTTGGAAACCCTGCCCTTGCGGCAACAGCGCCATTCAGAAAATGCGTTGGCTGTTGCCCGCTGGTTGAAACAGCATCCCGCCGTCAGTTGGGTGGCCTATCCGGGCCTCGCCGACGACCCCGGCCATGCCGTGGCCGCAAAATACTTGAAGAAAGGGTTTGGCGGCATGGTGGGCTTTGGCATCAAGGGCGGTTTGGAAGCCGGCAAAAAGTTCATCAACTCCGTCCAGATGCTCTCGCACTTGGCCAACATCGGTGATTCCAAGACGCTGGTGATTCACCCGGCTTCGACCACTCACCAGCAACTGACGGCCGAAGAGCAGCAGGCCACCGGAGTCACCGCAGACTACATCCGGCTGTCGGTGGGGCTTGAAGACGTGGCCGATATTCAGGCAGACATTGACCAAGCGCTGAAAAAAGCAGTGTCCTAAACGACGTCAGTGTCTGACGTTGACCCAACGGCGACCCGCCTCGTGCGAAGTCGCCGTTGTTTTTTGGTAGCCGGGCTGGGGGTGGGGAAAAGCTTTTCCGCCGCGGCAAACTGTGCGATAGTCCGGGCCATGAACACTGTCATCTCGGCCGCCATGATCCTGTGGATATTCGGCATGGTGATTTACCTCACCAAGGACATGTAGGATGTCCCGTTGTGCCGCAGCCCATTGCCAGAATCATCACGGACATTGCGCTGGATCGCGAGTTTGACTACCGCATTCCGGAGCAGCTGCTGGGGCGGGTGCAGGTGGGCAGCGTGGTGCAGATTCCCTTTGGCCGACGCCACGCCCGGGGGTTTGTCACCGGTCTGCGCGACACTTCGCCGTTTCCGGACTTGAAGGCCCTGCATGACGTGGTGGATGCCCCGCCGCTCTTCGATGAATCCATGCTCCGGCTGGCCCGTTGGCTGGCGGATTATTATGTTGCGCCGTTTGAGCAGGCCATCGCCGCCATTTTGCCTGCCCCCGTGCGGCGCGAGGGCGCCAAGTTCAAGGAACAACTCATTGTGCGCGCGCGGTCGGAGAGTGCGCCAACACCGGAAGAAGTCGCGGCGCTGGCAAAGCGAAGCCCCAAGCAAGCCGCGGCATGGCAAGAGTTGCTGCAGACGCCCGAGCAAACCGCCGCCGCATTGATGGCTGCCAGCGGCGTGGGCCTGCCGGGGCTCCGCGCGTTGGCAGCCAAAGGCTGGCTGACGCTCGAAAAAGGCGTGATCCGTCGCAATCCGCATGAACGCATGCAGGTGCTGCCCACGCACCCACCGCCGCTCATGGCGGAACAGACGGCCGCCTTGGCAGCCATCCATGAAGAAATGACCGCCGCCAAGCCACGCGTGGTGCTATTGCACGGCGTGACTGGCAGCGGCAAAACAGAAGTCTATCTGGCCGCCATCCAAGCGGCTTTGGATGCCGGCAAGGGGGCCATCGCGCTGGTGCCGGAGATTGCCCTGACCCCGCAAACCATGGAGCGTTTTCGGGGGCGCTTTGGCGAAACGGTCGCGGTCCTGCACAGCCATCTTTCGGATGGCGAGCGCCACGACGAATGGCGCCGGATTGCTGCCGGGCAGGCGCGCGTGGTAGTTGGCGCGCGCAGCGCTTTGTTCGCGCCGGTGCGACCGCTGGGGCTGGTGGTGGTGGATGAAGAACACGAACCGGCCTACAAGCAGGACGAGGCCCCCCGCTATAACGCGCGCGATGTCGCTGTGATGCGCGGCCATTTGGAGGGCTGCGCGGTGGTACTGGGCAGCGCCACGCCGTCGCTGGAATCCTACCGCCACGCCCGCGCGGGCAAATATCGGCTGGTCAACATGACGCAGCGCGTGGATGAACAAGTCATGCCCATGGTGCGCGTGGTGGATATGCGCTTGGAGACCGAAAAGGCCGGCGGTGCGCACCTGATCTCGCAAGACTTGATCGAAGCCGTCCGCCAGCGCCTCGATCAAGGCGAACAGACGATCCTGTTTCTGAATCGGCGCGGCTATGCCACCACGGTCATGTGCCCGCTGTGCGGGCATACGGAAACCTGCCCCGATTGCAGCGTCAAAATGACGTACCACAAAGAGGCCGAGTTCCTGCTGTGCCATGTGTGCGGCCACACCAGCCCGGTGCCCGCGCGCTGCAGCGCGCCCCAATGCGGCGCGCCCAACATCAAGATGGCGGGCGTCGGCACACAACGCGTCGAGGCCGCCGTCCGCAAGATATTCCCGCGGGCGCGGGTGGCGCGGATGGACTCCGATGCAACCGGTGCCAAAGATTCCCACGCGCAAATTTTGGGCAAATTCCGGCGCGGCGACATTGATATTCTGATTGGCACACAGATGATCGCCAAAGGCTTGGACTTTCCAAACGTCACGCTGGTGGGCGTGATTCACGCCGACTTAAGTTTGCAGATGCCGGATTTCCGGGCCGCGGAGCGCACCTTCCAACTCTTGACGCAGGTGGCGGGACGGGCAGGGCGGGGGGATGTGCCCGGCGAAGTGCTGATCCAGACCTACACCCCGTTCCACCCCGCGGTGCAGGCGTCGCGCCGGGCCGATTACACCACTTTTTACGATCAGGAAATTGAACTGCGCCGCGAGTTGAACTATCCACCCTTCAGCCGCCTGACCACGGTATTGTTCCGCGGTCTGGAGGAGGCTAACGTGAATACCGCCGCCAAAGACTTCGCCGAGCGGCTCCAAAAACTATTACCGGCGGGTGTCCGGCTGCTGGGGCCCAATCCAGCGCCGCTGGCGCGCGCCAAAAAGCAGTACCGTACGCACTTCCTGTTGTTCGGGCGCAACACCCGCGACTATATCCCAGCCCTGCGTGAAATTTTGACCTCTTTCAAACCGCCCAAGGGAGTGGCCATTGCCATCAATGTGGACGCACTGTCCATTATGTAGCAAAATCCCTCCCCGGACTGGGCAAGCGAGCCGCCGGGTTGTACACTGGCGCCGATGGAACAAGGAGCAGCCACATGACGGACTTTGAAAAAATGGGCGTGTTTTATTTGGGCCGGGTGTTTGATCCCGCCATGCAGCAAACCACGGCTGAACCGCTGCTATACGATGCCAAAGACCTGACCACGCACGCGGTTTGCCTCGGCATGACCGGCTCCGGCAAAACCGGGCTGGGCATCGGCTTGCTGGAAGAAGCCGCCATTGATGGCATCCCGGTCATTGTCATTGATCCCAAAGGCGATCTTGGCAACCTGCTGCTCACGTTCCCCAATTTGTCGCCCGCCGACTTTGAACCATGGGTGGATGAGGGCGAAGCCGCCCGCGAGCAGATTAGCGTGAGTGAGTTGGCCGCCAAAACGGCAGCCAAATGGGCGAAAGGCTTGGCTGTGTGGGGGCAGGACGGCGCGCGCATTGCCCGGCTGAAAGCCGCCGCGGAATTCGCCATTTATACGCCCGGCTCGCGCATCGGCTTGCCGCTATCCATTTTATCTTCACTGGATGCACCGCCACCGGAATTGCTCAATGACACCACCGCCATGCGCGACCGTGTCACCACGGCGGTTTCAGGACTGCTTGCGCTGGCCGGGGTAAATGCCGATCCGGTGCAATCCCGCGAACACATCCTGCTGACGACACTGGTGGACCGCGAATGGCGCAGCGGGCGCAATTTGGATTTGGCGGCGTTGATCCAAGCCGTGCAGGAGCCCGGCTTGGAACGGGTTGGCGTTTTGCCGTTGGAATCTTTTTTCCCGGCCAAAGACCGTTTTGCCCTCGCCATGCGCCTCAACAATTTGGCCGCATCGCCGGGCTTTGCGGCCATGGCCGATGGCGAACCGCTGGATATCCAGCGCTTGCTCTACACTCCCGATGGCCGCCCGCGAATATCCATCCTGTCCATCGCGCATCTCGCCGATAGCGAACGAATGTTTTTCGTGACCATCCTGCTCAACGAAGTTTTGGCGTGGACGCGGCGGCAAACCGGCACCTCCACGCTGCGTGCGCTGCTGTATATGGACGAAATCTTTGGCTACTTCCCCCCCACCAGCAATCCGCCCGCCAAGGCCCCCATGCTCACGCTGCTCAAGCAAGCCCGCGCATTCGGGCTGGGCATCGTGCTGGCCACGCAGAATCCCGTGGACTTGGATTACCGCGGCCTTGCCAACACCGGCACGTGGCTCATTGGCCGCCTGCAAACCGAGCGCGACAAAATGCGCGTCATTGAAGGACTGACCAGCGCCACTGCCGGCGAGGGCTTGGATCGTGCCACGCTGGACCGGCTGATGGCCAATCTCGGCAGCCGGATTTTCCTGATGCGGAATGTTCACGATGACGCGCCGGTGCTGTTTGAGACGCGCTGGTGCCTGTCGTACCTGCGGGGGCCATTGGCGCCCGCGCAGATCAGCAAACTGATGCCCCAGCAGCAAAGTGCACCGCCCGCCGCGCCGAGCGTTGTGCCCGCGGTCGCGCCCGCCGCGCCAGTCGCCATGCCTGCCGCGCCCGCCCCCGCGCCCAAAACCGTCCTCGCCGCCAGCATCCCGCAGCGTTATTGGCCGGCCACCCAAGCGCCGGCCGGCGCGGCCATCACGTACCGCCCGGCGCTCATGGCCAGCGCCCGCATCCACTTTGCCGATCTGAAATACGGCCTCGATTCGTGGGAAACGGTCCGCCATCTCGTCTGGACCGATCCAAAGCACGGCCACCTGGTGTGGACCGCAGTCAGCAACGCCCCCGCCGGTGATGACCGCGACCCGTTACCCGGCGCAGCGCATGAGAACGTTCCCACGGACCTTGCCGACCCCAAGCGCTATGCCCAGCACGAAAAAGATTACAAAGCATTTCTTGCGGAGGCTTTCGCTCGCGAGCTGTTCACGTTGCCAGAACATAAACTGACCTCGCAGCCGGGCGAAACCGAAGGCGACTTTCGCATTCGAGCCAATCAGCTTCTGCGCGAAAAGCGCGATGAGGCCATGCAAAAAATGCGCCAGAAATATGCCCAGAAACTGACGACGCTTGCGGAGCGTGAACGCCGCGCGGTGGCCAAGCTGGAAAACGAAAAAGCGCAGCTCTCGCGGCAACGCATGGGCACCATGGTCAATTTTGGCGCGGCGGCGCTCTCGGTGCTGTTGGGCCGACGCATGGGCGGGGTGGGGCGGGCCACCAGCGGCATCAATTCCATGAGCCGCACCAGCAAGGAGAAACTGGATGTTGCCCAAGCCGGCGAAACGCTGGAGGCCATCCGCCAGCAGCGCGCCGCATTGGAAGCCGAGCTGGAGCAGGAAATGGCGGCCACGGGTGCGGCGTTCGATCCAGCCAACCTGAAAGTGTCCACCGTCCGCGTTGCCCCGCGACGCGCGGATACCAGCATCCAGCAAATTGGTCTCGCGTGGATTCCCTGCGTGGCCGATGTCTCCGGCACCCTTCGCCCGGCCATCGCGTTGTGAGCCACGGATAACTTCACCGCTGGCCGTTTGTCGCCACTGCCAACGGCGCGCGCGGCGATGTTGTGGTTTTCGTTTGAGTGCAAACTGTGGTACTTTAATCAAATGCTCAGAAGGTTCCGAGTCATTGGATTAATGCTGGCGGTGCTGGCGGCGGCAGTTTTGCCGGGCGCGGCCAGTCTGTTTCAAATTGATGTGGATCCGTTTTACGCGGATACGCTGCTCAAGGGCAAATTCGGCGATGTGCCGGTATATTTCTTTTTGGGGCCGTCGCCCACCATGGAAAAAGCGGTGGTGGCGTTCATCGGCGCGGCGACGCAGACGCTGGATGTCTGCGTATATGACCTGAATCTGCCGGAGTTTGCGCAGGCGCTCTTGGATGCCCGCGCGCGCGGGGTCAAGGTGCGGGTGATTGTGGCCCAGGAAAACGCGGAGAAGGCCTACGCCATTTCCGGGCAACTGGCGCAGATGGAAAAGCTGGGCATGCTGACGCTGGCGCACAACCGCTCAGGCCTGATGCACAACAAATTCATGGTGGCCGATAAACGGCTGGTCTGGACCGGATCCTACAACCTCACGCGCAACTGTTCGCGGTTCAACGACAACCACGCCATCGTGCTGGAAAGCAAGGAGCTGGCCGAAAACTATTCGCTGGAGTGGCTCGAAATTTTTGAAAAGCGCCACGGCAAGCGCTTCGCATATCCCACGCCGCACCCCGAAGTGAATGTCGGCGGGGTATTGATCCACAACTATTTCACGCCCGAAGACGACACCCGCGGGGGCATCGTGGCGGAGATGGACAAGGCCACCAACGAGATTGCCATCCTGGCGTTTTCGTTCACGGATGCCGCGATGACTGAAGCGGTCAAGCGCGCGATCGGCCGCGGGGTGCGCACCATTATAGTGCTCGATTCCGGCATGGCCACTCACCCCAGCGCCAACACCAGGCAACTGGAGGCCATGGGGGCCAACGTCCGGATGTCACCGGGGGTTCTCCTGCATCACAAAGTCATTGTGATTGACCGGCAGACCGTCGTGCTCGGCTCCGCCAACTTCTCGCAGGCGGCGTTTGACAAAAACGATGAAAACGTCCTGATCGTCAAAGCGCCCAATTTTGCCCAAGCCATGCTGCGCGAGGCCATGCGCTGTTGGCGGGCGGAGCCCTACTGGATCACCAAATGGCGCACGCAGCTCCCGGCCAGCCCATGATTCGCGCGGCGGGAAACGCCAAATCTTTCGTTGAGGAATCCGCGCCGGGGCAGTAGATTGCCCATTCCACAACAACCCAAACGGAGCCCGTGATGCGCATCAAAGAATTTCTGAACCACAACCTGCTGCTGGTGGATGGGGCCATGGGTACGCAAATCCAGAATCGCAATCCGGGCGCGGCGGCCTGGGGCGCCTATGAGGGCTGCAACGAGTGGCTGAATCTGTCCGCGCCGGAAATCATCCGTGACATCCACGCGGCCTATTTTGCGGCGGGTTGCGATGCAGTGGAAACCAACAGTTTTGGCGCGTCGCCGCTGACGTTGGGAGAATATCAATTGACTGCCCGCGCGCGGGAGATCGCCCGCGCCGCCGCGCAAATTGCCCGCGGTGCCGCGAATGAGGCAGCGCAACAGAGCGGCCGCCCGCGCTATGTGCTGGGCTCCGTCGGTCCCGGCACCAAGCTGGTGACGCTCGGCCAGGTGACCTACGACGAACTCTACGGCGGCTACCAAGAGCAAATGACCGGCCTGTTGGAGGGCGGGGCGGATGGGCTGATCATTGAAACCTGCCAGGACTTGCTGCAAATCAAGGCGGCGGTGGCAGCGGCCCAAAAAGTGATGGGCGCCAACACCGACAAATTACTTTACGTTTCCGTGACGGTGGAAACCACGGGCACGCTACTAGTGGGGTCGTCCATCGGAGCGGTCATGGCCGCCCTGGAACCATATCCGATTGATGTGTTGGGATTGAATTGCGCCACCGGGCCGGAAGCCATGGAGCGCCACTTGGAGGCCATCGCCCGGCAATGGCGCGGTGGCCTGGGGTGCATGCCCAATGCCGGCCTGCCCACGCTGCAAGAGGGGCGCGTGCATTATCCGCTGGGCGCGGCCGACTTCGCGCGGATATTTGCGCCGATGGTGCAACGGCTGGGGCTCAACGTAGCTGGCGGTTGCTGCGGCACGACCCCGGAACACATCCGTGAATTGCGCCGCGCGCTTGGCGCCGCGCCCGCGCCCGCGCCACGCGACGTTCAACCGCCAGAGCAGGTGGCCAGCCTGTTCGCGCCGATGGACCTCACCCAAAACCCGCCGCCGATGTACGTGGGTGAGCGCGCCAATGCCACCGGCTCCAAAAAGTTCCGCGAAGCCCTGCTGGCCGAAAAGCTCGACACCGCATTCGATTTGCTGGTGGAGCAGGATGAAGGCGTGGCGCACGTTCTGGATTTGAGCGTGGCCTATGCCGGGCGCAACGAAACCGCCGACATGACCGCGCTGGTGGCGCGGGCCGCCCGCGAGTGCCGGCTGCCGATCATGGTGGATAGCACGCAGTTGGACGTGGTGGAAGCCGCGCTGAAATTGCACGGCGGGCGAATGTTGATCAATTCCATCAACTTTGAATCCGGCGAAGAAAAAGCGGAAAAACTCGTGGCGCTGGCCAAGCAATTCGGCGCTGGGCTGGTGGCCCTGACCATTGACGAAGTGGGCATGGGCATGACCGCCGACCGTAAGGTGGAAATCGCGCGCCGGCTGGTGGACTTTTGTGTTCAGCGCGGAATGCGCCCCGGCGATTTGCTCATTGACCCGCTAACCTTCACCATCGGCAGCGGTGACCCCGCGCTGAAAACCGCCGCCGTGGAGACCATCGAAGCCATCCGCCGCATCAAGCAGGAAATCCCCGGGGTGCGCACGCTGCTGGGGCTCTCGAACATTTCGTTCGGCTTGAAACCGGCCGCGCGCAAAGTGCTCAACACGGTTTTCCTGGACCGCTGCGTCAAGGCCGGCATGGATGCGTGCATCATCAATACTTCCGCCTTGGTGGCGCTGACGGACCTGGCACCCGCCGCGGTGACCCTCGCCGAGCGCCTGCTGGACAACGATGCCGCGCAAGGCGACCCGCTCGAGGTCTATATCCAGCACTTCGAGACCACCAGCCCGGAAGAGGAAGCCGCCGCGGAGGCCGCGCTACAAACTCCCGCCGAACAGGTGCAGGCCGCACTGGTCAAAGGCAAGGCCGCGCTACTAGCCGATTCCGTTCCAGCCCTGCTGGCGGAAATGGCCGCGGAAGATGTGCTGAACAACCACCTGATCCCCGGCATGAAGGAAGTGGGCCGCCTGTTCAACGACGGCATCCTCCAGTTGCCGTTTGTGCTGAAGTCAGCCGAGGTCATGAAGAAGGCTGTGGACATGATCAAGCCTTTCCTGAAGGCGGGCGAGGCCAAAGCCGCCGGCACCCTCGTCATTGGCACCGTCGCGGGCGACGTCCACGACATCGGCAAAAACCTGGTGGATATCATCCTCTCGAACAACGGCTACAAAGTGGTGAACCTGGGCGTCAAGGTTTCCATCGAGCGAATGTTGGAAGTCGTGCGTGAAACCAAGGCGGACATGCTGGGCATGAGCGGCCTGCTCGTCAAATCGGTGCAGGTCATGCGCGATAACCTCAAGGCAATGGAAGCCGCCGGGCTGAACATCCCGGTACTGCTGGGCGGCGCGGCGCTCACGGAAAACTTCGTGATCAATGACTGCCAGCCCGCTTATTCCGGGCCGGTGCGCTACTGCAAGGATGCGTTCGACAGCATCACCGCCTTCCGCGAGCTGGAAGAAACCGGCCGCCTCGCGCCCACACCCCCGCCCAAGGCCTAGCGACAGCCGGTTTTCCACAGCGTGGGAAAGAGGGTTCAGAGGTCAGAGGTCAGGGTTCAGGGACCAGCCGTGATTCACGGCTGCCGACCCAGTTTCTCTACCATATGAATCACGCCCCGTGTTGCCTTTGCCTGCTTGATTCGATGGTTTTCCACAGTGTGGAAAAATAAATTCCACAGTGTGGAAAAATTCGGGTCGCAGCGCGGGTATTTTTCTACGCAATGGAAAAACTTTCACAAATTTTTCCACACAATGGAACAACTTTGGGCCCATTTTTCCACGCTATGGAAAACTTATGCGGATTTTTTCCACGGTGTGGAAAACCTTGCGCCGCGGTGACCGCGCGCTGAAAAATTGTTGGGCAAAAAGCTGGATTTTTCGTCAAGGCAGGCAGAAGATGGCCCCCTTTCAAAACGGTGGTGACGTATGCTGGGCTTGATATTTCTGGGTTGCTGCGGGCTGTTCTGGGCGGCGTATAAGATTTACGGCGGCTGGATGGAGCGCCGGCTGGACATGCTGGAGGAACGGCTAACGCCCGCCCACACGATGTATGACGGGGTGGATTATGCCCCGGCGCCGGATGCGGTGGTGTTCGGGCATCATTTCAGCTCGATTGCCGGTGCGGGGCCGATTGTGGGGCCGATTGCGGCGGCGTTGGCGTTTGGCTGGGGGCCAGCGCTGGTGTGGATTGTGCTGGGGGTGATCTTTATCGGCGGGGTGCAGGACTACACCTCGATGATGGCCAGCGTGCGCAACAAAGGGCAGAGCTTGGCGCAAATCGGCCGGAGCGCGATGGGCCCGCTAACGTATCGCCTGTTTCTATTGTTCATCCTGCTGGTGCTGCTTTATGTGATCATGGTGTTTCTGGACATGACTGCGGCGACGTTCGCGCCGATTACGCTGAAGTGGGGGGCGCCGGAAACGGTGGAGTCGCGGATTGGTGGCGTGGTGGCGACGGCATCGGTGTTTTATATTTTTCTGGCGGCGGTGTTTGGGTGGGTGCTGAACCGCTGGAAGATGCCGCTGCGCAAAGCCACGCTGCTGGCGGTGCCGCTGGTGTTTGGCGGGTTGTGGCTGGGGCAGGTGTGGCCGCTGGCGCCATCGTTGGTGCCCTCGCTGTTGGGGTCGGACAAATATTTTTGGTCGGCCATTTTGCTGGTGTATTGTTTGGTGGCGTCGGCGTTGCCGGTATGGGCGCTCTTGCAGCCGCGCGATTATTTGTCGTCGTTTTTACTTTACGCCTGCCTGCTGGGGGGCGCGGTGGGGTTGTTGCTGGGGTCGGGGAGCGGCGCGGCGACGATTGCCTGGCCGGCGTTCATCACGGCGCAGACGCCGGCGGATGGGTGGATTTATCCGGCGCTCTGCGTGATGATTGCCTGCGGCGCGGTAAGCGGCTTCCACGCGGTGCTGGCCAGCGGGACCACGTCCAAGCAGTTGAACCGGGAAAGTTCCGTGAAGCGGGTGGGGCTGGGGGCCATGCTGGTCGAAGCCGTACTGGCGGTGCTGGCGCTGGCGACAGTAATGATTTTGGCGGAGAAGCCGGCGCTGTCGCCACCGGCTATTTTCGCGGCGGGGATCGAGCGGTTCTTCCGGCCGCTGGGCGTGCCGGACGGTTGGATCATGTCGCTGGCGATGCTGGCGGTGAGCACGTTTGTACTGACAACGTTGGATACGTGCACACGATTGTGCCGGATTATTTTGCAGGAGCTGACGGGCTTTGGGTCAGAGACCACCTGGAAGCGGGTGGTTTCGACAGTGGTGGTGCTGGCGCTGCCGGCCTATGTGGTGTTTCAGGAAATCCCGGGGGCGGGGGGGCAGTTGATGCCGGCGTGGCGCGCCATCTGGCCGGCGTTTGGCGCGACAAACCAGTTGATGGGCGCAATGGCGCTGCTGATGGTGTATGGCTGGCTGCGCAACCAAGGCAAGTCGGCGTGGTTTGTATGGTTGCCGATGGTGTTCATGTTCGTGACCACGATGCTGGCGCTGGCGCAGATTGTGTGGCGTAACTTCCAGCAGGATGGCAGCAAGTTGATCGGCGGCTTGAGCGCGGTGCTGCTGGCGCTGGCAGCAGTGGTGCTGGTGGATGTGGCGATGCGCGTGGTGCGCCGGTGGTCGCCGCTGTTCTCCCGCGGATAAGTGGCGAGCGCGCCGCGGGCGCCCCGCGGGGCATCCGTTTTTTGGGGTTGCGGAGGGCGGGGGGGTTGGGGAGAATCGCGCGGCATTATGGAAGCTGAACAAAACGTGCGGGCGCAGGATGTCCCGGATTGGCATTGGGGGCATCTGGCGTTGTTTTTGGCGGTGGTGGCCACATGGTTGGCGCTGGCCGGCCTGAATCTGTGGATGGGGGAACTGAACCAGGACGAAGGCTGGTACCTCTATGCCGCCAAGCAGATGGGGGAAGGGCTATGGCCCTACCGCGATTTTGCCTTCACGCAGGCGCCCATGCTGCCGCTGGTCTATTCGTTGGTGTATGGCTGGGTGGGAAAATATGGGCTGTTGGGCGGGCGCGCAGTGACGTGGGGCTTTGGGACGCTGGGCACGTTGTTCGCGGTGTGGCTGGCCATGCGGGCCGGGCCGCGGCGGGCGCTGCGCTTCACGGGGGGGCTGTGCTTTATTTTGATCGCGGTCAATGTGTACCAATCGTATTTCACCACGGTGGTCAAAACCTATTCGCTGGCCAGTTTGTTTTTGTCGGCCGGGCTACTGGCGCTGGCCTATGTGGGGCCGCGACGCGGCTTCCGGGCCGCCACGTTGGCGGGCTTTTTGCTGGCGTGCGCCACGGCCACGCGCATCTCGCTGGGGGCGGCGCTGGCGGTGGGCGGGCTCTACCTTTTCATTTGCCGCCGCCGATTGCGCCTGTGGGCATGGCTGGATTTTGCGCTGGGCGGGTTGCTTGGCTTGGCGGTGACGTTCCTGCCCTTCATGATGCTGGGGCGCGAAGGATTTCAATTCGGCGTGTTGGAATATCACACGCTGCGCGAATCGGGCCCGTGGCTGACGCAACTGGCCTACAAGGCGGGTTGCCTCTCGCGGCTGGGGCAGGCGTATTTCCCGGCGGCGGCGGCGGGGCTGGCGCTGCTGATGCTAGCCGGGCGCTACGTGGTGCTGCGGGGCAAATCGCCCTGTGACCGCGGCGAGGATTCGCCGCTCTACGCCGGGCCGGAAGACATCGCGCCGTGCTTCAACACGTTTTTGTGGGTGACGGTGTTTGCGCTGGCGCTGGTGCATTTGGCCGCACCGTTTCCCTATGACGATTATCAGGTGCCGATCTACCCGGTGTATTGCGCGGCGCTGACGGCCACCGCCGCGCGATGGTGGCTGCGCGAGGAAGGCCGGCGCTTCGGCGAGACGCCGCCATGGCGCGGCCTGCGGCGGTTGGCCATCCTCGTGGTGGCGTGGCTGCTGTGCAGCCTCTACGCGTTTTCCTCCCCGCAAACCCAAAGCTGGTTTGTGGCGGGGCGCGACCGCATCTGGTGGCGGCTGCGCTCCCAAAGCCCGCTGGGCCAGTTGCGCGATACCGCCCAATGGATCCGCGATCTGAACAAGCCCACCGGTGCCACGGAGCTGTTGACGCAGGACACGTATCTGGCAGTGGAAACCGGCCTGGACGTGCCGCATGGCATGGAGATGGGGCCGTTCAGCTACTACCCCGATTGGCCGCGCGAAAAGGCGGAGAAAATCGGTGTGCTGAACCGCGACATGATGCTGGAATTGCTGGCCACGCAGACCAACGCGCCGATTGCCGCATTCAGCGGCTACAGCCTCGCCATCCGTTCGCCGGAAGTGGAAGAGGTCACCCGCGAGGATCAGCAGGCCTTCGCCGACATTTTGGCCGCCCGCTATGAGCACGTGGAATCCATCCCCGGCTTCGGGCAGGCGGGCACCACGCTGGAATTGTGGCGGCTGCAACAGGCGGAAACGGAGTGGACACCTCCCGTGGAGACGCCCGAGGAATGAAGCTCTCCATCATTGTTCCGGCCTATAATGAGGCCACCCGCATCGGTTCGATGCTGGCGGCCTATTTGCCGTTTTTTGCCGAACGCTATGGTGACCAGTTTGAGCTGATTGTGTCCATCAACAACACCACGGACAACACGCCGGAGATTGTCCGCTCTTGGCAGGAGCGCTACCCGCAGGTGCGGGTCCTGAACGAGCCACGGCCCATCGGCAAAGGCGGCGCGATTATGGCAGCCGGCCGGCAGGCGCGCGGTGACTACATCGGCTTTGTGGATGCCGACGGCGCGACGCCCCCCGCTGCGTTTCAGGATTTGGTGGACAACATCGGCCAGGCCGGCCTGATTATTGCCTCGCGGCGGCTGCCGGGCGCGGTGGTCAGTCCGCGGCAACCGTGGCCGCGCCGTGTGGCATCACGGATTTTCAACTGGCTGGTGCGCCGCCTGTTCAAATTGCAAATCACCGACACCCAATGTGGCGCCAAGCTCATGACCGCCGTCGCGTGGCGCGACATCGTGCCCCGGATCGGCCTCACCAAATGGGCGTTCGATGTGGACATGTTGTTCCAGACCCGCCGTGCGCGCTATCCCATCACGGAAATCCCCACCACGTGGAGCGATGTGGCCGGCTCCAAGCTGCGCGTGGGACGGGTCTCCGCCCAAATGTTTTTGGCCATTTGCCGCCTGCGCCTGCTGTATTCGCCGCTGAGCTGGGTGGTGACCCTCTACGACCGGGTGCTGGGCCGGGTGATTGACTTGCCGCCGGATGCGCGATGAAGTGGAACTGGGCCAAGCATGACGAAGGCGGGCTGGTGCGCCACGGCTTGTTGCTGGTGGTGGCCACCTTCCTCGGCGCGCTGTGCAACGCGGTGCTGCACATGGCGCTGGGCCGCCTGCTGCCCAACGCGGAATATGGCGCGTTCATCGCCATGCTGGGGCTGATCATGGTGGTGGCCACGCCCATGCTGGCGTTGCAAAACACGCTGGCGCACTTTGTCTCGCACTTTGTGCAGGAAAACCGCGCCAGCGAGATTCGCCCGCTCTTTTTTCATTGGGCCAAGATTTTCACGGCGCTGACAGTTGTGCTGATTACGGCGGCGTGGTTGGGCCGCGGAAAGTTGGCCGCGGTCTGGCAGGTTTCGCCGGGGCTGATTGTGCTGACATTCGCCGTCTTGGCGGCCAGCTTGTGGATGTATCTTTTCCTTGGGCTGCTGCAAGGCCGGCAGTGGTTCGTGTGGCTGGCTTGGGCGCCGCAGGCGTGGGGTGTGGTGCGGTTGGTGCTGGGCGTGATCTTCGCCTATTGGATTTCCGCGACGGCGTTCGCGGCGTTGGCGGCGCAGGGGTTTGGTGTGCTCTCCGTGTTGGCGCTGTGCCTGCTGGCAACGTTGTTGATGCGCCTGCCGCGCGGCGCCGGCCACGTGCGCCCCGCCGAGACCTACCGCTATCTCGGTTCGGCGGTGGTGTGCCTCGCCGGCTACGCCATGCTGATGAATCTCGACACCACGTTGGCCAAGCTCTACTTCGACGAGGAAGTCGCCGGGCTATTTGCCAAGGCGGCCACCATCGCGCGTACCGCCGTATTTTTGCCGGTGCCGGTGGCCGCCGCGTTGTTCCCCAAAGTGACCTCCACCGGCGAACTGACCGACGTGAGTTGGCGGCTTCTGCTGCGCGGGTTGGCGTTTTCCGGTTTACTGATTGCGGCGGTGGTGGGTGTGTGCCTGCTGTGGCCCGCGCTGCCGTGGACCATTCTCTACGGCCGCTGGACCGCGGAAGATGCCGCGTTTGCCGCACAACTGACTCGCGGCATGGTGCTGGCCATGTGCCCGCTGGCGTTGGCCTATCTGATGCTCAATTTCGAGATGGCGCAACGCCGCTTCCGCTGGTGCTACGCGTTGGTGCCCTGCGGCCTGTTTTACGTGGGCGGGGTCGCGCTATTCCATCAGCATCCGCTCCAGATTGCCCTGCTGCTAGGCGCCATGAACCTGCTGGCCGCGGTCTTGCTGACCACCGGCATTTGGACGCAACGCCGCCGCGGCTAAAGACCTGATCCAATGAAACACGCGACGCTGACAAGCAAGTGGTGGACTTTGGCCGTGGTGGGCTCGGGCACCTTCATGTCGGCACTGGATACGAGCGTGGTCAATGTGGCGTTGCCGGTCATCAGCCGCGAAACAGGCGCAACGGTGGCCTCGCTGGAGTGGGTGATGTTGGCCTATTTGATCGTGGTCAGCTCGTCGTTGCTGGCGTTCGGCCGACTGGCCGATATCCACGGCAAGCGGCGCATTTACCTCATGGGCATTGTCATTTTCACGCTGGGCTCACTGGCGTGCAGCCTGTCGCGTACCATCGGGTTGCTTATTGCGTCGCGCGCCTTGCAGGCACTGGGCGCGGCGATGCTGTTCGCGCTGAGCCCGGCGCTGCTGGTGGCGGCGTTTCCGTCGTCGGAACGCGGGCGGGCGCTTGGAATGCAAGCCACGCTGACGTATCTCGGCCTGGCGTTGGGGCCGCCGTTGGGCGGGTTTCTGACGCAGCACTTTGGCTGGCCCACGATTTTTTCCATCAACGTGCCAATTGGGTTGGCCATGTGGGGGCTGGCGCTGGTGGTGCTGCATCCGGACCGTAACGGCGCCGGCCAACCCTTCGATCCGATTGGAGCAGGGGCCATGGCCATCGGACTTGCGGCCACGCTGTTCGCGTTGAGCAAGGGCGGCGAAATGGGTTGGCGCCATCCCTTGATTATCACTGCCGCGCTGACGGGCCTGCTGGCGTTGGTGGCACTGTTGATTTGCGAGCAGCGTTGCCGGTATCCGGCGTTGGACCTCAAGCTGTTCCGTAACCGGCGCTTCGCGGCCTCGATGGCGGCGGCGTGGCTCAGCTATGTCTGCGCGGCCTCGCTGTCGTTTCTGATGCCGTTTCGGTTTCTGCTGGGCGCGGGCTGGGAGCCGGCGCGCGTGGGCGTTTGGATGATGGCGGTGCCGGTGGGCATGGTACCGGTGGCTGCGCTCAGCGGCTATGTCTCGGACAAGGTTGGCGTGACGCTGCCAGCCACGTTGGGCATGCTGCTGGTGGCTACCGGTAATGCGTGCCTCGCCGGTTTTGGCGTGGAGTCGCCCGCGCTGGCGGCGGTGTTTCTGGCGCTGACGGGGCTGGGGGCGGGGCTTTTCACTGCGCCGAACAACAGCGCCATCATGGGCTCGGCGCCCGCCGCACGCCACGGAGTGGCGGGCGCAATGCTCGCCGCGGCGCGCACCACCGGCTTTGCGTCGGGGATCGCGATGGCGGGCCTGATCTACATGACCCGCGCTGGCCACACGTCCACGCCCGTAGCGGCGGATGTGGTGGCCGCCGTGCACAACGGCTTGTGGGTCACGGCGGGAGCGGCGCTGCTCGCCGCGCTTGGCAGCCTGCTGCGCGGCCCGCGCCACGAGGCCGTCTAAACCGCCCAACTGAGCTGCCGCGGGCGTCGCGCGCGCCACGCCGCGCGAAAAGCAATGGACTCAGGGCGGGCGCGGGGCTAAAGTGCCCGTCATTATTGATTTGAGGTAAAAACATGGCGTATCCGCATTCTGAAATTGAGGCCAAATGGCAGGCTCATTGGAAACAACATAAGACTTTCCGCACGCCGGACAACGTGGACCAGAGCCGGCCCAAGTTTTATGTGCTCGACATGTTCCCTTATCCCAGCGGCGACGGCCTCCATGTGGGCCACCCCGAGGGCTACACTGCCACCGACATCCTGGCGCGCTATTACCGCATGAAGGGCGTGAACGTCCTGCACCCGATGGGCTGGGACTCGTTCGGCCTGCCCGCCGAGCAATACGCCATCAAGACCGGCAAGCATCCGCGGATCATCACTGCCAGCAACATTGACACCTTCCGCCGCCAGTTGCAGATGCTCGGCTTTTCCTATGATTGGGACCGCGAGATCGCCACCACCGACGAAGCCTACGTGCGCTGGACCCAGTGGATTTTCCTGCAACTGTTCAAGCGCGGCCTTGCCTACGAAAGCGAAATGCCCGTCAACTGGAGTCCCGACCTCTGCGCGGTGCTGGCCAATGAGGAAGTGGAGGAATGGCGCGCCAAGGGCTTCACCGTGGAGCGTCGCCCCATGCGCCAGTGGGTGCTGAAGATCACCCAGTATGCCGAGCGACTGCTGGCTGATCTGGACGGCCTCGACTGGCCCGAAAACATCAAGGAAATGCAGCGCAACTGGATTGGCCGCAGCGAAGGCGCGGAAGTGGATTTTGCCCTCGGCACGGAAACCGTTCGCGTGTTCACCACGCGCCCCGACACACTCTTTGGCGCCACCTACATGGTGCTGGCGCCGGAGCACCCGCTGGTGGACAAGATCACCACTGCCGAACAGCGCGCCGCGGTGCAGGCCTACCGCGTGGCGGCCGCCGGCAAGAGCGATCTGGAACGCACCGAGCTGGCCAAGGAGAAAACCGGCGTATTCACCGGCGCCTACGCGGTGAATCCCGTCAATAACCAGCCGATTCCCGTGTGGGTGGCGGATTACGTGCTCTGGGGCTACGGCACCGGCGCCATCATGGCCGTGCCCGCCCACGACACGCGCGACTTCGAGTTTGCCACCAAGTTCAACCTGCCCATCGTGCAGGTGGTCGAACCGCCGGCGGGGGTGGATTGGCGCGGCTATGTGGACGACGGCATCGCCGTCAACTCTGGCCCCTACAACGGCCTGCCCACTGCCGAGTTCAAAAAGCAAATCACCGCCTGGCTCGCGCAGCAGGGGAAGGGCGCGGCCAAAGTGAATTATAAACTGCGCGACTGGCTCTTCAGCCGCCAGCGGTTCTGGGGCGAGCCGTTCCCGCTGCTCCATTGCGCGAATTGCGGCGTGGTGCCGGTGCCGGAGGATCAGCTCCCCGTGCGCCTGCCTGAAATGAAGGACTACCGTCCCACGCCCGACGGCCAGCCGCCGCTCGCGCGCGCCACCGACTGGGTCCAGACCACGTGCCCCACCTGCGGCGGCCCCGCGCGGCGCGAAACCAATACCATGCCGCAATGGGCCGGATCGTGCTGGTACTACCTGCGCTATCTCGACCCCCGCAACGAGCAGGCGCTGGTCGCCCCGGACAAGGAAAAGTACTGGCTGCCGGTGGACCTGTATGTCGGCGGCGCGGAACACGCCGTGCTGCACCTGCTCTATGCCCGCTTCTGGCACAAGGTGCTCTACGATTGCGGCGTGGTGTCCACCAAGGAGCCGTTCCAGCGCCTCGTCAACCAAGGCATGATCCTCGGCGAAATGGAATACACCGGCTACCGCGACGCCGCCGGTGCGTGGGTCTCTGCCGAGTTCGCCGACGACAATAATACCGACCGCCGAACGCGCGCCAAGCTCACCGCCGTGCGCGTGCCGGAAGCAGAGTTGCAGAAAAAGGGCGAGGGCTTCGTGCTGCTGGCGCAGCCGGAAATCCGCGTTGTTGCCCGCGCCCACAAGATGAGCAAGAGCCGCGGCAACGTCATCAACCCCGACGACATCGTCAAGGAATACGGCGCGGATTCCCTGCGCCTCTATGAAATGTTCATGGGCCCGCTCACGCAGGTGAAGCCGTGGAGCATGAAGGGCGTGGAGGGAGTCTCGCGCTTCCTGAGCCGCGTTTACCGCCTGTTCGTGGATGAGGAAACCGGCGCGCCGTCGCCCAAGCTCAGCGCGGCCGAACCCACCCGCGCCCAACTGCGCGCGCTGCACGCCGCCATCAAGAAGGTCAGCCACGACATCGAAAAAATGGAGTACAACACGGCCATCTCGGCCATGATGATTTTCGTCAACGAGGCGCAGGGCTGGCCTGAGCTCCCGCGCGCGCTGCTGGGGCCGTTTGTGTTGATCCTGAGCCCCTTCGCGCCGCATCTTGCCGAAGAAATGTGGAGCCGCCTTGGCCACGCGGAATCCCTGGCCTACGAGCCGTGGCCCGCGTGGGATGAGGACATTCTGCGCGAGGACGAAATTGAAGTGCCGGTGCAGGTCAACGGCAAGCTGCGCGGACGCATTCGCGTGGCCGCGGATGCCCCCGAAGCGGACATCATCGCCGCCGCGCTGGCCTGCCCCGAAGCCGCGTCCTTCCTCGCCGGCAAGGAAATCAAAAAGAAAATCTATATTCCGCGGCGCATGGTCAACCTGGTGGTGGCCGGCTAGGACGGAACAAACAAAGGAACGGCCATGAGCGATATCTCCCGCGCGTTGCAAAACAAGCTGAGCCGCAAAGGCCAGCTCAAGGAGCAAGCGGAGGAGCAGTTGGACCTGTTTGCTTCGCTCGCGGACCACACCCCCACGCCGCGTTTCATCACGCCCCCGCCGCCGGCCACGCCGCGCCCGGAGCCGGCGATGATCCTGCCACCCGCCACGCCTAAAAGCGCGCCCAGCGAGCCCCCGACGGATATCATGGCCGATGTGCGCGCGGCGTTGTCGGATTCCAGCGTGCCGCGCCCGAGCGAACCGGCCTCGGACAACGGCCTTGAAACCCGCCCGCCGTTGCGCACCGGGATTTATCACCGCCCGCAGCGGTTGGCTTTTTCGCTGCCGGAGCCGCCGCCCCCCCCGCCGCCGGGAAGTTCGCCTTGGCAAAAAATAAAAGCGTGGTTTGCCGGCGCGGAACTGGATCGGCGGATGATTGCGCTGATCGTCGTGTTGTTGGCGTTGGCGGCCTTGATTGGTTTCTGGAGCGGCTGCCCGAGCCGCGCGCCAGAGTCGGCGACCACGGCAGAACCGGCCGAAGGCTCTGCGTCGGAAACCGCGGCATCCGCCGCGCCTGCGCAACCCGCCGTGCCAACCGCCCCCGCGCCCGCCACGCCCGCGCCGGCGGCGCCCGCAACACCGGCCGCACCGGCCAAACCCGCCGCTACCCTCGCCGCGGCCGATGCCTCCTGGCAAATCGCCGGCGCGGAATCCTTCCAAAAAGAGGGCGGCATTTTTATCCGCTATGCTGCGCCGATCTTCGTTTCCGCCGACAACATTTCCGTGGAAGGGATGCGCGCGCTGAAGGCCACCGCCGCCCGGCTGGCGCGCCTCGAAAACGGCGCGCGCGTGCAGGTGACGGGCCATACCGACGATGTGCCACTGAGTGCCCCCACCGCCAAGTTCAAGAGCAACGAGGATATCGCGGCGGCCCGCGCCAAGGTGGCCATGGAACATTTGTCGGCCATGACGCGCGCCAACAAAAAGTTGTCGTTTGAGCCGGTGACGGGCGCGCCGCAGGATGCGCCGTTCCCGAATGACACCCCCCAGAACCGGCGCTTGAATCGCACCGTGACGGTGCAGGTTTTCCCCGCGCCGTGACCGGCGCGCTGACGAAAGGAGCTTTCCCGTGGCTGGCGAATATGTCTTCAACCTGACGCACCTCTCCAAGCAGTACGACGCCGTGACGGTCCTCGACGACATCACGCTGGCGTTTTTCTTCGGCGCCAAAATCGGCGTCATTGGCGGCAACGGCGCGGGCAAGTCCTCGCTGCTGAAAATCATCGCCGGGCTGGACAAGGAATATCACGGCGAGTGCATCGTGGCGCCGGGAATCCGTGTGGGCTATCTGCCGCAGGAACCACAGCTCGACGAAACCAAGGATGTCGCCGGCAATGTCGCCGAAGGCGCCGCCGCCGCGCAGGCCATTCTCGACCGCTATGACGAGCTGTGCGGCAAGCTGGGCGAGGCGCTTTCCGACAGCGAATCCGAAAAACTCAACAACGAGCTGGGCCGCCTGCAAGACCTGATTGATGCGCGCGATTTGTGGAGTCTCGACAGCCAGATCGAGCGCGCGATGGATGCCCTGCGCCTGCCGCCGGGCGATGCCGACGTGCGCACGCTTTCCGGCGGCGAGAAGCGCCGCGTGGCGCTCTGCCGCCTGTTGCTTTCCAATCCCGACGCGCTGCTGCTCGACGAGCCCACCAATCACCTCGATGCCGAAACCGTGGCTTGGCTCGAGGACTACCTCAAGAAGTTCAGCGGCACGCTGGTGGTCGTGACCCACGACCGCTACTTCCTCAATAATGTCACCGAATGGATTTTGGAAATGGATGCGGGCCGCGGCTATCCCTTCAAGGGCAACTATGAAAAGTGGCTGGAAACCAAGCAGGCCATGGCATCCGCGCAGAACAAGCAGCACGCCGCGCGCCAGAAAATGCTCCAGCGCGAATTGGAGTGGATTCGCCTGAATCCGTCCGGCCGCCAATCCAAGAGCAAGGCGCGCCTCGCCCGCTACGAAGAGCTGGCCGCCCAGCAGGTGGATACCCGCGAAGACGTGCTGGAAATCCAGATTCCCGCCGGCAAGCGGCTGGGTGACCTCGTGGTGCGCGCCGAAAAATTGCGCAAGGTGTACGGCAATCGGCTCATCATGGACAACGTCAGCTTCAATCTACCGCGCGGCGGCATCGTGGGCGTGATCGGCCCCAACGGCGCGGGCAAAACCACGCTGCTGCGCATGATTGTCGGCGAAGAAAAACCCGACGGCGGCACGCTCACCATTGGCGAAACCGTGGAGCTGTCCTACGTCAATCAGTTCCGCGACGCGCTCGACGATCGCAAGACGGTGTTTGAGGAAATCACCGGCGGGCAGGAAACGCTGGATCTCGGCGGCCGCGCAATGAATAGCCGGGCCTACTGCACGCGCTTCAATTTCCGCGGCACTGACCAGCAGAAAAAGGTGGGCGAGCTGTCCGGCGGCGAGCGCAACCGCGTCCATCTGGCCAAGCTGCTGCGGCGCGGCGGCAACCTCCTGCTGCTCGACGAGCCAACCAACGATCTCGACGTCACCACGTTGCGCGCGCTGGAAGAAGGCATCCAGTCATTCGGCGGCTGCGCGGTGGTGGTCAGCCACGACCGTTGGTTCCTCGACCGCATCGCCACGCACATTCTGGCCTTCGAGGATGACGGCACCGTCACGTGGTTCGAGGGCAATTTCGAGGGCTACCACGAACAACGGCGGCGGCTGCTGGGCGATGCCGCCGACCAACCCAAGCGCATCCGCTTCCGGCCCATCTGAGCATGAAACGCGCGTGGACATTGGCCGGGTGGGCGGCGCTGGCGCTGGCGTTGGGCGCGCTGCCCGGCCGTGCGCAGTCCGCGCCGCCGGGGGTGGGCAAGCCCGGCCGCGCCGCCATGTATAGCGCTGACCGTCGCTTCATGGTCAGCGGCCTTACCTCCGCCGAAAACATGCTGTTGGCCGGCAAGCTGGCCGAGCTGGCCCGGCAGGTGGAGGAATGCGTTGGCCGCCCACTGCCCATGCAGCGGGATCAGGTGCTCGGCGTGATGGTGCAAAGTGGCGGCGCGCCCGATGCCGCCATCATGAAAGTGCAGGGCTGGGACGATGGCCGGTTTTACCAGCGCCTCGTGGTGCCCAACGCCGTGCGCCTCGACGAAGAAGATTTGTTTGAGGCCGCCTGCTGGCTGCTGCTGAACCGCTACGCGGCGGACTTTACCCCCGTTGGCCAGCGCACCGGCCTCGGCGCGGCCACGCCGGATTGGATTTCCTGCGGCATGGCGCAAAATGCGCAGGCCGCATTGAAGGCGCGCAACCGCGAATGGCTCAACCGTGAGCAGGCCGAGGGCCGCGCGATGCCGCTGGCGCAGGTGATCAAGCTGGAGCTGCTGCCCAGCGGTCGCTGGCGCGAAAAAGCCTACGCCGCCGCCGCCGTAGATTTCCTCTTTCCCGCCGGCCAGCCCGCCGATTGGCAGGCGCTGTTCGCGGCGGTCGGCGCGCGGCAGCCCATTGATGCCGCGTGGCTGCGCGACCATGCCGCCGCGCTCCAAGGCCAAAAGCCGGAGGACGCCTGGCGCGCGTTTCTAGCGGAGCGCCGCCGGCAGCGTAGCGTGGAGGCCTGGAGCGACCGCGGCCTGCTGCTGGAAGAACGCCTGCTGCAAGTCTTGAACTTCCGGCCACGCGATTTTGCGCCGGAGATTCCCGCCGATGTACCCCACGACCTCTTTGCGCGCGACTTGATCGAGTTCCGCGCGCAATCGTGGGTGGCGCCGCTGGCCGCTGCGCTATCCCTGCAAGTGCAGAGTCTCAAGCTCGGCGCACCGCCCGCGTTGCAGGAAGTCCTCGGCGCCTACGCCCAATATTTTGACCACCTGACGCTCCGCCCCGCCGAAAAACATTCATGGTGGCAGCGCGCGCCCAAGTCCGCCGCCAAAGCGCAGCCGCGCGACGACGCCACGTGGGAAGTGGCGTTGAATCAGCTCTGGGCGCGCGCCGAGCGGGCGCACCAGAACTATTTGGCCACCACGCAAAGCCGCAAGCAGTATGTGGACCAGTTCGATCGCGGCGACGATGGCTGGAGCGAGCCGCCGCCCGCTGCTGGCGATGTGCCGCGCACCGCCATCCAAAAATATATGGATGAAGCCGAAGAACGGTTGCGGCCGGCCCGTTAAGCAGGCGCGGCCGACTTTTCCTTGATCATCACCAACGCCATCTTGAATGGTTCGTTGGCTTGTAGCCCGTGTGGGCGGTTGGCGGGCATAATCACCATGTCACCGACTTTGGCCACCAGCTCATTTTCTTCGATGGTGATGTGCGCGGCGCCTTCCAGAATCCACACCAGCGCGTCGTAGGGCGCGGAGTGGGTGCTGAGGCCCTGCCCCTTGTCGAACGCGAAGAGCGTGACGGTGCCCGCGGGCTTGCTGATCACGGTGCGGCTGACCACAGCGCCGGGTTGGACGCTCACCAGCTCGGCCATCGGCAGGGTTTTGGACATCAGTTCATCGGGGGTCGCAGCAGTTTTGGACATGGTATTTTTCCTCTCGGGGTTGTTCACGTTGAAGGCCCACACCGTACCACGAAAACGGGATTTGGCAACTGGTGCCGGCGCGCCGTGGTGGAAATCCGTGGACGAACGCGCGCCGGCGGGTAGAATGGCCGCATGAAACGATATCCAGCAGTTCAGGAAAAAGTGGTGGTGGTGACGGGCGCATCCACGGGCATCGGGCGGGCCACGGCGCGGCTGCTCAAGAGCCGCGGCTGGCGCGTTCTGCCCACGGCCCGCAGCCGTACCGATTTGGATTTGCTGCGCGGCGAGGGCTTCCAGCCGGTGGAGCTGGACCTGGCGGACTCCGACTCGGTGGAATATGCCGCCAAGGAGGTGCTAGAGCTCACGCACGGCGTGATTGGCGCGGTGGTCAATAACGCGGGCTATGGCCAGCCGGGCGCGCTGGAGGATTTGTCGCGCGCGGCCATGCGCAAGCAATTTGAAACCAACGTGATTGGCACGCTGGACTTTACCAACCGCTTCATCCCGGCGATGCGCGCGCAGGGCTATGGCCGCATTGTGCTGGTCAGCTCCGTGGTGGGGCGCGTGACGATCCCGTTCCTCGGCATCTATTCCGCCAGCAAGTTCGCGGTGGAAGCCATCGGCGATGGCCTGCGCGTGGAGCTGGGGCCGGCGGGCATTTCGGTTTCGGTGGTGCAGCCGGGGCCCATCAAGACCAGCTTCCGCAAGCGCGTCGTCAGCGAGGCCACGCGCGGCCTCGACATGCGCGACTCCGTTTTTGCCGCCACCTACGCGCGCGAGCTGTCGCAGCCGGAGCGCACCTATACGCGCCCCACGGACCGCTTCCGTCGCCCGCCCGAAGCCGTGGCGAAAAAAATCGTCCACGCCCTCGAAGCCGCTCGCCCGCGCGTGCGCTATCCCGTGACCGCCGTGGCGTGGTTCGGCGATTTTGTGGCGCGCTTTTTCCCGGCGCGGCTGAAGGACCGGATCCTCAGCTCAAAGGTCATCGGCAAGGAAGTGTAAGCGGGAGCGGTCCTGAGTTCCGTATTGGGACACTCCGAAGCAAACCGGATGCTTTTGTAGGGCGGGAATGGTTGAGGCACGAGACCTTCCCGCCGAGAAACGGCTGGAAGGTCTGCGACCATTCCAGCCCTACAACCCAACCCGGATAACGATATTTTTTGGGAGGGGCTCAGTCGGTTTGCAGCGCTTCGAGCTGGCGCAGCACTTCCGACAGCGCGCCGATGCTGGGGTGCCGCTGCGCGGTCTCGCGGACAAATCGAATCGTGGGGGGGATCAAATCGCGGCGTCCCTGTGCGATGAGCTGCAGCAGCGCCTGATACACCATGCGGCGTAAGGAGAGGTCATCAAAATCCGCGCGGGCAAAAGGCAGCCCGGCCATGGCCCAATAGATGGCTTGCGCCTGTGGTGTGTGCCAATCCAGCGCGCCGAACTCGCGCTCGATGGCGGCCACGCGCGCCGGATCGAGGTTCACCGCGCCGCTGGCGACTTCCGCGGCCCATTGCTCGCGGTAGTATGCCGCCGCGTGGTCGGAATCGGTGCCAAGCTTGTGCAGGAAAAGCCACGCCAATTCCTGATAAAGGCGGGCGGAGCCGGGATTGGCAGCGAGGCCCTCATCGCGCAACAGCACGATGCCATCGCGCACCCAGCGCCAGCGGTCGGCGTTGGCCGGCATCAGCGCGGAGATATTGTAGGCCATGTTCCACGCGTGATACGCCCAGATGGCCGGGCTGCGCGGCTGCAACTTGGCGATCCAGTCGGACAATTGCACCAGCTCGAAGAAGCGGCCCTCGTCCTGCAAGCGGCCGGCGCGCATCCAGAGGATGTCCGCCAGCACGCCGCGGAAGCCGCCCAGCACCACGGTGGTCAGCGCGACGGATGGCGGCAGGTTGCGCGTGGGCGGGGCCAGCGTGAGGTGCGCGCGACTCCGCAACGCCAGCAGGCGCGTATTGAACGCCCCGGCCAGCAGCAGCGCCACCAGCGCCAACACCCACCAAATGCCGCGCCATCCCCTCATGCTACGGCTCCACCCAAGTCAGCGGCATACTTTTCCACGCTGTGGAAAAATAATTTCCACACTGTGGAAAAAACAACGCCCCGCAGCCCAAATTTTTCCACACCGTGGAAAAAAGTTTTCCACACTGTGGAAAAAACAACGCCCCGCAGCCCAAATTTTTCCACACTGTGGAAAAAAAGTTTCCACACTGTGGAAAAACATGTCCGATTTTTCCACGCAATGGAAAAAGTTTCAGCGAATTTTCCACGCAATGGAACGACTTTGCGGGGATTTTTCCACACTGTGGAAAAAGTTGGCGGGTGGATGTTCATGTGGAGTTGGGGAGGGCCCATTCGCGGGTTTTCAGGACGGCGGTGGCGATCAGCGCCAGCAGTGCGGGCAGGCCGAGGCCTTGCACCAGCAGCGCGCGCAGGACATGGCGTGGCGGCAGGTGGGTGCCGGTAGCGAGTTGGTCGAGCGTGTGGTCGTCGAGCAGCGGGCGCAGGGCGTACCAAGTGCCGCGGTAGGTGACGTAGAGGACGTTGGCCACGCCGCGGGCCAGGAGCGAGGGCGCGGGGGCGGCGTCATCGTGGGCGTGGCCGCCGCCGAATTGCGCGACGTTGGCCACAAAGGTGGCGCGGTCGGTTTGCGCGGCGCTGCTGACGAAGCTGGAAAGCTGCAGCACGAGAATCAGCACCAGCGCGAGGAACGAGGCCACCGGCAGGGAGAACAAAGTGCCGAGGGTGACGCCAATGGCCGCAAACAGCGCGAGGCGCAAAAAGAGCAGGGCCAGCGCACGCAGGTAGTTGCCGGCAAAAGCGCCGACCGGTGTGCGCAGGGTGAGGCCGGCGGCCGGTTCAAAAAACAACGTGGAGTTGGCGGGGGCGCGGTTGACCACGTCCACGGTGATGACGGCGGCGGCGGGGACGTTGTCGAAGATGATGGTTTGTGGCGTGCCGGCCATGGCGGAAAAGTCGCGGCTGGCGGTGTAGTCGCCGCTGTGCAGGCGCACGGTGCCTTGGATTTCCACGGCGCCGGGGATGGAGGAGTCGCAGGAAAATTGCACCAGTTGGCGCGTGGCGGCGGGCGGTTGCGGGAAGGACCACAAGCGGGTAGCACCGGCAGCGAGGGAGTAGAGCTGGGCGAGGCGCGTGCGGCGGATGCTGTCGCGCACGACAGCGGGCGGGGCGTCGGGGGGGAGGGCGCGGCGGGCGCGGAGATGCGTGTATTCGGCTTCGACATCGGCAGTGATGTCGGGCAGGGGGGCGGTGGTGGTGGCGAGCGCGGTAAGCGTGGTGGCGTGGGCTTGCGCGAGATCCTCCGGCGCGAAGCCACCGTGGCGTAGCTTGTAACGCAGGGTTAGTGCAGATGTGCTGCCGGCCAGCGCGAGCAACAGCGCGTTCAGCAGCAGCAGTGCGAGCCATTTGCCGAGCCAGACGTGCGTGCGCGGCACAGGTTTGGCCAAGAGGAGTTGCAGGGTTTTGTCGTCGGCTTCCTGGGCTATGGCTGCGCAGCCGGCCCATAGCGTGGCAAGGGTCAACAGAAACGAAGCGCTGCCGAGGGTGTAGGCCAGGTGCAGGTGGATGAGGCCGGCGGGGGTGCCATCGCTGCGAATGGTGGCGGGCAGCAGGCAGATGGCCGCGCCCAGCAGCAGGGCCAGCACCAGCACGATCCGCGAGCGGAACGTCAGCCGCAACGCTTGCAACGCGATGGCCCAAATGACTTTCATGCTTCCGCGGGGGGCAGCGGGTTGGCGGCGGCGAGCCGCTCCACAAGCTGCAAATCCTTGTAGGGGGCCTGACGGCGGACGTAGCGGGCCTGCATTTTTTCCAGCAAAAGCTGCCAGTGAGCGGGGGTGGGCTCAAAGGTTTCCCAGCGCTCCATGCGTTTGGTGATGCGCCGCCAGCGGATGCGCCCGCCGCCGTCAAACGTGACGCGGATTTCGTATTTGGCGTCTTCTTGGTGTTCCTGCCAGCCGATGTCCTTGCGCATGGACGAAAACTGTAGCATGATGATGCCCGAGGGCAAGGTGTAATGAATTCACAGGCGTCAGGAGCCGTACCGGAGCCGTCGTTCGAGCCGGCGACCCTGCGGCCGCATTTCGCGATTCTGAATCGCGAGCTGGCGTGGCTGGACAACGCGGCGACCACGCAGCGCCCGGAGGCCGTGCTCAAGGCGATGGCGCAGTTCTATCGGCGGCACAACGCCAACCCGCGGCGCAGCGTGCACCGGCTGGGGGCCGAGGCCACCACAGCCTATGAGCGCGCGCGGCTGGCCGTGGCGCAGTTTATCGGCGCGCGGTCGGCGGACGAAGTGGTGTTCACCGCCGGCACGACGGCGGCACTCAATTTGGTGGCGGCGGGGATGGCCCGCTGGGAGATCGGGCCCGGCGACGAGATTTGGGTTTCGGCGGCGGAGCACCATAGCAACTGGGTGCCGTGGCAGCAGGTGGCGCGGGCAATGAATGCTGCGCTGAGGGTGATCCCGCTGCTGCCGGATGGGCGGTTGGATGTCGCGGCTTTCCGCAAGAGGCTGGCCGCGCGGCGGACCAAGTGGGTGGCGGTGACGTGGGTCTCCAACGTGCTGGGCGCCGTGAATGATGTGGCGGAGATTTGCGCGGCGGCCCACGCGGCGGGGGCGCGCGTGGTGGTGGATGGCGCGCAGGGCGTGGCCCACCTGCCGACAAACGTGGCGCAGATGGATTGCGATTTCTTCGCGTTCTCCGGCCATAAAATGTATGGCCCGTTCGGCATCGGCGTGCTGTGGGGGCGGCAGGAATGGCTGACACAAATGGAGCCGCTGATTTTCGGCGGGGAGATGATTAGCCGGGTGGATGAGCGTTCGGCGCAATGGGCGGAAGTGCCCGCGCGCTTCGAGGGCGGCACGCCCAACGCGGCGGGTGCGGTGGGGCTGGCGGCGGCCATCGAATGGCTGCGTGGCCTGCCGGCAGCGGCGCATGCGCACGTCAATCAGTTGGCGCGGGAGGCGGCAGAGCAGTTGGCGGCACTGCCGGGCGTGCAGGTGTGGGGGCCGCGGGAGGGGCGGGTGGCGTTGGTGAGTTTTAGCGTGGACCGGGTGCACGCGCACGATGTGGCGCAAGTGCTGGATGACCGCGGCGTGGCGGTGCGCGCGGGCCACTTGTGCGCGCAACCGCTGCTGCGGCGTTTGGGTACGCCATCGGTGGTTCGCGCGAGTTTTGCGCCGTATAACACGCGCGACGAAGTGGCGCGGCTGGTGGCCGGTGTGCGCGCCGCGCAAGAGTTGTTCACATGAACGGAATCTATCAGGAAAAATTGTTGGCCCACGCCCGTGCGCCGGCAGGTGCGGGGACGATACCGCCGGGCACCGAGGATGCGGAGGTGTTCAACTCCGCCTGCGGCGACGAAATCCGCGTGAAGCTGACGTGGACGCCCGAAGGCGCGTTGGCCGGCTTGACGCACGAAACGCACGGCTGCGCGGTGTGCCAGGCGGCGGCTTCTCTGGCGGTGCCGCGGCTGGTTGGCAAAACAGCGGCGGAGATTGCCGGGTTGGCGGCGGCGTTTTATTCGCGGCTCGGGCAAAGCGGTTTTGAAGAGGCATGGGGCGATTTTCAGATGTTCAACGGACTGGAGAAATATCCGGCGCGGCTGGCCTGCGCGCGACTGATCTGGCAGGCCGTGGAGCGCGCGCTGGCCCCGAAGCCAGGGCGGCCATGAAAACTGCGCGCTTTTGGGAAGCAGCCGAAAACAGCGCGGTGCGGTGTGTGCTGTGTCCGCACCGCTGCCGGTTGGCGGTGGGCGCGCGGAGCCGCTGCTTCGGGCGGGTGAATCACGGGGGCACGCTTATGGCCGAAACCTGGGGTCAGCCGATGGCCCTGCAAGTGGACCCTATCGAGAAAAAGCCGCTCTATCATTTTTTGCCGGGTAGCCGGATCCTTTCGGTGGGCACACTGGGGTGCAATTTGGCGTGCCAGTTTTGCCAGAACTGGGAACTGAGCCATCCCACGCCTCGCCGGCAAGCGACTGGTCGGCCGACGCTGCCGGAAGAGATCGTGGACATGGCGGTGCACAACCAGTTGCCGGCCATTGCGGCGACGTACAACGAGCCTGCGGTGTGGGCGGAATATGCCCTCGACATCGCGGCCGCCGCCCACGCGCGCGGCATCAAAATGGTGGCGGTGACGGCCGGATATTTTTCGCCCGAATCGCGCGGCGAATTTTTTGGGCAAATGGACGCGGCCAACGTGGATTTGAAATCCCTGCGGGATGATTTTTATCGGCGGTATTGTGGTGCGCGGCTGACGCCGGTGCTGGATACGCTGTTGGCCATTCGGCAGGAAACCTCCTGCTGGCTGGAGTTGACCACGCTCCTGATTCCCGGCCTCAACGATTCGGACGCGGAGTTGGATGAACTGACCAAGTGGGTGACAGAAAATCTTGGCCCGGATGTGCCACAGCATTTCAGCGCGTTCCATCCGGCGGGCGAGCGGCAGGATTTATCGTCCACGCCGCTGGCCACCTTGCGCCGTGCAGAACGCGTTGCCCGCGCGAACGGGTTGCGGCATGCGTATCTGGGCAATGTGGCCGCGCCGGATGTAGCCACGACCCGCTGCGCGTCGTGCGGGGCCACGCTCATCACGCGCGACGGCTTCGCCGCCCGGAGCGTCGGGTTGGATTCCGGCGGCTCCTGCCGGGCATGCGGCACACCCAGCCCTGGCGTCTGGTAAGAACAAAAAAACACACGCCGGAAACCGACGCGTGTTGCGGGGATTTGTAGCACCGAAACGGCCGAAGATATTCCTGCCTTTCCCAGCGGGAAGGTTTCCTCCCTCAACCATTCGCACCCCACAAAAGTCCGATAAAAAAAACAGCTACGACCGCGTCCAGTTGTATTTTGGAGTTGAAATGGTCGTATTCCTTTCTAGAACAACATGTTACATTTTATTTTGTGGCCCTTGATTTCACTTATAATTATAAGTGAAATCAACCGTTTTTATCTGGCAAATCTGATTATTTCGGATATGTGTCAGAATGTTGTGGGCAGCGAAGTTATTGGGTGTCCCAATGAGGAGCTCAGGCCATAAAAAAACGCGCTCCGGATGCCGGAGCGCGTTGCGTGACGCGGTTGGCGCTAGAACGTGTAGCCGATGGTCAAGCCACCGAAGAAGAAATCTACATCGGGATAAATGTCAGATTCCTTGACGTCGTCGCGGATGTCGCTATCCAGAATGGTCATGAAGGCGCCAGTGAGGCCGAGGGTGATTTTCTCGTTGAGCGCGTAGTTGAGCGTGGCCTCGAACTGGGCGTGGGTGATGGCATCGCCGGCATCGGAGCCGAAGTTGTCTTCCACGTAATACTTGCCGGCCATGCCGAGAATGGCGGTCAGGTCCAGCGACAGCGCGGCGGTCAGCTCAATCGTGTGGCCGATGGCAAGTTCCGCATGCCAGTCGTCGGCGTTGCCGAGGTCGTGATAGAACTGGGCGCGCGGCGAAAGCAGGACATCCTCGGCTTCGACGAGGATATACACCTCGTAGCCACCGTCGGCGGGATGGGGCTGCACGATGACTTCGCCGGAATCTTCCGGGATGAGCACTTCGCTGGCTTGCTGCGGATAGGCGAAATAGACGCCGCCCAGTGTCAGCGAGACGGGGCCTTCCAAGGGCGCGGTCCAGTTAAGTTCCAAGTTCAGCTCGCTCCACTCGCCGGCAGTGTTGGGCCACCAAGAGCGGGCGTTATCCGTCAGGTCCATGTTGGCCCACAGATTGAAGCCAAAGCCGTAGGGCCCGGCGACATCGAAGCTGGGCTGGAATACCGCTTCGTCGTTACCCACTTGTCCGTAGTTGACGTAGGCGGACAAGATGTTCAGTTCCAGGTTGGCGTCTGCCGCACCGGCGACCCATGCTCCGGCATACAACCCGATGATGCTCAACAGTACCAGTTTCCTCATTTTGTCTTTCTCCTTTGCGAGCCACTGACACGTTGGCCCGTTGGGGTGTGTTTTTCGGTTTTTGGCTGCGGTGTGTCAACGTCATTATCGGGCGTTGCGCACTTTTTTTTGGCAGGGGCGCGGGGGGTGGGGAGATCGGCAGGCGCGAAATCAATGCGTCGCCGTTTTTCATCCACAGTGGCGAGTTGCACGTGGAGGGTTTGGCCGAGGCGGTAGGTCTTGCCGCGCAGCGCGGTGGCGGCGAGGCCGTCGGCGGCCAGCACGTACTGTTGGCGGCCAAGTGCCCGATACGGCAACAGGCCGGTTTGGAGGGAATCGTTCAGTTCCACGAGGAGGCCTTTGGGATTCAGCGCGATAATGCTGCCGGCGAAGGGCCCGGTGCGGCCCTGCGCCATTTGCGCGGCATAATACTGGATACGTTTGAGCAAAATGGATTCGGCTTCCAACTCGGCGGACTCCGCTTCAGTTTCGGAGCAATGACGGGCCAACGAGGCGATTTCTTCGGCGGAGTAGGGCGGGGGGCGGCCTTCCTCGATGGCGAGGAGAACCCGGTGCAGCACCAAATCGGGATAGCGCCGGATGGGCGAGGTGAAATGCGCGTAGCAGTCGAAACCGAGGCCGAAGTGCGGCTGGCAGTCCGCGGCATAGATGGCTCGCGGCATGTTGCGCAGCATGGCAAGCGTGACCATGTGCTCCGCCGGCTGGCCGGCCACGCGGCGGGCAATCCGGTTCAGGTCTGCGGCGCGCGCGGGCGTGGTCCGGATGCCGAGGGCGTGCAACTCGCTGGCCATCCGCGCCCATTTTTCCGGCGTAGGCGGCAGGTGAATGCGGTATGGCGCGGGGAGGCCCGCCGCCCGGATTTTACGGGCCACGACCTGATTGGCCGCCAACATGCACTCTTCGATCAGCACGTAGGCCTCGATGGCATCGCGCCGCTGGAAGCCGGTGGGTGTTCCTTGGGCATCCAGGATGCACTGCACTTCCGGCATGGCGAAATCGAGCGCGCCAGCCTCGAAACGGCGCGCGCGGATTTGCCCCGCCAAGTGGCGCAGATGGTCCACCGTGGCGCGGATTTCGGGGGCGAGTTCCGGCCACGCGCCGGTGTCAAAGTAACGCTGCACGGCTTCATAGCTGAGCGCGGCGCGGGTGCGGATGAGCGAACGGTAGGTTTTGCTTTGGTGGAGCCGGCCAGTGTCGTCGAAGATCAACTCCACGGTGTGGGCCAAGTGGTCCTCGTTGGGGCGCAGGCTGCACACCTTGACGGTGAGGTCGCGCGGCAACATGCGAATGACGCGGTCCACCAGATAAGTGCTGTTGCCGCGGCGGCGCGCCTCACGGTCAATGGCCGAGTCGGGTTCCACATACGCGGCGACATCCGCGATGTGTACGCCCAACTGCCAGCGGCCATCGGGCAGGCGCGCGATGGAAATGGCGTCGTCTTGGTCATGCGCGGAGGCGGGGTCAATGGTGAGGATCAGCCGGTCACGCAAATCCACGCGACGCGGCCCAGGAGTGCGGCGAACCGACGTGGCGACCTGCCGCGCCGCGCGTTGCACTTCCAGCGGGAAGTTTTCTTCCACGCCGTGATCCTTGAGCAGCGCAGGAATGTCGTTGTGCGGGTCATCTGGCTGGCCGAGGTCTTCCTGAAAGCGGGCGGTTACAGGACGGGTGGGGGGGGCGGGGGCGGGGGAGAGGCTGGCCAGAATCAAGTGACCCCGCAGCGGTTTAAGCTTGGCGGGCGGATCGGTAAGCATGATGGGCGTGGGCAGCAATGGGTCGCGCGGCAGCAAATGCACGCCACGCGCGCTCCACTGCACAGTGCCCACGGCCTGCGCGCGCGGGCGTTCGAGAATCTGTGTGAGCCGCGCGGCTTTGGTTTCGGGGCGGGCGCCGGGAATCCACATGTCGGGCGTGCGTGGGATGAATCGCGCAGCGATGCGGTCGCCATGCACTGCGCCCAGAATGGATGTCGGTTCCAGCCAGCAGGGTTTTTCGTCGGGAGTGTCGGGCAACAGCCAACCGGAGCCATTGAGCCGTGCCTGATACGTGCCGGTGATGGTCTGCGCGCCGCCGGTGGGTGCACCCCAGCGCCCGTCGCCATAAGTGGCGGCCGTGCCTTGCTCGGCCATATCGCGCAAGGCACGGCGCAATGCGCCCCGCTGGCCGGGGGGCAGCAGCAGGCGCTTGGCCAAATCACGTTCGGGGAGGGGGCGGTAGCCGGGCAAGCGGAAAAGCTCTGCCAACCGGCGGGCCAGGTCATTCGGATTAGTCATTGCGGCCATCATGCGCAGGGGGCGCGGGGCT